>CAZURU010000288.1:0-7073 GCA_964623585.1 uncultured bacterium
CTGTGCTTTTATGGGATCTCACATCCCCATAGAAAAGCAATAGATACAAATCCGAATAGTTATTGTAACGCGTCAGCCAATTCAGTAAAATCGTCCACTATCACATCCGCTTCATACTGTGTATCCTCATAAGGCATATTATAACGATTCACAAACGCGCCTCTATACCCACATGCCCGTGCCCCCATAATGTCAAACGAATTCGCAGAGACCATCAGACACCTATTAACTTCAATACCGAGTTCACCCGCCGCGCCACGATAGACCGCTGGATGCGGTTTAAACGCGCCAAAAGATGTAACCGAAATAACATCATTAAAATCCCACTTGACGCGTTCATTGACAAGATAATCTAAAAACTCAGGATCACCATTAGATAACACCACTAATCTATACCGTTCCTCTAATTTCTGTAGAGCAGACAGCACTTCAGGAGACGGAGACAAGTATTGCCACCTCTTCATTCAAAGACTATCCTAATTCAACAGTCGTACCTGTTGCCATTGCCTCAAATGCAGCATCAATCACACGCATCTGATTCACACAACTCTCAGGAGAAATACGGTGAGGGTTTCCTGTTTCCAAACACTCACACATGTGCTCAAGTTGTTTCGCAAACTGATTGACAGGTTCAATATCAATCACCTGATGACCTTCCCTATTCTGTAGTGCAATGTTAACTTGAGATCCACTATTATTCCAAGCAGCATCAATACGGAGCATACCCCCCAGACCGGTCATTTCTGCATACTGTCCTCCAGCACAATTAAATCCTGTAGAAATTTGTGCTGTTTTTTCATTTGGAAAAACTAACAACAGATAGGAAGCGTCATCAACTTCTAATCCTGCTTGTGAAGCCCCTGAGACTCTAATCGGTTCAGCGCCGAACATAAACCGAGCGTGGTGTATATTGTAGCACGCCAGATCGTAAATACTGCCGCCCCCCTTGGCTTTGTTAAATCGCCAGTTTGCTTCTGGTTTGCGCGAATCGGGACCGCCGCCGCCACCGCCTGTACAGAAGGTACTACGCAGCGTCATGAATTCTCCAATTGCACCGGAGTCAACCAACTCCTTCGCCTTGATATGCATTGGATGATGACGAAATTTGAAGGCTTCCGTGACGAGAATACCGTTCTCTTGGGCAGCACCAACAAACGCCTCCGCTTCCGCAGCAGTTGAGGTAAAAGGTTTTTCACACAGTATCGCTTTCACGCGTTTCGATTTTGAAATTTGAATACCGACTTCCGCGTGAAATGCACCCCATGTGCAAATAATCGCAATATCCAGGTCCTCAGACTCCAACATTTCATCTAAAGAGGTATAACGCTTAGCAGGATCAACGTTAAACTGTTCACCGAAATTGTTTACAGCACCTTCATGCACATCACAGATTGCAGCCAATTCAGCACATGATATTTGCTGAAGTCCGTTGCCATGTGCGCGGGATATACCACCTGTCCCTACGATTCCAACTTGGTAGATTCCATTTTTTGGCATAATAGTTCCTCATTGGTTTTCTTCATAGTTAATCTGCTGATAATGAATAACCGTTTTCAATGATCGCATCACGTAAAAACGCGAAAGGAAGAGCATTCGGCTCTTCAACTCTTTTCCATCGTTCAACCGCTTCTGGTCTTACGATGATTCGTCCTAACGACATATCTAAAAATGCTTCAAGCCGTTTGAGTGTTTGCTCCTGATTTAGCACAAAATCCTCAAAACGTATCTGGATAACATGTTTCGGTTTAGGTGTCGCTTTCATCAATTGATACTGGTATAACCAAGAAATTGCGCGTCGTTCATAAACATTATCTGTTTGTGGATAATCAATACCGAAGTCGCGCAAGTTGTCTGTTTTATGACCTCCCAAAATACAATCTCTGGGATCCCGTATCCAATGAATAAAACGTGTATCTGGAAACATCCGCGTTATCCAGGGGTATACCAGTGTCGTCTCTGGAATCTTCCACCCTTTATACATAGACGAATCATGCAGCACATCAGACAAATATGTGCTCATCAGACGTTCAAAATCCGGGTCAATCGGCATGGTAAAAAGTGGTTCGAAATTCCATGATAATCCGCCATTCCATTTGACATATTTTGCAAACACCCTACATGCATCATACATATCATGCGGTGGGATCTTATCACCTGATGGATTCAACTGACTCCCCATATATACACCGCTGGCATAGAGCGTATGCGATATAGCACGTGTCCCGGAGTGACCGCGACCAATCACTGTAATTAAATTTTGCATAGTATATCTTGCTATAGAACAATACCTTTCTTTGTAGCACATTCTGTTAGATTGTGCCCAAGTATTTGAAGTGTAGCACATTGATCCTTGATTGTGCTACAGTAAAGAGGCATTTTCATTTAGAAATGGTATTAGTTTCCGATTATGTCATGCAAACTTGCTTGTATTACTTCAGTACCAAATCTTTCAAGTAAATCCTCCAATATTTCCGTACATGACTTGGTTTACTCCTACCCGACTTCATTTCCTACCGCCTGACCTGTGGAAATCTCGCTATGTGCGTTTTTCTCTGTTATTTGAGATACGAGATGCGCTAACTTTAGGCGAGGTAACTTTACTGTGCGTGGACATTTAGTTTGCTGTCCCACTTTTTTTGCGGCAGTTTCTTTATGCTTTTGGGGTTGATATTCCTCTGGTACAAAAGGCATATCCAAATTCGTTGAGTTTTTATCATTAGTCACTGCTTTCTCTCCCATGATTCATTCCTCCTTAGATTCATTTATAGAGTATACAACATTTAATAGCTGGTTTCAATTCCTTTTCTTATACCATTTCTACTTTATAATATACCATTTGCGTAGGTCGTGTAGATGCACGCCAATAAAATATTAACTGGCGACCTGTATTGCTCTATAATGGGTCAAGATGTTGGGTTTCGTTCCTCAACCCAACCTACGGAAGAATGGAATATAAATAATTAAAATTGGTATTATTTAGTCTGGACTATCCACTATGGGGTTTCCTAAAACAGGAACCGATACATCGGTCTATCTAATGTTATCCCAATAAGACTCCAAACGCCACCGACAATAAACTCGCCCAGAATCAGACCGAGAAAGAATGGTATGAGTTTGCGGTGTAGACTAACGCCTCCCTGTTTTAGTATGATCCATTTGATGACTGAACTGATAAAGATTGAAAACCAGAACACATTCATTGACCAACTGCTGGAAATAGCAAACCCCGCTGGATGAAAGGGCCACCAGAATAGCTTTATCCGCATAAGCATCAAGAAACCTGTTATGAGAAATCCAATACACATTGCAATAATTGCGGGAACGTCTGGAACTCTCGGTGAAGTGAGCCAACTCTGAAGTCGGTTAAAGGGTCTCCCCGCAAACCAATCACGTGCACCTTCAATGTATGAAATATGATAGAATGCCCAAAATGAAGCGAATGTACCGATAATTATCGCTACACACATGGCAATAAGTAATCTGCGGTTAGAAATTCGTGTCCTTTCAGCGAGCTTGAAGCCTTCAAGGATATGCGGCATCGGGTGTCCACGATACGCACGGTTGATAGAGAAAAGATAGGCTAACATCGTCAAGTTGCGTGGACCGAGAAATCGCGTTCCAAACATACGAGGCATCATCTCATCAGGACCGATGAAATGTAAATCGTGCACGGGTGAACCGAGCTCAGCACGCATCCGGGTGACAGCAGTGGATATTGCATAGTAGATACCGAAAAACACGAGAATCGCCCACACAGACATACCTGCCGCGTTACAGAAAATGGCAAGGAATAACAGACTCGCAATTAAACAGATTACCATGCCACGATAGGACATCGGTTCATCTGGGTCTTCTCCTTTGCGCTGCGTAAAGAGTTTACGTCCCACCTGTGCAAGGTGTTTTCGCGTTGCAATGACCGCAATAACGAATAAACCGATATACGCACCAAAAGATTGCTCATCCGTAAACGGAAAGTTCGGCAGACCTCTGATACCCAAAGCATCACCAAAGATGCGTTCCGCCTTCCAAAACAGATAGAAGAACCAGCAGGAAAATGACAAGTCCAGCGGAATAAAGAACGCCATGCCGACAGCAAACGGGAAAACAGCAATCGGAGTCCAGCCAATTGCACTCCACGGTTTCTGTGTAAAAAATGGACGCAGGTCGTAAAGTCGTCCCCCCAGACTGGGAACAGAAGGAAAAAGATAGTGTAGCCCATTGAGTATATCAATCGTTCCAGCAAGTGCAAAACCGAGCCACATCATTCTGCTTGTCAATAGTTGTGTCTTGTTGACGTTTGTCAATTCAAGCGGGAGTTGGATAATTGGATAACTCAGTTTCTCATGTTCTGTCCACTGCTTACGCACAAGGGTGTTGATAAATACCATTGCCAGTACGAGTGCACACAAGAAACCACCCCAAGTGAGGGTAGTCGTGAGCCATCCTTCAATGATTTCCCAGCGGTATAAGCTGGATTCACCTCTGTAATACTCTGTTAGAAAGGTTTTATCTTTGACTGCTATCCAATCGGGTACATATCGGTGAAACAGATGTGTCCAATCGTTTTCCGTTGTAGCGTGCCAGAAAGCGTAAGGGATCATCGGTATTAAGACGCGGAGCACATCGTGACCTGCCAGAGAGGAGGCGATGGATAGCATGACATAGATAGTTAGCAATTCACCTTGCTGAAATGCCACTCGCGGCATAGTCCAGGACAATACGAGATTCGCACCGGTAAGAACAAAGATACAAAAGATGACATTGAAATAGAGCGAAATTGTGGTAGGATACCCTTGTCCCGCTGAATCTAAAATCCAATAGACGTTTGGAATAGTGAGTAGTGAGCCAATTAGGATCGCACGCCATGTAGAACCGAAGTGGGAAGGTTTCTGATTCGTAAATGTATGATGTGCTGGTTCTTGAACACTTGCTGATTGATGTGAAGTAGTAGGTCTCAAAATATGTTAATAGTTCCGCACTTGTGATAGTTGTTTAGGTGGTGTCATCACGAATTTCCAACAAATAGGGTCAAAGAATATCTACACCCCTTATCTCAGATTTTTCTTGAGTTTTTCAATAAATCCATGTATACTTTAAAAACTGATTTAAAAACTAAAAGGCATCAATAAGTCAATAGTAGAAATCACCTTATACCATTTCTATTAATTAACTTTTCATTACCGGCTGTTTAGAAATGAAACGGGGAACGGCACAATCTAACAGAATGTGCTACAGTAAAGCAACATTTTCAAGTAGAAATGGTATTATATCTTGAAAAGGATGAAAACATGGAACCGATTAGTGATATTGCTGAAACAGCAGTCCTTTCGACTGAACAGAAACAGTTTGTGGAAGACAATGGATACATCTTAATTAAGAACGCGCTACCGCCAGATGTTGTAGCAGAAATTGACGCTGCAGTTGACGAAGTTTATGCTAAAGAGGAGGAAGCGGGCAATCTGGAAGGTGGCGGTAAACTGAACCTACGCAACTGCATCACACATCATGAAGCGTTTCTTCAACTCCTTGACTGGCATAAGACATTTCCACTTGCCTGTGGCGTGCTAAACTGGAACATCCAGATGATTACGTCACATCTTATTGTTCTCCCTTCAAAAGAGGAACCGCCTGATAATGTGAAGACTAGGATCGGACTTCACCGCGATGGTGGATCATCATTTCGTGAGATGCAAGAACCTCATCCAAGGATCCTTCTCAAGATCGCTTATGCTATTAGTGATCAATCTGATCCCGCATCTGGGGCAACGGTTTTAGTCCCGGGAAGCAACCGATTAACAGGATATCCAGCAAAAGACCCCGAAACAGGTGGTGCACGTGGCGCACTTGCAATGAACGTCAATGCTGGTGATGCTTTCCTCTTTGAACAACGCACATACCACGGTATCGGACACAATTGGTCAGGAATGCCGCGTAAGACCATCTTTATGGGGTATGCTTTCCGTTGGATCAAACCGATGGATTATATCACAATGCCTGATGAGTTGGTTGAAAGATGTAATCCGATTCAGAAGCAATTACTCGGCGTTGTTGACGACGCGATGAGTTTTTACATTCCGCAAGATAAAGATGTCCCGTTGAAAAAAGTGCTAAGTGCAGGGAAGTAAAGTCCTGTCTCTATAAAACTCGGTAGGAGCGATTTCCTAATCGCTCCATTGCTGACCTTCGGTAGCATCTATCTCTGATTTTAGGGAGAGACTATGCTCTAATAGCGCGCGGGCATAAGGGATGTTGTGTAAACCGTAGCCGCTGTCTCCTTTCACCATGTCGTAGTTTAACTTTGCGTCTTTATAGGCTTGCGTTGTCTTATCTTCTGCACTATCCAGAATTGCTTTAACTGTCTTCATCTTCTCCTCAATTTCAGCACGATATATCGGTAATCTTTTAGACATATCGTTGTCGGCACTGTCGTGGCATCCTGCGTCGCCACAGGTTGAGAAGTCAGCTTTGAAGGTATGTCCTCCGTGTTTTGCCATAGTTTCCTGTGCCACGTTTTCCTGGGTGTCCTCTTTCTGTTCAACTTTTGCCATGTGGCAGTGGATACACCGCTTTTTCATGGCGCGCACGTGTGGTGACGGCATCCGTTTAACTCCCGCACCTTCACGACCTAAGAACATCTCCGATTGTGATTGATGGACAATACCTGCACCTGCACACCCACAGTCCATCTTATGACAGGTGACACATAGTTTCTTTGCAGGTATTACCAACAGATGTTCCTCTTTACTGGCATGTGAATGGCAAGAGGAACAAGCAACCGCATTGACCGCTGTTTTTTCGTTATACGGATGTCCCGGAATACCTCTCTCTGCAAACATCTTATATCCAGAGGAATGGCAACTCAAACAAGACGTCTTAACCTCATAGGGACCTTCAAGCAGGTTAACAAGTGCATGTGAATGTCCAGCTTGTGTCCATTCCTTATAGGCATCTTCATTACCGTGACACTTATTACATCCTTCAGCAAAAGGTGTATTCGGGGTCTCTGAGGCGTTTGCCTGTCTCTCAGATGTATCCGCTTCAATTGGATCGGAAGAGCACACGTCTGAAGTCCA
>CAZURU010000289.1:0-7071 GCA_964623585.1 uncultured bacterium
TTCAGATAAATCAGGGATAATTTTTTCTGAGACGATCGCTGTAGCACCGTTTTGGATAGCTCCTGAAATAAAGTCATGTCCATCAACATTTAATCCTTTATAACAGACAAATGCATATCCCGGTTTCACTTTTCTGTGGTCACTGACAACACCTTGAATAAGTGGGTTTCTATCTCCTATGATATGGGTTACATTGATACCATCCAGAAGTTTCTGGAGTTTCATAGACCAACTCCAGTCTGTACAATTACATTTTCAGAATTAGTATCGGTATTCTTAATTAGCGAGCGAGTTTGATCACTTGTACGGTTCTTGGTTTTTATACCTGTTTGTGTTGTGTATGTTGTATCTTTTGTCGTGCGGTCTGTTTTAGCATCAACAACATTTCTTGGTGTTACATTTTGACGTTTCTGTCTATTATGAAAGAAGTCTGTCTGTTTTGTATGTTTAAGCGTTTGTTCAGCAATACGTTTGAAAACTGGTCCAGCAATTGTTCCACTGAACCTTGCCCCTTTGGGTTCATCCAATGTAACGATGATAGCGATCTTTGGATCATCTGCAGGAAGGAATCCCATAAAGGACATAACCTCTTTACCGGTAGCATACCCTTTACCTTTTTCAGCTTTCTGTGCAGTGCCTGTCTTACCAGCAACTTTAATGCCTTCTATTTTTGCTCTTGTGCCGCTTCCTTGCTCAACGACTCCAATAAGTATTTCAGTCATTTGTCTGGCAGTGAACGGTTCCAAAACCCTTCTGAGTGCGATTGGATGATTCTTCTTGACGAGATTTCCATGTGCATCGCGAATCTCTTTTGTTATGTAGGGTTGATGTAAGGTGCCACCGTTTGCAATAGCTGCTAAGGCATTTACCATCTGTAGAGGGGTCACCGAGATTCCTTGACCAAATGGCACAGAACCGAGTGAATTTACATCCCAATGTCGTAAAGCATAGAGGCTTCCACTTTTTTCATAGGGTAGATCAACACCCGTTTTTGCACCGAAACCAAAATCATCTACATACGTCTGTAATAAACTGGGACCTAACTGCTGGACAATCTTAATCATACCGATGTTACTTGATTTTTGTATTACATTAGCAAGTGATAACCATCCTTTTGATGACACATCTTTAATTACCCGCCGGTTAGTAAGTTGATACCTGCCATTTTCACAAAATACAGTAGACTCAGGCGTCATAATCTCTTCATTCAGTACAGCAGAGGTAGCGATAACCTTAAAAATGGAACCAGGTTCAAACAGATACCATATCCCCAGATTCCGTTTCGCTTCTTCATCAGCGTTTGTCTGGTCGTTAACATCATAAGTAGGGTAACTTGCCATCGCCAGAATTTCAGAAGTATCTACAGCAAGGACAATAGCAGTACCTTTAGGCGCATTCCAATCTTTACATCCTTGTGCAATCTCTTTTTCTGCTATATCCTGAATAACTTGATCAAGCGTAAGAACAACATTACACCCATTGTTGCCAAGCTTCTGGGTGCTCATAGACATAGAGGTAAATTGGCGATTTTTGTCGGGTATTGGTCTATGCACTCTCTGAAGGTAGTCGTCATATTGATACTCAATACCTTCACCTTCTTTCAAATCATTTAAATACCCTATGACTTGTGAAGCAAGCGTATCATTTGGATAGACCCTTTTTGGTTCAACCTCTACTTTTAAACCTCGATGCTTTCTGGTAATTTCCTTAATTTCATCTAATTTTTCATATTTTATATCCTTCTTTAGCCAGACGAATTCTACATATTCCCCATTCCGTTCTCTTTTTAATTGCTTTAATAATTCTCGACTTGACGTATCTAATATCGGTGCTAATTCAGCAGCAACTGTATGAGCGTTTGATTTCCTATTAAAAGTTTTTGGATCTGCACACACTGCAATTGTGTCTTGACTTATGCTTAGAACATAACCGTGTCTATCCAAAATCTTACCTCGTTTAACAACACGGTTTGCATTGGAACGCCAGTCTTTCCGTAATGCAACCGTATCGTCTGCATTAGGAATCTGAATTGTAAATAATTTCCCAATCAATACCAGAAAACCTAATTGCAAAACGACTAATGTAACAACAAGTCGTCGAATTGATAGGAAATAGTTACTTTTCATATTAGGTATCCTTCTTTCCGGTTCCTATATACACCAATCACTTATTTCTGCTGTGAATTCAGACTATCTATCTTTAAGCTCAATCCAGTTATCAGATGATTCAACAAATCCTAATTCTTTACTTATTATACGGATTCTTTCTACTTCTGTCAAACTACTTTCTTCTACCAATAAAGCTTGGATTTCGTTTTGTATTCGCTCCTGTTTGTCTTCAAAGTAAGGTCTTCGTTGTATATATAGATTTTTAGGATAAGATGAAAACCATATACTCGCGCCAAATACACACAGAGATAAACCAAAAATTATATATACCACTAACATTGTCCTGTCAGGTTTCCAAGGTTTACTATCTGAAAATTGCGTTGAGAATGTCTTTGATGTTTGCATTTGTAAATTATACGATTGAATGCACGGAATAGATACAATGTTAAGTCTATTTGATAATGTTAAACTTTTACAGCCACACGCAATTTTGCACTACGCGAGCGAGGGTTTGTATTAATTTCGTTCACACTTGCCAAAATAGGCCGTCTTGTAATTACATTTAGTTTCCGTTGATGGTTACAGACGCATATCGGTGCCTTCGGTGTACAGATACAGGTTTTTGCATAAAACTGTAATTTCCGCTTAACAATTCTGTCTTCAAGTGAATGAAAACTAATGACACAAAGACATCCGTCTTTTTTTAGTACTGAGACAGCTGCATCTATCCCGCGTTGAAGGTTTTTAAGTTCATCATTTATTTCTATGCGTAATGCTTGGAAAACTCGTGTTGCAGGATGGATTCTCCTTTGTTGAGAATTGACTTTCCTGTTTTTGAATTGTCGGTGTATAACAGATTCCACAATGTGTGTGAGTTGTTGTGTCGTTGTAATCGGTTCTACTGAACGGGATTCAACGATACGTTGAGCAATCAATTTTGCAAAACGTTCTTCACCATATTCCCTAAATATTTTCATTAGTGATTTAGCAGTACTATTGTTAACAATGTCTGAAGCCAGTGTAGGCATTCGCTGGTCCATCCTCATATCCAAAGGCCCATTATGTTGAAAACTAAAACCTCTTTCTGGGGTGTCGAGTTGAAATGAAGAAACGCCGAGGTCAAATACGACACCATCAACTTTGCTAAATCCGTGTACTTCTAACAGATCTTGTAAATCTGAAAAATTTCCATGAATCAGACTTAACCTGTTTTGGAATACTTTCAACCGTTTCTTACACTCGGAAAGTGCCAAAGCATCCTGATCGATTCCAATTAGTTTAACTGTTGGTGCAGACTTCTGCAAAACAGATAAACTGTGTCCCCCCAATCCGATAGTTGCATCAACGTAAAGTCCTCCTGATTTTGGATTAAGGTATGTAAGAATTTCTTCCCGTAAAACTGGAATATGCGTTACTGACATGGAACGACCTTTAAGCTTGCCCTCTATACATTATTTTTAGCAAAATTCGTGCCAATAGAATAAAGATAGTAGAATAAAGAACCTAGATGAAGACTCATAACAACTTTTGGTAGAAATGTGATTAAGGAATATTGTATAATTAACACAGTAATTTGAACCTATTATACTTATGAACCCTTTTGTATACAAGGATTCTTTAGTTCAGAAACACATACTGCATAATGTAATTTTGATAGATTAGGTATGATGGGGGATGATTTTTTGTTGTAATAATTTACAATATTTAGTATGATTAATATACAAGAGACTTGACCTGAATTGAGGATGTGTGTTCTTATGTGTCAAATTTAAAACACATCATATTGAAGTAGATTACATATTTTGAATGTTCTTTAGGAAGAAGCAACTAATATACAGATGAAAATTGCAGTAATGGGAGGCACCTTTAATCCAATTCATTATGCACATTTGATAAGTGCAGAACAAGTGAGAGAGGGGTTAGGTTTTGAAAGCGTATTGTTCGTTCCAGCCGCTCGACCACCACATAAGATACAACCCGACATTGTTGCTGCAAGACATAGATACCAGATGGTAAAGTTGGCGATCGAGAACAATCCGTTCTTTGATGTGTCACGTATTGAATTAGACCGTGCTGGCCCCTCATATACAATTCAGACAATAAAAACCTTGCGGGCTAAATATGGCGAGAAAACCGAACTTGCATGGATTATTGGTGCTGACTCGTTAATTGAGTATAAGATTTGGAAGGATTTTGACGATGTTCTTGAGCAATGCACCCTGGTTGCTACTACACGTCCAAACTACAATCTTAATAATGTTCCAGCCGAGATACGGGACAAAGTAGTCAACGTAAGGGTTACAGGTGTAGATATTTCATCGACCGATATCCGTCAACACATAAAGAATAATGTTTCTATTCGGTACCTCGTTCCTGAACCTGTCGCCGTTTATATTGACATTCATAAACTCTATCGTGCAGATGAATAATAACCGAACTATGCAGAGTTTTATTCTAAAAAAGGCAAGAAAATGAATCTGAAATGTAGCCAATGTGGAACAAATTACACATTTCTATACAACAAAGATGAACCATTACCCCCTAATTTTCCTTTTTGTAGCAAGAGATGTAAATCTTTAGATTTAGGTAAGTGGTTAAATGAAGAATACCGTATAAGTTGTCCAATACCTCAAGACTATGAAACATCACAGATTGAACCAGAAGCAACATCAGATAGTAGTAATGAATATATCCTACAGATACTACGTGAAAACACAAAATTTGAGTAAGTATTTGAGTAAGTATATTAAGCCAAAATTAATTTACAATATGTTGTTTTTCAATAAAAACGGTGTTAGAAATAGATATATCAGATGGCAGAAAACAATATTTTTTGGGGAAACGGTTGTACCGAATCATCCTTGTCTATAATTACAGAACTAAGGATGCATCCAAAATCGTTACAAATTCAGGATTATCTCACAGAGAGATTTGATAAGGACCGATACGAACACATCTATTCTGTTCAGGAGACAGCTGTCAGATTGGCTCTATGTCACAACGCTGATGTATGGAAAACTCACTTAGCTGCGCTTCTACACGATGTTGCAAAATGGATGTGTGATGAAAAATTGTATCAGCATGTATCCCGATACAATATACAACTTGATCCTATTGAACAGAAAATGCCTGCTTTGTTACATGCAATCGTAGGCGTTAAATGTGCGATTGATCTATTTGAAGTTACAGATTTAGAAGTGCTTGAGGCGATCAGGTGTCATACAACTGGAAATGCATCAATGGGATTAATAGCGAAATTGATTTATGTTGCTGATTTTGCTGAACCGACTCGTGAATACAGTGAAGCGGAAAAAGTCAGAGAAATAGCTGTCAAAAACTTGGATCAAGCAGTCCACGATGTAGCATGTTATAAAATTGGGTTTCTACTCAAAAAAGGATGGATTATACATTCAAATACAATACACACATACAACGATTCCTTAGTAAAATGATGTGTGTTTCAAGTTATGCTTTTTATTTAATTTTAGGTATTGGAGTTTTATCCGATGAGGACAAACAACACGACAGATAACACTTTAGAAATCGTGAAAGCCGCAGCGACAGCGGCAGTGAACCATCGCGCACAGAACCCGGTAATACTTGACCTACGTGAATTAGATTGTTTTACAGACTTTTTTGCTATTTTTAGCGGGATATCAGATATTCAAGTAGAAGGTATATCCGAAGCAGTCTTAGAAGAACTCGAAGAAGGATGGGATCAACGACCTTGGCAAAAAGAAGGTGCTAAAAGATCGGATTGGATTCTATTGGATTATGTAGATTTTGTCGTTCACATCTTCTTAGATGAGAAACGTTCATATTACAACTTAGAACGCCTATGGTCAGAAGCACCGCAAATTGATTTACCTGAAACTGAAGGCGTCAAGATAATAGATCAACAAGAGGAATATGACGAGAACGAATTGGTCTTGGGTCTTGTTACTTCAGACGGTGGGAACGCAAATTAGCACCAGTAGATTAGGACACAGTTGATTCTACTTTGTCAGAAGGAGAACTTTTGTTGATTAGTCTACGCTTGCCAGGACGACGGTGATGTTATCGGTTCCTCCATAAGAGATAGCTTTATTGATAAGTTGGTCGCTTGCAACTTCAAGGCAAACATTGTCAATCAAAACAGACTGGGTTTCAGTATCATCTATGATTAAGTCATGTAGTCCATCGGAACATGCAAGTATAATGTCACCTCTTGTCAGTGGCGAGACATCCGTTGTAAGAATGATGTCTTCAGATAATCCAATTGCTTGTGTAATGATATTTCTTTTCGGATGGATACGACCTTCTTCAGGCGTAATTTCGCCCTTCTCAATTAATTTCTGGACTAATGAATCATCTGTTGTGATCTGTGTCAGTATATTATTATGGAGTACATACAATCGACTGTCGCCAACATGTACATAAGCTAAATAACTTGGCGTAACAAACCCTGCGGTTAACGTAGTACCCATCCTTTTGTATTGGTGAGAATCTTGTCCCAATTTGAAGACACGTTGGTTCGCTTCTTTAGCAAGTTTTTCCAGAATATTGAGTCTATTGATGGGACCCAAATCACTTGCTGGTACAGGTGTTTCCTCGACCCATTCTTCAAATACTTGCACAGCGACACGACTTGCAATATCGCCATGGGCGTGTCCACTCATACCGTCTGCGATTGCAAAAATCAGATTATCATTATCAAAGAAATACGCATCCTCATTTCTTTTTCTGAGAACGCCGATGTCAGTTCTTGCAACAAAGTTCATCGTGAATTTCTCCACCTCCTTAGGTGCTGTATCTATTTAACGGAAATTAATTATAATTGTTTCAAAATGTCAATTCATTGAAGGCGATAAACTGTGAGAAAAAAGTAACAGATATTATTAACAACAAACTAATACCATTTCAATTAAGTTTTCTCTCATTACCGACTGTTTAGAATGAAGCAGTGAACGGCACAATCTAACAG
>CAZURU010000290.1:0-7019 GCA_964623585.1 uncultured bacterium
ACATTGTTTCCGATCACTTCCTCAGCGCGATAGCCGAATATCTTCTCAGCAGCAGCATTGAATGTCTGTACAATTCCCTGACTGTCAATCGTAATAATCGCGTCAACGGTCGTTTCTAAAATCGCTTTGTAATGGCTTGCCGTCTCTTCAAGGGCTGTGAGGATTTGGGCTCTGTGCTCGTCATGAGCTTTCATTATACCACCTCAAGATTTTGGTCTCACCAAGACAGCTACATTTTGTTTTGCGAAATAAAAATAGAGACATACTTCTCCAAGCAAAACACAGTACGTCTCTAACTATATCTCAGCGATGCCCAGCCTACGGAACACACGCAACGCTATGCTTCAGGTGCTCTGGAAGCTGGGAGTTAAACCCAACTATACCCACTTTGGCGGGTGTGTTCCGTGATACCATCTTCCAGAGTTTATATAGAAATGTATTATTAGCTTATCATGCTACGATTGCCCATTTCGATTTCCGCAGGACTGAGGTATATTCAAAGGTCATTCTCTTACGTCATTTCCTGACAGCAAGAAGGTGGAGATATGAATTTCTCGGTCGAGTACGACTACTTAGAGATTGAATTGACTCAATTTTATCTCTATAAAAGTCCCTTGGTTCTACTTCTAAAACAAAAATTATACGATCCTCTGAAAGGACAGACGAAAACGCGGTCGCAAGATGCACCAGCACAGCAACATTGGGAGTCGGTAAACCACCGTCTTCTGTTCCCAAAGCAATATCTAAAACGAAATACGTATAATTCTCCACTTCCGAAACATCTATTTTCATATCCTCGGCGAAGTCTGATAACCTGAAACTGAATTGTGCTGTACTATAATCAGTTTGACCAGAACCGGCACGCCACCCTATAGATACAGGATCATTTATCCACCTTACAATTGTCTCTCTTTTTATCTCTTGCCTTGCAATCTGAATACTATCTACACGGGTGAGAAGTCTGGATAATTTATTCTCCACCATTTCTTCCAGTGTTGAAATCCTGGCCTGTATATTCGTCAGCGAAGTCAGAATACCAGACACTCGAACCCCTAACATAGATATATCTTTTGTATTTTTGTTCACCTGCACGAGTGAACTTTGTGATTTCTGTAAGTTCCCGGAGCTCCCTGATCTTGGACGGTGATAATGGTAAGTTCCAGCCTTTCTATCCCAATGCCCTCCATTCTGATCCAAACCTCCCCCATGTCCATAGGCATTAGTAAGGCCAGAAAAAACCAATAGGCAAAAAATAAGAAATTTGAACATACGGATTCTCTCTTCTAAAAATACGGCTGGCCCAGCAACCGCCTCACATCTGAAGATCAACTGGTCTTAGATACTTTGGATTTTGATATACCAAACTGCTTTTAGCGGAGCTTCCTTTTTACAGAACTTTTTGGACTTGACCTCTGATATGTATAAAGATAGATGGATCCATCACTAAACATCACCGTGATAGAATCAGGTCCTATCTCATAGGCTACGATTCCAGAATCGCCGCCTCTGTTTCTATAGCGTTCCATATATTCATCCTCATCGCCGATCCTCTGAAGATGCGTCGTTTGCGGTCCAGTGAAGGGTGTAGTCCTTATCGGTCAGTTTCTGATAGTCCTTGATGTCCCATCGCCTGACCATCCGTCGCATCGCCACGTACGTCAGAAACGCAACAACATAAAGCCACAATGCAATCCAGCCTACGAACGTTAGCTCTTGAGTGTCCAGAGGAAAGTTGCTGCTCCCGACGACTTTCTCCAAAACCCACCGCACCCAGTCGGGTATGACCTGGGACAACCATCTCTCGAACAGCAAGGTGAGAGAGTAGAGCGAATCCAAATAGTACTGAATGGCCCACCAACCTCCGAGAAACAATAACAGGGCAGGCACAAAGACCAGCCATGATTGCTTGCGATACTTTCGCCACGAACGAAATAAGAACACACGACCACTCCCAGCTTTCAACACATCCTTCACGCGTTTTCGTAGCCTGGTTTCGTTGACGCATTTCTCGGTAGTTTGGTCTGAACTTGGCTGATCAAGAAAAAGAGGCGGTTGTGCCAACTCTGGTACGTCACCTGTCTTGTTGCTAATGACCGCCTTCAACCTTTCACAATACTTTTGGATCTGTGCGTCAATGAGAGTATAGCCGTGGTACATCAAGACTTCCCGTTCAATAAAACTAAACTGGTCCAGATCAGTTCGGATCCCGCCCAACGCGGGAATGTACTCAGAAGGTACGCGCGGCGTATTGGACCTGTCCTTAAGGTTTAAAAACAAATGCACAAACGCAAATTCGCGACTGCTGCTGTCGTTTCTCTGCCACAAACGGAGGAGCTTGAGCATTTTTCTTCGAAGCTGGAACTGAAAAATAGAAAAGGTTCGACCCATAACGGCGAAGGTCCGATTTCCTTGTCGATGAACTGGCTCCATCTGTCCGGAGGCATCGCTGACGAGCAGGACATCGAAATCGTCACATTCTGTCACTGAACTTTCGTCGTCATCCAATAAGCGATCAACGCCAACCAGAGCATCGATTCCCTGGTTATCCGCGACGCCCCCATCTACAAGCTTATCTCCCCATACCATCGTAGGGGGAAATAGACCGGGTACTCCGGAAGATGCTCCTACGACCTTCGACAACTTCAACGTATTCTGATTTACACGATGGAGTTCTTGCAGGCGGGATACCGGATCTCGGCTGAACCCTATTCGCTCACCTGTAAGCAACGATGTCGTGTTCAATACAACCTCCGGTCCGGTCAAGAAAAGAGAGCTCTTCTCTTCTTCGGAACGTGCATCGTTGTCGCGCAAAGTGACTGAAGGCAAATGGTCCAGCGTATCGTCGCGATAAAACCACTTGTCGTATTCTTTCTGCATTATGTCAGAGCGAGAACAAGAGGGCCACAAGCTTTTGAGAAAGAGAATTGGATGGTAGAAGGGACCGAACACCATCGCCCTGGACCGCAGGTTGTGGTTAAGGGCTTGGAAAAAGGAGTCGGCGATTTCCTCGAATATCTGAAGTCGGACCTCGTCGAGCCGGTCAGGATTATCTGCCAGCTCTTCCCTGCGTTGGCGCAGGCGCTTCTCCATCTCGATCACGTAATAGGCTGCTATGATTGAGCCACCCGAGACAGCAGAGATCGTATGGACATACTTCATGATCCCGAGTTCTTCGAGTCGGCGAATCACTCCCAGGTGGAAGATCGAAGCTCGAAACCCGCCGCCGGAAAGAGCAAGACCGATCCGGGGAGATTTCAAAGTGTCCTCTTCTTTTGATGTGTCGTTCATGCTGATCCATCCTTCACTGTAATTGAACACTCCTTGACTATCGTGAAAAATTGACGGTATAGGGTAATCTAAATGCTTAGCCTGTTGGTATCTGAAACACTTTGAGATCAAACTCGGGCACTAAGGCGCATCAGGCTAATAAGGCTCCCGATCTGATAAAGCGCGACTTCACTGTTGCAACAGTCAATCGCCTACCAGGCACCGATAGCTTATGAAAAGCTGCATCAATCACAGGCTTGATACACAAGCCCTATATACTCCACCAAAGCGGGGTAACTCCAAAATCTACCCCATATTTTAGTGCCTCTTAAATAGAGGATACCAATCTCTTTCGTCTGCCCACAGAATCGGTAGAGAATTGTTTGGACAACTTTGATGAAAAGTTAAGAGGAGTTGACCATTATTGAATCCTAGTGGATGTCTGGGGTACAAATTTTTACCATGCCTTCTCACAATATTTTCAGCTCTAAGGCGTTCAGCTTTTGACTCAAAAATTTGTGAGAAATCAGAAAAACATTGGGCTTCTTCTGTAAGGAGATCACACACCTTAAGTTGTACGGAGTAGTTGAGCGATTCTAAAGATTTTTCAACTATAGATACACCTGATTCCAGACCACATACTGAAGTGATAAATACACTTAGATCATTATTTTTTGTAAAGATATTGCCACATATTTTTTTCATTTTGGAAATGTATGCGATCATTGATCCACCAGATCCAATCAGGTCGTCAACAAAAACAACTGCTTGGATTCTCTGTCGTCTCTTCGGATTTGTTAGTATTGATGGAATATCCTGCAAATTGCAACAGTTTTCGGATATTATGCTGTTTTCTTGTGTGTAGAGTCGTGCGATTGATGCTCCGCTTTTCGCTGGAGTGTCAAAACAACTCACCAAAATCTCTCGGCGGTAACGCTCTCTTCCCTTTCTTAAACGGGTAATATTGGAATATATAAATTCGTTGATACTTCGGAGTTTTTCGCGAACATATTGCTCATTGTAGAATTTTAAATTTTGTAACAACTTAAACATCAAACGGCGCTCAATATTATTATCGAACTGATCCAACCAACGGTTGACTTTCGCTACGTCGACTACTTTGCCACGGTAAGTACTACTCCATCCGTCGGTCAACTCGTCAATTTCTATATCAGTGACAAAGGCATCATTTTCTGTATCCGTGAGTATCTGAAGTGCCGTCGCATCTTCGAATTCACCCATATTATGCCCACCTGTTTCCACAAGCCATTTTTCCAATAGCATAGGTTTGCATCGATAGTGCCCATCTTCTTCCTCGATAAATATTTTTCTTGTAACAAAACTATCTATAATTGGATCTATGGCAGCACCAGATTGCCGTAATATAGATGTGTCCTTCAGAGTATCTTTAGTTACGGATTGCTGTTTTCGGTTCAAATCTGCGAAGGCACGTAACAATCTTATTCTGAGGCTCTCAATTACTCTGCATTGTTCAGCGTCATCCTCCGAAATACCGTCCTTCCAAAAATGGTTCATATTTTGGACATCCAATGAGAGCAAAGTATCTCTTATCGTTTTTTGCACATCTTCTTCTGTTATATATGCGTCTCGAGTTTTGCAGACATCCGAGTAGACATTTCCACATAACATCTTTGTGAAAAACGGATTCCCGGCAGTTACGGCATATAAAGCGTCAATTGCTGCACTATCGTACTCAATTTTGTCCTTCACAGGATTTTGGACTAGTGCCCGAAAATCATCCCAATATTTTTCTTTATTGAGGTAATCCACAGGGAAAGTCTGAAAATGATTGAGCCGGTCAGTTGAGTATTGAATGCGCCTCATATTTTCTCCACCCACAAGTACGAAGCACACATGTTTTTTAGAACTTAAGCCTCTGATATTGAGAAAGAAAGCATTGCCTATATCGTTGTCTTCAGAAGGGTATAAATTACCTAGGACTTCGTCAAATTCATCAATAATTATTGTTATCTTTTGATCTGACCGATAGTGTATAATTTGGTCAAATACATCTCCTAATGGCGCCAAGGCACCGCTAATTTTTGGAATGTCTATGGGCAAATCGCATTGGTTTAATACCTCCTTTAAAATTTTCGTTCCCAAGTCAGTGACGCAATTTTGAGCAGTAGTTATATCAAGTTCGCCTACACTGACAAAGACCACAATGTGATTGTTGGCCTTCTTGAGTTTGTTCTCCAATGTCTTTGCTATTGATGTTTTTCCAACTCTTTTCTGTCCGTAAATAATTGAAGACTCAAGATCTTCTGCGGTACTCCTTGCAAACAAGTCGTTAATCACATCGTCTCGTCCTGCTAGATCTTCTTCAGATTCAACGGCTGATAAAGAGTATGGTCTCTGTATTTTCAGACCATCCCAGTCTATATCTGTTTTTTGTGCCTCAAATTCAAAATAAAAGTCCTCTGATTTCCCTTCCCCTCCAAAATTGTTCCATCGCAATTCTCCTAAAACTCCGGGGCTTGACGCATTTGGCAGAGTAGTGCCTTTAAATACTATTTCTGATGAGCCCGGCGGAATCGTACCTAAGGATACAGACTTAGTCTCCTGGGTAAAGCCCTCAATATCACTCAAATCCACTTGAACATCGAATGCGTGCCCAGGCCCCTTATTCGTTACACGAAGTTTTAGGGATAGGTCTCGGCCAGGTAGATGGAAGGGATATTTGCGAGGAACTTCAGCAATAGTGACCTGAGTCTTCTTAATAGCATCATTTGAATCAAAGTCTTTCTCGATCAGATCCCAAATTTTTTGCAAGGGATCCTGAATACAGATTTTTGTGACGTCGTTAATCTGTTTTCCCATATCCCCAATATATCGGTCATAAATTTGCTTAAATTTTTGGTAAGCCTCAACTTTATCTACAGGACTAGAACTTTCGTAATTTTGAACACTGTCGAAAAATTCTCCGATCCGTTCTTCGGTTATAAGCGGGGATCTGACGAAAGCATCTAGAAATATTTTATTTAACGGATGTCGAAGGTTTTTCATATACGACTGGCGAACCCTAACCGCAGTTTGCAAGCTGATGATAGTATCAACTAAATCTATAAAGCTTTTCCGAAACTTCTGATCAATATCACGCAACTTTTCTAATTTCAAATGGTTACCCGTATTTTGCTCCAACTGCAAAATTTTGTATACGTTTGAAGATATCTGATCATCGTAATAAGAAAATAAATTGATCCTGAAATCTTCATATGACCAAATTAGATCCGGTTCTCGGGATAAAAAAATAAGGCTGTGAGCAACAACACCTTTCTTTTTTAAATCATCAAGACCATCACTGAACAAAGCCTTAGAAAGCCCTTCGATGCTCTCTGATTCCACCGAGATTTTTAAATCTTTGCAAATCTGTTTTAACTCTTTGTAGAGTTTCTTGCTATTTTCATTCGATTTTTCATCTTTTAAGCCATCGAATATATGATTGATTTTCTTTACTTTCGCTTTCATTTTTCTTTCCAATGTGAAAATACAACCTATAAAAATGATAATCCCAAAGGTTGCTTTTGGAGGCGTTTGGATTTATCCCACTTTAGTGGATAATGCAGGAGGTTCACCCCAATCATCCTTTACTATCAGTTTTGCATAGATGACGGGTGATTTATGCTATTATCTACCAGAACAGGTCAAATCCACATTGTGATTACCCTGTTTTGGTGGACATCTCTCTTCGGCGTTTTATTTTTTTACCAGCTATTGGCAATTAAAATGGG
>CAZURU010000291.1:0-6988 GCA_964623585.1 uncultured bacterium
CAATCTAACAGAATGTGCTACAGTAAAGAGGCATTTTGATTTAGAAATGGTATTACTCCAAAAATGTGATAGTTTAAGGATACCATAAAAACACATTAATTGCCAGAAGCGTTCAGTCTTAAAATTATGAACAGAGAATGCTTTTCTCACTTATTAACAGATAAAGAACGAGATCATTTTGAGAAGCAGGGATACCTCTACGTTCCAAACGCGCTGCTTACAGAAATGAGGGAACGCTTATTAGAGGCAGTAGATAAACTGCATAATAATGCACTTGCAACAGGAAGAGCAAAACCTGACACACATTGGGGTTTCTCTAATTTCTTACGATTTCAACAATTGAAGTTTTCAAAAAAACTTCTCAACACCTTATGCCAAATTGATGGGATTTATTTCATTTTTCAGGGGTTGGTTCGTATTCTTAACCTGACCATAAAGTTAAATCCTGTTAATTTGGTATAAGACATACTTTTCCAAAATTCTTACGCGACTCCAGCAGTCTATGTGCTTTAGCAGCCTGATCTAAAGGTAATGTTTTGTCTATAATGGGACCTAACTTACCTTGTTCTGCCAGATGGACTAAGGTTCTGAGTTCTGCTGTTGTGCCTAATGCGGATCCCATGAGTGTGAGCTGCTTCTGATACATCTTTCGGATGTTGATTTCACCGATATTTCCAGTTGTGACGCCACAAGAGACAAGTCTTCCGTTTTTTGCAAGACTTTTAATACTGTTTTCCCATGTTGCAGTGCCGACATGTTCTAATACGACATCCACACCCCGTCCGTTTGTTTTCTCAAGTATCGCTTCTGAAAAGTCTACATTGGCATAGTTTATGGTGAAGTCAGCACCGTGTTCTTTTGCGCGTATTAATTTTTCATTTGTGCTTGCTGTTGCGAATATGCGTGCTCCAACAAGTTTGGCTATCTGTAATCCTGCGCTGCCGACACTTCCTCCTGCGCCAAGGATTAATATATCTTCCCCAGCTCGGAGTTGTGCACGGGTTATTAGCATGTGCCATGCGGTGAGATATGCAATTGGAAGAGCAGACGCTTCGGGATAAGATAGCGTATCGTCAATAGGGATTGCGTTTTTGGCAGGTGCTTTGACATATTCTGCGTATCCACCGTCGGTCTGAAAACCGAGTAACTGTTGTGTATCACACAAATTCTCATAGCCACTGATGCAGTCGCTACAGACACCACATGGAATGCATGGTGCGAGAAGTACGCGTTGTCTGATAGTGAGATGTGGATATGTTCCAGATATATCTGCGATCTCACCTGCGATGTCGGAGCCTAAGATGTGTGGTTTTCCTGTTTTTTCAAGTTTCTCTTTTATTTCGGGTCGGTTGCGACGTGCGTGGATGTCAAGGTAGTTTACGGCACCTGCTTTAACTTTGACGAGGATTTCATTTGTACCAAGGGAAGGTGTGGGAACTTCTTGATACTGTAGTACGTCAATTTCGCCTTGTTTGGTGAATGCTATTGCTTTCATTTTTCTCACTTATATGATTCTAACCGTAGGCACCGTGTTTGAGAAATCCTAATAGTTGACGTAGGCGTGGATTTGCGTCTTGATACACCGATTTGGGTATATTGTAATTCATGAACGGATAGAATTTATGTCCTACGAGTCGGCGAGCGTAGGTTATTTGCGTAATGTAGCGTGTGCGTTGGCTCTGATTGGGACCGCCGCGATGCCAGACTTGATTGTTGAACATGATGACACTTCCTGCTTTGCCGAGGTTGTATTGGACTTTGTTTTCCCACTCTGTTCCTTGAATTGGGTTTGGCGGAGATGCACCGTATAGGTGGGAACCGGGTATCACTTCGGTTCCACCGTGTTCAATCTCGGTGACATCTGTTACATAGTGTGAAAACGATTACCCCATAGCAGCGGCAACGATAAGACCGAGTGAAACAAGGACTCCTGCAACTGCAACTCCTGCGGCTACGTTGTTTTCTTCTGCGATTTGTCGGTTGAGATCATAAGGTGTCGCGATATCAAATACCTTATATCCGATCATGAGGATGATTAATCCGACAATGCTATAGATTGCCATCAAAATCATATCTCGGGTAATGCTCTTCCAATCGAATAATACAGTATCTTCTGCACCAGCTCCATCATTTTGTGCTATGATTGCAGTATCTTCTGCACCTACTCCATCATCTTGCGCTATTACATGTGTAGCAAATATAGCATAAGCAATGACTGATATCATAACTAAAGCATAAGTTATTGAAACTATTTTTTTAGCTTTCATGGTTCCTCCTAAGGGTGTGCTGACCCTTTTATTTAAATTTATTGATGTATAAGGTTCGAACAAAATTTATACTTTTTTATAGTGATTTTAACACTTTACGAGAATTCATTAAATAATTCAAGACTATTTTTGTAGTCTAAACTGCATGTCAGTCGTGGTATGTATCTGCTTAAGTAGGATTGTATCTATTTCTGACATATATTTCCATCCTGATGTGACTTCATCTAAAGAGTCAACTTGTGGTATTTCAAACTCTGAATTGTCAGTGTCATGACTTTTGGTTGTGTTTGCGGTGATTGAAGTTGGATGTTTTTCGTATCCTGCAATTAGTGTATGACTTATTTGATTTTCAGCATAATTCAGGGTCCAATTTAGTGTTCCGTTTCGCGAAGTTGAAACTTCATCAGGTATTGCTCCAGAGCTGAGATGGATAGAACCTGTAATCACGGTCTTAACGTCCGGATCTAGACCTCGTAAAGTATAGACATTGACCATAATATCCTCTGGATTAAGATGTGGGCCTTTACCTTCAGTGCAGTATCCGTAGAATCCATCTGGATATGTTCCTTTTAGTTCACCATCTGTCCACTGTTGATACATTGCACTGGTGGTAATGCCTTCAGCGATTTTCTGCCATTTATCGTCATTTGCGTATTGATTGAGCCGTTGTAGATAGTATGCATAGACTAACCCGTTCCATTGAACTGGGACCCCGAACCATGAGTGTGTGTAAAATGTTGTTCCAAAAACAGGTATTGAAGCATAGAGCATTCCTGGACGATCTGGTAGATGCCAATGATATAGAAATGGGAGTCCTGCGTTAGCCCAGTATTCTGCGCGTCTCAGATAGGATTTATTTCCGGTTATTTGGTGTGCCTCCACATAAGCTCCAACTGCATGTGCGGCTGCGAGGAGATCTGGTTGATACAAGGGACATTCCCAGGTTTGTGCGCCGCGTGGAACAGAAAATCGGTCCATAAAAGAGAGTGCTTTTCTACCGGCATCAAGTGAGGTATTGTGTCGTGTGATGCGTGCATGTCTGAGGAGTTTATGTGCATTCGCTGCACATGTGCCGATAACAACATCTTCTGCTTTTCCAAGACTTTTCGTTCTTTCGGTTTTGGGATGGAAACCCCAACTACCGTCTTTTGCTTGTGTTTCAAGTAGCGGTTGTATTTCGTCTTGATAGTGTTTTAGTGCTGCATCTAAGTGCCCATAATAGAATGGAAATTCTCCTCCGAGGATATGGCAGGACCCACGTCCTGCTAAACCCCTGATACCACAATCTTCAATCGTTTTTTTAGCTATTTCAAATACTCTGTGTTTCACTTCTTCAGATTGTGTTACGAGGTGATCGTACCAGAGCAAAGTTGCGAAACTCGGTTCATTTTGTGATTCCCAATCTACACAGTGTCTTGATTGCGATTTTTCTGTATCCCAGACAGTGTGCATAAAACCGTGCCGGGAGAGTTCAATCTCCTCAACATCATCTCTTGGTGGTTCAAGTGGTTCAGGCGTTCCGTAAGCAGAAGTCCAATGTGAAATTGCATCAAGAATTGAGGCATTCCCATCAACAATTATTTCACATTCAAGTGAGATTGGACGTTCAGGTGAAATCTGATACGGTTTTTCGGCGACACGGTCGTTTTCATTGACCCAATTTGGTACGGTCGGAAGAAAGATTCCCATCAGATGGTTTCTCTGATGATCGTGCCAGTTGGGGGAAGCAAATATTGCGGACACATTCTGTTCATTTCCGTCCCAAGTTTTCAATGGATTCCAAGCGATACCGATTACAGACTTTTGCATTTCAACAGCCATTATAGGAATAGTGATTCTATATGGATGTGGAACTAACCTATTGTTTATGGGTGGTGCTGCATCCCGTGTATTAGATGAAGGTTCGTCTTCTTGAAGGAATTCTAAACCGGGGAATAGAGCTGCAGTCTTCTTTTCACGAGTACTTTTGTGTCCAGCATATATTTCTGTTCCACGGAATGTCAAAAGTTCTCGTTCACGATCAACTTGCAGATTGTAGGTTGCTTTGATTCGTTTTGCTTCCTCCGCAAGAATAAATTGTAGTTGTAGTTTCCAGGTAACGCCGTCTGCGTCTTCGTGTTCACCAGATAAGCGGACGATTGATTCTCCAAGATTATTCCCAGACACTTGTACGTTATCGGGAACGAATTGTAGGTTATGCTTGGTTCCATCTGAGATGTAAGTTGCCATTGCCATCATTTTTGATGTTGCGACCTGCTGATATGTGCTTCCTTTTGCCACATAAATTGCGTAAAACTCGTATCCCGTTTCATGTTTTTCTGGTATGTTCTTTTTAGATGTCCTATTGATGGATTTAATTTTGTCACCACTATGGACAAGAACGACTCTGAGATACTTATTCCCGATGACCACATGTTCTCTATGCATATAGGTATGTAATTCGGTTTCTACTTGTGCTTCAAGTTTCGGTACGGCTGGACGAATTTTAATGTTTCCTTCTTTTTTCCCTGTGCCATTTACGTGACGTGATTTGAGTGAGACGTTAAATTTGAGGGTGGTGGGTCGTGAAACACCGCGTGCGTACCAAACAAGGGTTGTAGTATCGCCTGGAGCGAGTGATTTCAAGTTTTGTGATGATCTACCCCGACGTAACTTAATATCTCTAATACTTAGACGTGTCTTACCGTCTGCTATGAGCGTTCCTGCGCCGATGTTTTTTATTGTGCATTGGACTTCAAACGCTTCTCCCGTACTGACGACTGCTGCAGTTGTTCCTACACTGACGATTTCTAATTTCGGTTGTGCTATATAAAGCGTTATTTCGGTAGGTTGTATTTCCAATTCCTGTTGGATATTAGCAACAATTTTGTGTGCAGGTGTCAATTTTTCAGTATTGAATTCGATCACAGCGGTGCGATCTTCAGACAAAGTGGCAAAGGCAAGACCAGTTTGGATTACTGAGGGATGTTCCTGTTGTCCATCAGGTTTTGTGAGTTTGAGTAGTTTTGGGTGTCCCCACAGTCCCCATGCGTAGTTGCTATTTCCCTCAACATTGCATTCAGTTATAAAGACAATCTGAACTTTCTGTCCAGCAAAGCGTGTAATATCTATGCTATTTGGTGTCCATTGACATTCTGTTGATATATCCTCAAAAAACTTTTCACCAGCGATCTCAATAGAGAATTTGACGCCGCCAGGTAGTCTCTGCGGATCATCAAATACAACCCCGTCTCTTAGACCAGTGTTGAAAAATAGGAGGAGATTCTGGTTTTCTTCGGTTGAAGGTAAATCTATTTCATATATGATACGCGACGCGCCATCTGAAGGTGGATGTTCAAGAATAGCAGGTTTTGTAATGCCTCCGGATGAATCTGCCGTGTTGACCGAAATATTTTCCGATCCAGTGCATTCACTTTCCTTGAACGTAGCCACAAAATCGTACAATTCTTCACTTTCACCGAGAGAAAACTGGATTTGTGGTTCAGATGGTTCTGTTATATCTTCAACTTCGTCTGCTTTATTCTCAACTTTGTCTGTTTTTTCGTCCGTATCGGATTTATCTTCTATTACGGTTGCTTCTTCAACATCTGACACTTCATAAACTTCTGCTATATTTGGTTCTTCTGTCGTGTCCTGTGTGACGTCCGTCTGTTCAGCATCAGTTGTTTGGTCAATTTCATTTGAATTTTCGTCCTTTGCCTGAGGAGATTCTTCTGTTTCTCCATTAGATTCCGATGTGTTGTCTACCTCGGATGTTTCATTAACCTGTTCTTCTTTATCTGGTATTGGTGGTTCATCAGGTTGAGAATCAGGTTCTGGAACAGATGGATCTGTTTCTTCAGGAGGCGTTTCAATTGCATCTGTTTTTTGGGTGTCATCCGATGTATCAGATTTTATGTTTTCTTTGTCTATGTTCTCTTCGTCAGGTTCTGTATTAGTTGGTTCTGTTGTTTCAGCGGAGTGTTCAGACTCTGGTTGGTCTTGATCAACTACCTCCTCACCGTTCTGTGTATCTTCTTCCATTTTATTGGTAAACGAATTTTGGAAAAATGTCTGCATCTTGAATCTCCTTTGGTCATATTATGGTTTTTGTTTTATTTACTTGTGTCAACAACCAATATTCTACTGCTACTTTGTTGCTTACCTTGTTCCTTAATTTCTTCTAATACCATTTCAATTAACATGAAAATATTGGATTTTTGCTGGTATTATGATTATTTCTGGACATTTTGTAGAATAGCATTGTGAACACCTTTTACATAAACTATTGGTATGTGTATATATAACAACTACTAATTGTAATATAAATAAATGTATTTGTCAAGTTAAAAGTTAAAATAGATTGAAATTATTCATTTTTTGGTTAGAAGTTTGGTTTCTGATGTGTTTGCTTATCTATACATTGTGTATAATAGCATTTTCAACACTTTAAATCATAAACATATCGGAAGTACATATATAACATATATCTATTGTAATATATTTAGGTACAGATGTAAAGTTACAATAGTATTTCGTTTAATCCTGATGGTAAACTACTTGCCAGTAGTGGATTCGGCAGCGTGAAGCTCTGGGACGTTACAAATGGCAAACAGCTGCATAATCTCATCGGTCATAAGGCGGAGGTTCATAGTGTTGTATTTAGTCCTGATGGCAAGCTCGTTGCCATCAGTTCAGCAACACGATGCGTGTATTTACCTTTCAACTTCTGCTTCCTATCC
>CAZURU010000292.1:0-6960 GCA_964623585.1 uncultured bacterium
GTTTACACAACTTCAGACTAAACTTTAGACCCTGGCACTATGAAACTCCTGTTATGAATTCATTATAATGTCTATTCAATCAGAAATTCTTGTTCTACACAGTGCTAAAGGAAAAGGTTATGCAAGATTTCCTCTTGACAACTATACTCTATCATGGCAGAATCTAACCTAAAACACAAAATGGAGAAATATAATGACACAACACGACATCCTTCAAACTATCCTCAAAGACAGCAACTATCGCCTTGTTCTATTTAATAACACCGAAGTCCAGGTTTTACGCGAAAAGGTCCAAGGTAATGAGAAACCTCACATATATTGTCCCATTCGGAGAAAGGTAGTTCAATTAAAGCCAGAGGAAGTTATCCGTCAACTCTATGCAGCACGGATTTTAAAACAATATCGTTACGACACAGATCGCGTTCGGTTTGAACATTCTGTGAACTTCGGTAAAGACAAGAAACGTGCTGATATCGTAATCCTTGACAAAGACCGACCTGATACACCTTATATTATCATTGAGGTAAAAAAGCCGAAACTCCAAGACGGTAAAGAACAACTCCGTTCCTACTGCAACGCGACAGGTGCGCCCATCGCCGTATGGACAAACGGGCAGCAGATTTCACACTACCACCGAAAAGATCCGAATTATTTTGAAGAAATTACTGACATTCCTAACGCTGACCAAACCCTTGCTGATATCCTGAACGAACGGTTTACTCTCAAAGACCTCATTATCAAGGATAAACTCGCGGCGGAGCGAAAATCGCTAAAAGATATTATTCTGGAATTAGAGGATGAGGTGCTGGCAAACGCTGGCGCAGATGTCTTTGAAGAGGTTTTCAAACTCATCTTTACCAAACTCTATGACGAATTTGAAAGCCGTTCTGACAAAGAGTATATAAACCGCATTTTAAGGCGAGAAATCAACACAGTTGTTCAGGAATCCACTGAGCTTTACGGTTCCAAAGGTGCAGATTATGAGACTATCAAGAAAGTGGTTGAAGCGATACCAGATGACGATATGGAACGCGCGATGGAGTTTAGAAACACTGGGCAAACAGATGCCGAACTGAAAAGCAAAATTCAACACCTTTTTGACGATGCCAAAAACCAGTGGACTGGCGTTTTCTCCGAAGGTTCAACATTTAAACTTTCTGACAGCCACCTGGCAGTCTGTGTCTCCAGTTTGCAGGATATTAAGTTGTTTAATTCCAATCTACAGATTGTGGATGAAGCGTTTGAGTATCTTGTGAGTAAGGATGCCAAAGGTGAAAAAGGGCAATACTTCACACCACGACACGTGATTGATATGTGCGTCAAGATGCTCAACCCGAAACGTGGCGAATATATGATTGACACCGCCGCCGGCAGTTGCGGTTTTCCAGTGCATACCTTTTTTCAAGTTACCGGTACACCTTTCACTAACGCGGAAATGTCCGCACCCGACAAGCAGTATGTTCGTGAAAATATATTCGGTATTGACTTTGATGAAAAAACAGTGCGGGTAGCACGAACACTGAACCTCATTGCAGGAGACGGTGAATCCAACGTCTTGCACCTCAACACGCTTGACTATGAACGTTGGCAAGACAGGGCTGAGAGAGATAGATTTTGGATAATGACTTACGGCAGAGGATTTGACCGACTCAAAGCGTTAAGAGCGGAAAGAGACCAAAACAGACTATTCAATTTTGATATTTTGATGGCAAATCCGCCATTTGCTGGGGACATCAAAGAGAACCGTATTCTACACCAATACACGCTCGGCTTTAAAGGGAATGGCAAGGCACAAAGCAAAGTTGGCAGGGATATTCTATTTATTGAGCGCAATTTAGATTTCATTAAACCTGGTGGCAGAATGGCAATTGTGCTACCGCAGGGTAGATTCAATAACACATCTGATAAATATATCCGTGAGTTTATTGCAGAACGTGCGCGTATTTTGGCAGTAGTCGAACTTGATAACAATACTTTTAAACCCCATACCGGTACGAAAACCAGCGTGCTGTTCCTACAGAAATGGAACGATGATCCAGACAAAGGACCGCTTTGTCTAAAAATTGAGAACTATCCCATCTTTTTTGCTGTTTCCGATAAAGGCGGTAAGGATAACTCTGGCGATTATGTGTTGCTTCAAAATGAAAATGGACAGTATAAGTTAGACGAAAACGGTCACCTGATTGTAGAACACGACTTACACAACCACAACGACGAATTACCTGACGGAATCGCTGAAACTTTTATTGCGTGGGCAAAAAGTGAAAAATTGTCGTTTTGGGAAGGTACTGAATGAAAGGTGATAGATGCTGCCCTGGATGGACACGCCAACGTACAGTATTCAATCGTTAATTACCCCTCGGTAGTAAACTCTTCACACTCTATACGGTTTGATGCGGGATTTTTTCAGCCGGACTATCTGAAAATTCAACACCGACTTGAAGAGATCGGTTCACATAAACTAATTGATTTTCAAGTCAAGATAAGGCACCCTAAAGAGATAAAACGTAATTATGTCAATGAAGGCGTTCTGTTATTAAGAGGACAAAACGTTCGCCCACTATCCATTGATCTAACATCTAATCCTGTTTATATATCAGAAGAGGATGCAGAACGTTTGAAAGAAAACACCATACGCTATAAAAACATTCTGATAATGCGATCAGGTGCAAATGTTGGTCAATGTGCTATCTATCTTGAAAATAGTGATGCTATATCAATGTCCGACACTCTTATCATTCAAAGCGGAAACTTGAACCCGTTCTTTCTTACTATTTTTCTCAATACAAAGTATGGCACAAAATTAATAGAGAGAGGTAAATATGGTAGTGCCCAACCTCATATTGCTCCACCCTTTCTATATCAGATTCCGGTACCTGTTTGGGATAATTTGCCATCCTTGATTGGAAAAACCTATCTCCAAGCTAAGAATTTTAAGGAATTATCAAAAGTCCGGTATACCGAAGCTCAAGACCTTCTCCTTTCTGAACTCGGTCTTGCAGATTGGCAACCGAAGCATCAGTTAACCTTTGTCAAAAACTTTTCCGACACTGAATCTGCAGGACGCATTGATGCAGATTACTTCCAACCGAAATATGATGATATTATTAATGCCATCAGAAGTTATACAGGCGGTTGGGATACACTTAAAAATAAAGTACATTCTAAAGACAGCAATTTCAAACCTGTACTTGAAACGGAATACAAATACATTGAACTTGCTAATATCGGAAGTAGTGGTGAAATAACAAACTGTATGGTAGAGCAAGGAGAGGATTTGCCGACCAGAGCGCGGCGTAAGGTGGTTGCTGGAGATGTTATTGTTTCATCTATTGAGGGGTCGTTGGAAAGTATCGCTCTAATTACAGAGGAATATGATAATGCTTTATGCTCTACTGGGTTTCACGTTGTCCAGTCAGTTGTACTTAATTCTGAAGTGTTGCTGGTGCTATTGAAAAGTATTGTTGGACAATTACAACTCAAGAAAGGATGTAGCGGGTCAATCCTTACTGCTATTAACAAGGAAGAATTTAGTAAGATCGTCGTCCCCAAAATTAGAGAAAAGAAACAAATTGAGATTCAAGAAAAGGTACTTGAATCTTTCAGCCTACGCAAGCGTGCCAAAGACCTTTTGGAACATACCAAGCGCGCTGTTGAGATTGCTATTGAGCAGGACGAACAAGCTGCTATTGATTGGTTGAATTCTGTTTCATAATTATCCGTTCAAATTTTGCAACCTACCTTATTGATTAAATAAGATCTGTGTGTTCTTTCCAATACTTTGCAATCGTGTCCGATTGCGAATTTAGTTGCCCCTCTAAATTGCATTAGATTTGTTTTTTGAACAACATCTTCATCTTGCATCAAGTTGCTTCTCTGTGAGGGTGTTCTATACACATAGAAGCCAGTTATTGGGTTCAAAGGAAGTAAATAGTACGTATCTTCTTCAATGAAAAGATCTGGTAAGTCCCAATAATATTTGACGACTTTTTTACCATCTTCTATTCTTGCATTTTCAACATCCCCATACATCAGCATTTGACCCACTTTAATGGCATCAATTCTGTTTGTATTAACAGGATTATCACTTGTAATAAACAAATCTTGATATTCATTAGGTCCTACTTCCGGAACACGGTAAATATAGGATTCCCAAGTTATTAATTCATCAGTTATCAATTTGGTAAAAATTAGTGTGAGAGAACCTTTTCCATAAATACCATCTTTGATTTCTAAAGCGTTTGTACTCTCTACTACATGATTTGTCAACACTTGTCTGAAGTATGGCTGATTAGCGATTAAATATGCAACATAACCGCGAACATTTACCAAGTCAATATTGTGAAAATCAGCACCTATTATCCTAAGAATAGATTCGGCTGCAATTCTTTCCAATAGTCTAAAATGATCTTCTTGCTGTTTAGTATTATATCCAATCTCATGACATATAGATCTAATTTTCCTTCCACTTTTTTCAATATTTTCAATAACGCCATTATGGTCTAAGGTATAAACCCTTTGCTGATTCTTAGGTTTATCGGGAGTAGATGTGAAGTTTCTATAGTAGAATTGGGAAACAATATGGTTGCAAGAGGACTTGCTCATAATATCACCTCTTAAATTATTTAAGTACTGCGTCTTGTAAGCAATTTTCTTGACTTCCAGGGTTGGGAATGATATACCTACAAAAATTCTAAAATATTAGGTCATGAAAAGTGGAAAATTCAGAAACTATAGTGAATGAAAAAACGTTCTGTTATTTTTGTTTGTAGAACTCTTGTACCAGTAAATTTTCTTCCCTATGATATAGATAAATATGCTTCAGATGATTGCGAACCAATCTGAATTGATAGGCGGGATATTTGTTGTAAAACTTGCCAACTTTCAAAATCTAAATTATACAATAAGTTTTCGGGGATGTCCATTCCATTTTACTTTTTTATTGAACTTACGCAAGCGCGCATAAGACCTGCTGAAACACGCCAACGCTCAGTAGAAATCGCAATCGAACAAGACGAACATACCTCTATTGAGTGGTTGGAATCCATTTCCTATTTGACTGAAATTTGAGTTTATAATTCAATTGATAAACACAACATAATAGTATATAATTACAGCAATGAAAATAGGAGGTGAATAACTGTGTCTGAAAGGAAAGCGTTTTTAGAAAAAATACAAATCAAAAACTATCTGAGTCTTCGGGATGTAACTCTTCCATTCAAACCGTTGACTGTGCTTGTTGGACCAAATGCCAGTGGAAAATCAAATGTTTTAAATGCGTTAGATCTGCTAAACACTATGACGATTGCTGAAAATCCACCCCCAACTGAGTTCATTCAAGACCGCCTATGGGCTGGTAAAGTTAACAATATTACTTTTGAATTACAAGCTGAAGTAGAATCAACCTTAGCTGAATACAAACTTGAAATTTCATCTAAGTCAGAGTCTCCCTTTGTAGCAGAAGAATTATTACTACAAAGACAAAAAAATGTTCAAGTTATATCAATTGAAAATGGACAGGGCGTGGTTCAGGACGAAGATGGTAGTAACGACACAATATATAAGTCTAATAAACTTGCTTTGAAGTCTGCGGGAGACTATGGAAGTAAACCAATTACTCGAACTTTAACAGAGTTTATTAAGCGGTGGGAATTTTATGACTTTCAACCGGGTATAATGCGGGGTCACGTTACTAATCTAGGTCAAATTATTTTAGGAAAAAAAGAAAGATCATCACAATCCCCAAAGTTAGATAATGATGGTTCAACACTTCCAGATCTACTATCATTCTGGTATGAAAATGATCGGATAAGTTTTGACAACGTGAGTGAATCCCTTGCTAAATGTACAAATATCAGAATTGACCATCGTGAAATTGAAGGAGATCGTCAACTTTGTCTTTCAGAAGGATATGAAAAACCACTGTTATTAAAAAGGGCATCTGATGGCACACTGCGTCTCATAGCATATTACACTCTGCTCAACGAACCTGAATTGCCACCGCTCATCGCAATTGAAGAACCAGAACGTAATCTCCACCCCGGGGCCCTATCAGACATTGCACATGTGCTTGAGCAAATTGCACAATATTCTCAAGTCATTATTACTACCCACAGTTCACAACTGCTTGGTGCGTTCAATCCAGAAAGTTTGGGAGATTCACTTGGGGTTTTACTGTTACGCAACCGTCAGGGTTTCGGCACAGAAGTACTCAACCTTGAGGATTACCGCGGTAAAAGGAAAGCACTTGATGGTTGGATTGCAGATTTCGGGATCGGTAGTGCCGTCTTTGATAGCGGACTCCTCCCAGATGAAATGGAGGGGACATCTGAATGCCAAGCGTAAGAATCTGGACTTTAGAGTCAGACAACGATGCCAAAGCAGTCAAGTGTTTGGCAAATAAGTTGAAGGAATTTTTGAAACTTGAAGCGATGTCTATTGACACTACTGGCAGACTTAAACCCCCTACGCGACTCAAGGATGCTATTCGAAATTTGCTTCAAGATGAAGACTATGTTATTTTAATCATTGACCGTGACGGACCGATAGCACACCATGAACGATTGCAACAACCGAATTCCCTAATAAATCAAATTAATCAGATAGTCAATGATCCTAATTATGCTGATAGAGTTTTTCTTGTTGAGGCAGTACAAGAACTTGAGGCGTGGTTACTCATAGATTGTCTCGGAATCTTTTGTTATTATGCAACTAAACGCGCCCAGTTCAGGGAAAACTGTCGTAGTAAAGTCTCAGCAAACCGACCTTTCAAACGATTAGCCGCCCGTTATCAGAAAGGGAATACAGAGAACATCGTTGAGGCGGAACAGGGTGGTCACGGCGCGAAAGAATACCTAACCGAGTTTTCTGAAAGAGTCCTCCGAGAACTGAATCCTAAACTCACGCAAAGGAATATTGACCGTGAAAAATACCAGGAAACGCGATCTCCTGAAGTTGCTG
>CAZURU010000293.1:0-6937 GCA_964623585.1 uncultured bacterium
AAGTGTGTTATTATTTTAGTGACGGCAGTGATGCATATTTCAGAACTTGTTTATGATTTCTGCAATACCATCGCTTGAGATGTGCACACATAGTTTTTAATTTTTCCAACCAGAATCCTTTTGGCGGTTTCTTTTTTATTACTAAACATAACAGTTTTACTCAAAGAACAAATGCGAAAACTTTCTCCTGCACAATGTAGTGTTTTTTACTCTCTATCACACAAGCTGGAATTGATATACTCTAAATGCGAACATCTTAACTCTGAACCAAAAAGAAAGGAATTACAACTATGTCTTCTTCATTGAGTGCAATATTCGGTTTGGTATTCTTAGGCTTAGCAAATGCATCTGTCTTTTTAATGTTTAAACTGTGGGGATACCCGTTTGATAAGGAAACAAAAACAAGTGCAGCCCCACGTTCCTTGATGCTGTTGCATCGTTGCCTTGGCTATGCTTTTGCACTGCTCTATATCTTTATGATGTGGCACATGGTGCCACGATTGTGGAACTATCAGGTTGAGTTACCTCCGAGGACTGTGGCTCACTTAATGCTTGGGATTACCATAGGTGTGCTCATACTGGTAAAAATCTCTATTCTTCGGTTTTTTAGACACTTTGAAGAATCAATGCCGTATATTGGTGTTGCTTTGCTTATCTGCACTTATCTTCTTATTGGGCTGTCAGTACCATTTACCTTGAGGGAAACTGTCTTGCGAACCCAAACACGAGCATTTAGCGAGGATGGTATGGCAAGAACACGGCAACTCATAGAGACTGCGGGGTTACCACCCGATGCCCCACTTGACCAGTTGGCAACAAAGCGGATGCTGCGTGCTGGACAGCACGTCTTGCAACGAAAATGTGTTATCTGCCACGATTTGCGAACAATCCTTGCAAAACCGAGAACACCACCCGATTGGGTGAAACTTGTAAACCGTATGGCAATAAAACCTGTCATAGGTGAACCGATAACAACTGATGAGGAGTGGCGTGTATCAACATATCTCATCGCTATTACACCCGATATAAAGAATGCGGTAAAACAACAGCGGGTAGAAAAGATGAGAACGGATGAATCAAAAGCCGCTGCGGAAATCGCCGTGTCTGTAATGACAGACGAAACAAATATTGTAACCGCAGATTCATACAACGCAGCGAAGGCGAAAGCACTCTTTGAGGATAAATGTTCGCAATGTCATCCATATCAAGATGTAATAGACTATCCTCCGACTTCAAAAGAGGAGACGACTGAGGTAATTAATCGTATGATCGATATTGGTCTTTACCTGGAAGAGAAAGAGTTTGAACTGATAGCACGTTATATCAATGAAAACATTTTGTTAGAGTGATGGAGTCAAATATGCACACCTTTACAATTTCAACTGAACTGCTGATTGAGAAACCGATTGATGAAGTATTTTCCTTTTTTTCCGATGCACATAATCTCGTAGAAATCACACCACCGAGGATGAAATTAGTCGTGCTTACGCCATCCCCAATTGAGATGCAGATTGGGACCCTAATAGACTATCGCTTGAAACTACGCGGTTTACCGTTAAGATGGCAGAGCGAAATTACAGAATGGAACCCTCCGCATAAATTCGTAGATGAACAACGAAAGGGGCCCTATCGTGCTTGGATTCATACGCACACTTTTGATGAAACTGATCAAGGGACAATGGTAATGGATCATGTAGAATATGCTGTACTTGGAGGGAAAATTGTTGATAAAATCTTTGTCCGACCAGATTTACAGAAGATTTTTGAGTACCGATTTAAACGTTTACAAGATATATTGACATAGCCAACTGGAGACATAAACATCTGGACTTCGTAACCGCTTTTTGCCTTCAATCGTTATCTATAGTGTAGGCACAATACTCATATCAAACTTTAGAATAATAGGATAATAAGAAAATGCAAACTCATAGTCTTGAATATTATTCAAATATAAATCCACTTATAGGACTTTCTGCTCAGACGATGCGCTTATATTTGGCATTAGAGGTATTTAGAGGTAAGTTGGAATCCTTAGACGAACCTCATTGGTTTCGCACACCAGATCGTGATCAAGTTCTTGCAAAAGTCGGTTTTTCTAAAACAGATATAGACACTGGTATCTCAGAACTGATAAATGCTGAATTGCTCCAAATACAGATGAGAAACAGTGATCAATGGTATTGCCTAAAATAAAATAGTACCATGCCATTCGTAAATCACCCACGTCTTATCTTAGCTTCAGCATCACCTCGTCGTTCAGCACTGTTATCTCAAATTGGGTTAACATTTGAGATATTTCCCAGTGAGATAGATGAACAGATACCGGTTAAGAATCTATCTCCAGAGAAAGTAACACAGAAATTAGCGAAGTTAAAAGCTAAAGTTGTTGCAGAACGTTACACCGAAGGTGTCGTTATTGGGGCTGATACGTTAGTATTGTTCAAGAAAGAACTGCTCGGTAAACCCAAAAACAGGGAAGATGCAAAATCTATGCTCTCTCGGTTAAGCGGCAAAACGCATAGGGTTATTACTGGGGTCGCGTTAATTGATGTTAAGAAAAAAACAGAGACGACTTGGTCTGAAGTGACTAAAGTCTGTTTTCGTGAACTTTGTGCGGATGAAATTGATAATTACATCCAGAGCGGTGAAGCCAAAGATAAAGCAGGTGCGTACGGTATACAAGGTCGCGGGGCAGCTTTTGTAAAACGTATTGATGGATGTTATTTCAACGTCGTTGGATTACCTTTGGCATCGTTTGTTGAGAAACTGGCAGATAATTCAGCATAATGCTATCGGTAATACACTATACACCTACTGAAGGGTATGTCTACCTTTTAGCACCTGACGAGTCAGGCAGCCCAAACCTACATTTCGGTATTCTCAAACTTCACACAGAATCTACTTATTTCGATCATACTGGGGCGTGTGAACTTGTGCTCATACCATTGACAGGTCGTTGTACACTCCTTGTTGGTCATAGTGGCAATAAGGCAAACGGGGTTTTAGGTGCACGCGAGACCGTTTTTGAAACTGAAGGTTGCACAGCCTTTATTCCACATCACACTACTTATGAAATACTACCGCAATCTCAAAACGTTGAAATTGCTGTTTGCAAGACGCCATCTCATCATGACGCTGCGGCCGTGATCAATCCATCAGGACCTATAGAGACTCCGCCAAATTATCAACTACATATCGTTGAAAATGGAACTGCTTCTGAATGGATAGGCGAAGCGGTTGGTTTTCATAGATTTCAAGATGAAATCGGTTCTGCAACAATACTCGCTGATCAGACAGAAGAAAAACAGATGCAAACATATCTCCATCATAACGACCTACTTGTTATTCCAGAGAAGACGCGCGCACAAATGGTTGAGTGTCAAGGGGTATTATATCAACTGATGATAAGTCGCACTCCTCTCCCTCAATAAGGGTGTGTTAACCAGGAGGGATGAAAGGTGTTCCAGCATCTTTTTTTGGTTGGTCCCCTCCAATAAGTTCTCCTCCCTTCTTCAAGAAAGCAATCGCACTAAGCGATATCTGAATCTTGACCTCGTTATTGTTAACTTCACCGACAGACAGCAGAACGATTTTTTTGTCATTTGTTATACCGAGTATTTTTCCGTGCAGCCCTCCATTTGTGACGATTTCATCTCCCTTCGTCAGGTTTTCAAGCATATTCTGGTGTTGTTTTCTTTTTGCTTGTTCTGGACGCAAAAGAAGAAAATAGAATATAGCCCCAAACAATGCAAGGGGAATTACCATACCTAACATCTCCATAATAAGTTTCTCCTCGAATTTAACGTATTAACATAGCATCACCATAACTATAAAAACGGTAGTTGTGGTATAATGCTTCTTGATATGCATTTTTTATCAACTGTGAATCAGCAAAAGCACTTACAAGCATCAATAGTGTAGATTTTGGCAGATGGAAGTTTGTAACCAAAGCATCTACTATTTTAAATTGAAAACCTGGATAGATAAACAACTCGCTCTGACCGTTATACTCTTCAACGTTACCCGATGTACCTGCTGTTTCCAATGCTCTAACAACAGTTGTGCCAATTGCTATAACTTTTGTTCCAGTACCTTTTGCCTTATTTATTTTCTGTGCTACTGTATCTTTCAAATTAATATATTCTGCATGCATTTTATGTGTTTTGATATTTTCTACTTTCACGGGTTGAAATGTACCGATCCCCACGTGAAGCGTTAGTTTTGTATGCTGTATACCTTTGCTATTCAGTTTCTCCAATAGCTCCTGTGTAAAGTGTAATCCAGCAGTTGGTGCTGCGATTGCGCCTTCTTGTGAGGCATAGACAGCCTGATAACGCAGCTTATCATCTTCATCTGGTGTCCGTCGGATGTATGGCGGCAAGGGCATCAATCCAATTTCTGATAGCAGGTTGTAAAACTCTCCTACATACCTAAACGCAATCAGACATTTACCGTTGTTCGTTTTTTTGATCACCTCACCCGATAGAACGCCTTCTTCAAAAACCAATTGTGTGCCAACTTTTAGACTTCGCATCGGTTTTGCAAGAACTTCCCACACATCTTTTTCTATTTTTTGTACAAGCAGCACTTCAATTTTACCACCTGTCTCCCTCTTGTTTCCAATTAATCTTGCGGGTATAACTTTCGTATCGTTTAAGACTAACAAGGCTGATTCTGGCAAATAGTCCCCAATTTTTGCGAATTGCGTATGCTGTAAGTCTCCTGTGTGTCTATTAACAACCATGAGCTTAGACTCATCTCTCTGTTTTAGTGGCACTTGTGCGATCTGATCAGGTGGGAGTTCATAGTCAAAGTCTGTTAGTTTCATATATTGATGTTGGTAGAGGCAAAATTATAGATTAAAATTGGAATACATAGAACTAAATATCGAAAAGTGTTGGTTGTGTGTGTGTTGGAAATCCGAAGTATTCGTATGCTGCTTCAACAGCTACACGTCCACTCGGAGTCAGCGACAAAAAACCCAATTTAATATAATAAGGTTCATAGACTTCTGAGATGGTTCTTTCATCTTCACTTAATGCTACAGCTAATGCTTTTAATCCTGCGCGTCCACCAAAGTTATCTATGAGTGCCTGAAAGTATGCATAATCTTGTTTGGTTAGACCTTTTTCATCAATACCGAAGAATTCCAATGCTTCCTCAACGACCTCAAGTGTAAGGATACCACCACTTCTCACTTGTGCATAGTCTCTCACATTTTGTAGGAGTTTATTCGCAATTCGCATTGTCCCCCGTGCTCGTAAGGCTATAGCATATTCCGCATCTTCATCAGTTTTTATATTCAACTTGGTACTATTTATCCGGATAGCTTGCTGTATATCTTCTGGCGTATAGTAATCAAGGTGTATGTTGATACCAAGCCTTGAGCGAAAGGGTCCGGTAAGCAATCCTTCACGGGTTGTTGCCCCGACAAGTGTAAACGGGTCTATTGGAACTTGGACTACATCTGATCCTGGTCCTTGTCCGATGGGTAAGTCTAACACAAAATCTTCAAGAACAGGATAGAGTGACTCCTGTATCGGTGCTTTCATCCTATGAATTTCATCAATGAAGAGTATATCTCCTTCTTCAATGTTGGTCAATTTAGAAGCGACATCAAGTCTTTCCATTACAGTGCCGATCATCTGCATGAAATTAGTGCCAAATTCATTAGCAATGATTTTAGCAAGTGTCGTTTTCCCTAATCCGGGTGGGCCGACAAGCAGTACATGTTCCAAGACATTATCCTTAGTTTTAATTCCTCCCTTATTTTTCTGTTTTCTACGACTCTTTACAGCATCGATGTGGATTCGGAGTTGCTCTTTAACTTTATCCTGTCCGATAAATTCGCTCAGGTATTTTGGACGTAGACTATAGGAAAAATCATCATCAATGTCCTGAATATCATAGTTATCCATTATGTTTTCCTAACACAAGGATGTTAAATATGTGAGGTGTGTGCATAAATAATTCAATGTCATAATATGTGCTTAAAGGTAGTATGCCCACTCCGTGTGCTGTTCAGTTGCTTCTGCAAAATCTTTGATAGATTCTCTTGATTAATTGCGTATATATCTGAGTGCTTCCTTTACCAAAGCATCCCTGTCGGCATCTTCACCGATAGATTCAATGGCTTTTTTCAATGCTTCTTCTGCCTCAAGTTCTGATGCTTGAAGATTCAACAGAAGATTTATGACCGCTTGGTGTGTAGCAGCAGTTCCGACTAATTCTACCTTCTCATCCAATTTGATTTTGGCAATGTTTTTCTTCAGTTTTAGGATGATTAATTGTGCAAGTTCTTTTCCTAAGCGGGGGACCCGCATCAGAACACGGATATCTTCTTTTAGGACAGCTTCTTGGAATTGTGATGGGGATAAAACTGTAAGGATATTTTGTGCAAGTGAGGGTCCAACGCGAGTTACAGTAAGTGCCATTTCAAACATCTTCAGTGCATCTCTTGATGTAAATCCGTATAACTTTATTTCATGGTCTCTGTTCTGTGTGTAGTATGTATAGAATGTTACTTCTTCACCAATAGCAGGTAAACGCGTTAATGTTCTTTCAGCAACATCCACAGAATATCCTATACCATTTACGTCAACGACTACGCGTTTGGTATCTTTATCTGATAAAATACCTTTTATATGTGCGATCATAACGTATTGTTCCTCTCAACATCCATCGTGAAATTTATGCTGTCGTGAAATTTATGAACGGTTCTGCATGAGTTTTTCCTGAATAGAGCGTAGTTTGTGTGATCGCGCGTGGCAAATTGTTATAGCCAAGGCATCAGCAGCATGATCAGGTTTTGGAAGTTCATTAAGTTTGAGCAGCATTTGCACCATCTTCTGGACCTGTTTTTTCGTTGCTTTTCCATATCCGACAACAGCTTGTTTAACTTGTAACGGCGTGTAGGTTGTAACGGGTGCATCATTGC
>CAZURU010000294.1:0-1547 GCA_964623585.1 uncultured bacterium
TGGATAAGAACCAGGTAGTGGTGGGCTTGATCATCGACCTGAATTATTCCAATCCATACATCAGTCCGTTTGATGAATTTCAAAGATTCAAGCACCATCCCGTGATTGCCGCTACCCTGGGCGGCGGCCGGCGCCTGGCCTACGGCGCCCGGTCCATTACCAAGGGAGGCTTGAATTCATTGCCGAAAATGTCCATGCCGGGGGCCCTGCTGGTCGGGTGTGACGCGGGCACGCTGAATTTTGCAAAGATCAAGGGGACGCACACCGCTATGAAGTCCGGCATGGTAGCCGCGGAAACACTGATGCAGGAACTCGAAACGGAAGGCGCCGCAGGAAATGACCTGCTTGCCTACGGCGATAATTTTCGCGCTTCCTGGGCGCATAACGATATTTACCGCTCCCGGAACTTCGGCGCGGCCCTGCACAAATTCGGAATATACCTTGGGGCAGCGTTTAATTTTGTCGATCAGTCCATATTTTCCGGCAGACTGCCGGTTACCCTGCATGACAGAAAGGCTGATAATGAATGCCTGAAGCCGGCTGCAGAGTGCAGGGAAATCAGTTATCCGAAACCGGACGGGGCCCTGAGCTTTGACAAACTGTCCTCGGTATTCATCTCAAATACCAACCATGAAGAAGATCAGCCCTGCCACCTGACACTCAAGGATGAAGAAGTTCCGATTGATACTAACCTGAGCCTGTATGCGGCCCCCGAACAACGCTACTGCCCCGCCGGCGTATACGAAATAGTCACCGAAAACGACCAGGCGAGACTGCAGATCAACGCCCAGAACTGCGTGCATTGTAAAACCTGTGATATCAAGGACCCCACCCAGAACATCGTCTGGGTGCCGCCGGAAGGCGGGGGAGGGCCGAACTATCCGGGTATGTAATTGATGGGAATGTACTGTTTCTCCCTAATCTACCCCATCAATAAATGTTTCAACAAACACTTTAATCTTCTCAATTATGCGTTCAGTAATCGGACCGCGTTCCTTGAGTCTGGGGCGTTCCCGCATGATTCCGACGATGTCATCCCGCTGTGGCGTCTTTTCGGTAAACAGGTAATCACCAATGACCTTCTGCAAGCCTTCCAGATCCAACCTCTCAGACTCACTTAACTTCTGTATGGCCTTCTGTTTTTCTTCCTTCCAGTAGGTATCGAAAACTTCTCCTACATCGATACCTTTGGGGATAGCCGGAAAATGCTCGGCAATAAACCGCTCTATGAGTTCCTTCTTACTGCGTAGTTGAATTTCGGTTTCCAGGATTCCCAAAATCGTTTTGCACTGTTTCTCCTGCTCGGCGGGTTTGGCCTCCTGCATATTCCGCAACAACGCTATTATGTAGCTGACATTGATTTCATCACGGTGGATCAACTCCAGTTCAAAGTCTATGTCATCCAGGATAGAGACTTTTTCCTTCAGGTTATTGGTCCTCACCTTGTCATAAAGGTCAAGGTATTTACTCTTGTAGTCCTCAAATTCCTGTTCATCTACAGGCAGATCATCGAAAGTAAATTCGGTAAAACAGTTGAGTACGTTTTT
>CAZURU010000294.1:1557-6932 GCA_964623585.1 uncultured bacterium
GAGCAACTCGCGGAATGCCTGGATAAACCTGAGTTCGTCTTTCTCTGTTTCCAGGTCATTTACGCTATCGACTGTGGGCGCGATTTTATGTAACTCATCTACAGCCTGGGCAAATTTTTCCCGATATTTGTCGTAGGGTTCGAGGAATATCTCCTCAACCGCGGCTTTATTGGCAAATAATTCGATGGCTTCATCAGTGGCTTTTTTCAGGTTGCGAAAACACACTACATTCCCCTGCGACTTCTTCTGCCCCAGGATCCGGTTGGTACGGGAAAAGGCCTGTAGCAAGCCGTGGTACTTGAGATTCTTATCCACAAAAATGGTATTGAGCGGCGGACTGTTAAACCCGGTCAGGAACATATTCACCACCAGCAATATATCCACCTGCCGGGCTTTTACCCTTTTGCCGATGTCCTTGTAGTAGCCGTAAAAGTTCTCGGTGGAGAAATTAGTGCTGTATATTTCATTATAGTCTTTGATATATTCTTCCAGCTTTTCGCGGCTGTGCTTGTTCTCCACCAAGTACTGACCATGAGCGTCTCCTACGCCCTCCAACGGTATATCGGTTTCTATGAAACCATTCGCGTCGCTATCGTCTTCATTGGCTTGATAAGAGAAGATCGTGCCGATTCTCAGGTCATGCTGGCCGGCAGCTTTTTTTCTTTTCAATATCTCATAGTATTTGATCAAGGTCTTAATATTGGAAACGCAGAAAATTGCGGTAAAGTCACGATGGCGGGTTTTGCGGTCATGGTTGTGAATAATATAGTCAGTAATGACCCCAAGGCGTTCGTCTGCTTCCATTACCTCGGCGGTGTCAATAGCCTCCACATCAATATCCACTACTCCGTCTTTTTGTTTAACCGTGTTGATATATTCAATTGAAAACTTGAGTACATTTTCATCACGGATTGCATCGGTAATCACGTACTTGTGCAGGCATTCACCGAACAAGTCTTTCGTGGTCCGTTTTCCTTGCACATTGGTAGAGGAATTTTTTGCAAATATGGGTGTGCCGGTAAAGCCGAACATCTGTACATTGCGAAAATATTCCTTGATTCGCTTATGGGTGTCGCCAAACTGGCTGCGGTGACATTCATCGAAGATAAATACCATGCGCTTCTCTTGCACGGTATCCATGACTTTCAAGTGCCGGCTCTTGCTGATTGCAGCATTCAGTTTTTGCAGGGTAGTCACAATCAAGGACGTGTCATCAGCAAACTGTTTCACCAGATCACGGGTATTGTTGGTGGCATCCACGCTATTCTCCCTGAAACTGTTAAATTCCCTGATGGTCTGGTAGTCCAGGTCCTTCCTGTCTACCACAAATACCACCTTATACACCTGTGGCGACTGGGTGAGAATTTGTGCGGTTTTAAAGGAAGTGAGGGTTTTGCCGGAGCCGGTGGTGTGCCAGATATAACCGTATTTTTCGGAATTCCTTACCCGTTCAACGATGCCTTCTACCGCATAATATTGATAGGGGCGTAGCACCATCAACATCTCGCTGCTCTCGTTCATTACCACGTACCTGGTGATCAGCTTGGATAGCTGACACTTTTCCAGAAACACATCGGCAAATTCGTGCAGTTGCGTGATTTTTTTATTATCTTTATCTGCCCAGTAAAAGGTTTGTTTGAAATCCCGTTTATCAACGGGATTATTGGCATAATATTTGGTATTGACCCCGTTACTGATTACGAACAACTGGACATATCCAAAGATGCCATACCCGGCGGCGAACGAATGACGATGATAGCGGTTGGTTTGGTTAAACGCTTCTTTCAGTTCCAGGCCGCGACGTTTCAGTTCCACTTGTACCAGGGGAAGACCATTCACCAGGAGGGTCACGTCATAACGATTGGTGTATTTTCCCTTCATGGTGATCTGGTGCGTCACCTGGTATTCATTCTTGCACCACATCACCTGATCGATGAGGTCGATATAACCCACGTCGCCGTTGTCCTTAACGTAATCGACCTTGTCACGGAGAATTTTGGCTTTCTCGAAAATGTTGCCCCACGCAAGTTTATTCAATACCTGTTTGAATTCAGCATCTGACAGGTTGACCTTGTTATGCTTTTCCAACTGTCCTTTGAGATTGGCAATCAGGGCATCCTCGTTATCTATCCACACACTCTCAAAACCCAGGGTTTCCAGTTGGGTTATGAGGCTATTTTCGAGGATTTGTTCGGATTGCGTCGGCATGTTCGGTCCGTGAGAGCTAAATGAACATCTGTTGCAGCAATCCTTTTTTGAATGACCGGGTTTGTTCTATCTGGGCCGCAACCAGTTCTATCTTCAGGTCGATGGCGGAGAGAAAATCGGCGATTTTTTGTTGTTCTTCTCTGCTTGGGAGAGGCAACTCAAGTTTACCCATTCTGCCTGCTGAAATTCCCAATACTTTTGTGCCATGTGCCATTCTCATGATTTGCAGTTTTACGGTATAGCAGGCCATTACGTATGCGCCATAACCTACGTGAACTCTATCCGTATTAAGCCGCGCTAATATTGTATGTAATCCGGCTAAAACCTGCTCACCATTCAAATTCAATAACTCAATTGTCTTGCCGATAGCGCTATAGTCTTCTGATGCATCGGCTATCACCAAGTCACCCTCCTTGCAATAACTGGCTTCTGATACCTTACTGAGGTCTATACCGGTTTCCAAAAATGGCACATTTTCTTTGTCCAGTTCAAACCCAGACCTGTATTTTGTATGAATATCACCGTAATGGATATTTCGGACACTCCCATCTTTGTAATTTAATCTATCCCTCGAAAATGAATTAGTGGGTTGGAATGAATACAGACTACTGAATTTGACCTTCTCCCAACCTGGATAATCATTTCCCGCATCATTCTTGAACCGGATTTCCTGGCTGAAAAGTTTTTGCATCATGCCTTTTTTGTACTGTTCCAATAGGGCTTTTTTCTTACCCAATTGCTCGATTCTGGTACCAACCGAGGATAAAAATACAGCGATTTTTTGTTGCTCTTCAAGTGAACCTAATAAAATGCAAACTGACGCAATATCCTCTTGTCCTATTGTTGTCATGGTCGTAGTTTTGCCACGGGATACCAATTGCCTCCTGGCTGAATTTGTCTTTAGTGCATTAACTAAAAAAATGGGCTTAATAACAGATTGATTCGGCGACATCTTTATTAAATGCCCATCATAGGTTACGTCTTTATCGTCGTTTAAAAATACATTTGAATATGCAATACCTTGTTTAACTAAAGATGATCGGGTAAAAAACACATCCCCGTAAACAACTTTATTTTTTTCAAATTCTTCTTGAGGTATGTCTAACAATGTAAGAGTATTTAGTTCAATCTGGTCTCCTTTATACATATCTTTAACGTTAATCAATTTATAACCGCTCCCAACACTTTGGGGATTATTAAATACTCCGTTATTAAATCCATTTATGCTTAACTCAAGCAAAGTAAGAGATTTCCACTCTCCACTAAATTCAGGAAACCTCAAAGTTGGAACTTTTTTTTGTTGTGTTACTGTCATGTCAATTCCGTTAATCAAATCGGACTTTCGATTCCTAGTTCCTTACAAAACTGGGCAATGGTTTTATCTGTTTCATTTATATCATCTTCAAGTGATTTCAAATCCTTGACGACGACTTCTATATCAACAGGCTCTTCTTCCTCAAAAGTATCAACATAGCGGGGAATATTGAGGTTGTAATCATTCCCAGCCACTTCATCAAGGCTGGCGATGTGAGCGTATTTATCGATGTCTTCCCGTTTTCGATAAGCTTCGATGATTTTATCGACGTGGGCATCGGTCAGTACGTTCTGGTTGCCGGCTTTCTCGAAATGCCGGGAAGCATCGATAAACAGAATATTGTCATCATCCACCCGGCATTTTTTTATAATCAGGATACAAGCCGGGATGCTTGTACCGTAAAACAGGTTGGGAGACAGGCCGATCACGGCATCGAGGTAATTCAGTTCCTTGATGATGTGCTTACGGATCAGTTCCTCCGCAGCGCCTCTGAATAAGACGCCGTGTGGTAATACCACGGCCATGGTAGCACTTTCTGCCATCTGGTAAATCATGTGCTGGACAAAGGCAAAATCGGCCTTGGTGCCGGGAGCAAGTCTGCCGTATTGGCTGAACCGGTCATCGGTTTCATTCAACGGGTTATCCTTGCCCTTCCATTTTGCCGAGAAAGGTGGATTTGCGACTACGGCCTCAAACCGTAAATCCGAATGTTGTGGATGTTCGAGAGTATCTTCCTGTTTAATGTCAAAGCGGCTGAAATGCACGCCATGCAAGATCATGTTCATGCGAGCCAGGTTGTAAGTCGTGCGGTTTAACTCCTGGCCGAAAAACTCACCCACTTCCGACTCCTTGGCAATGCGTAATAACAATGAACCTGAGCCGCAAGTCGGATCATAGGCGCTCTTGATGCGCTTTTTCCCCAAGGTAACGATTTTGGCGAGTATTTTTGATACCTGTTGAGGGGTATAAAATTCCCCTGCCTTCTTACCGGCGCCGGAGGCAAATTGACCAATCAGGTATTCATAGGCATCCCCAAGTATGTCGGAATCGGCCTCTTCCAGTTTGAAGTCAATCTTGTCCAGGTGGGCCAATACTTTCGCGATAAGGCTGTTACGCGCGCCCGGTGTGCGTCCCAGCTTGGTACTGGCTAGATCAAGGTCCTCAAAGAGTTTGTTGAAATCATCCTCACTCTCGGTTCCCATCGTACTTTGCTCAACACTGTTGAGGATGGTTTGTAAGTCTTCCAGGATGAAATTGCTTTTCTCTTCGGTGTTGGCATTACCTTTTGCGCTGATGGCAGAAAACAACTCATCTGGTCGCAAAAAGTAACCCAGTTTGATTAAGGATTCTTCTCTGATAGCTTCAATATCGTCGTCTTCGATAACATCCGTGTAATCCTTTATAAGTTCCGTTTCGAGCAGTCTGTTGGCGTAGATATGCTGTTTTTCTGAAAGGTATTTATAGAAAACAAACCCAAGGATATAGTCGCGAAATTCATCGGCATCCATCTTGCCACGCAATTCATTGGCAATATTCCAGAGTTGCCGCTCCAGTTTTTGCTTTTGCTCTTCTGTCACCGGAATCTCCCGACATCGATTATTATTGGTGTAATTTACCCCAGATAGGAAGCTATAGGGTACTGTTAAGTTTTATAGGTTAACCGGACAGTGCCATACTACCTGCTTCATGGCCTGCCTTCTGAAACAGGGCATAATAAAATTGAATAGATCATGTGTAGCAAAAGCGATTAAGTCTATTGTTCGCAATAGTCCCTTCGGCAGTTTTCCATACTGTACACTAGTGTATTGTCCCATAAATAAATGGTATAATAAGCATGAACCCATTACCCGGA
>CAZURU010000295.1:0-6911 GCA_964623585.1 uncultured bacterium
AAAATTTACTTCATATAGGGATATACTTTCTTCTGTAGAAGCACGCTGTGCTCGTTATATTTTGGAAAAAATGGTAACCTTTGTAACTGAAAACCAAATAATTCTGGCTGCTCTCGCAATAAAAACTTGACTTTTTATTTCATTTGCGGTATAGATAAAGAGTTGAAAATCTTGGACGATACGCGAATGATGCAATTATAGGTAACTATGAGAGGAGACCGTTATGGCGGTACAACGTTTTTTAACAGCAGAGCGAGGTGTTGAACAACTTCTGAAAGCGACACCACCTCTTCACTTTAAAGGCACAAGCAAGCGAGATTGGGAAGAATGGCGGACGAGATTCCGACGCAATCTCGTTAAAGACCTCGGACCGACACCGGAACCCTTGCCGTTGGAGGTCGAAACCTTGGAACATACACAACTTGATGGCTACACGCGGGAGAAAATTATCTTTAACCCCGACCCGTTTTCTTCTATTCCAGCATACATCTTAATTCCAGATGGCACAGATGCACAGAATCCCGCACCCGCAGTCCTCTGCGCACACGGACACGGTATCGGTAAAGATGGCGCGGTCGGCGTTGTGGAGGACTATCAAAAACAGTATGCCGTTGAATTAACCAAACGCGGGTTTGTAACACTTGCACCGGATTGGCGGTGTTTCGGTGAGCGGAAGGACCGTGATGAATGGGTCCGACGACCAAGTCGAGACGGATGCAACGTCGCCTATCTCGCTTTCGGATACTTCGGATACCAACTCCTGCGACTGAACATCTCCGATGGACAGCGATGTTTGGACTATCTCCAGTCGAGACCTGAAGTCAATAGTAGGCGTTTAGGATGCATGGGTTGTTCCTTCGGTGGCACGATGACAACCTACATCTCTGCTTTGGACCAACGCGTCAAGGCAGCGGTCATCGTCTGTTATCTCAGCACAATCACAGACGCACTCAATGACCGAGGACGCGGCAACACATGTGGTTCACAGTTTATGTTCGGGCTACGGAAGGCAGGCGACATCGCTGATGTGGCAGGACTCATCGCACCACGGGCGTGTATGGCGCAAATCGGTTCGGACGATATGTGTTTTATTCAAGCGGATGCATTAGCAGCGTTCGCACATCTGGAGAAAATTTATGCAGCCGCAGGACACCAAGATCAGTTGGTCTTAGACCATTTTCAAGGTGGACACGAAATCAACCTGGAAACTGGAATCGCATTTTTGGAGGAACGATTGTAGCCGGTAGGTGCGGTTTTTGCGGCGTACTCGCCCAAATGCGACCTGCATTCCTAACCGCATCGAATTGCCAAAAAAGGCAGGAGGTTTCCCAAACGAACCTCCTGCCTTAAAGTCATGGACAACAAACAGAACCCTATTTCCGTATCAACATCTTCCGCGTGGCAGTAAAATCTCCTGCTTTGAGCATATAGAAATAGACACCACTTGCAACAGACTCACCCCGTTCATTTGCTTTTCATGAGTCGTTATTGGGATGGATGAAGTTCACTATCGTCATAAATAAAGATTGCGGATCCAACATTTGTTACAGACACTTTAACTTTACGATTTCCCATATTTTCTATCTTAACTTTGCCATCGGAAGCGGTTGCCCCCAAATTAGGTGCTACTGATATGTCACCATTATTTGAATTCGTGATGGAGGCATTCGTCACCGTATAACCATTTTTTTTTAGCCACGTTTTTATTTTTTTGTTTTGTCGATTTCCTCTTGAGTCAATTCGTTTTGCAGTGCTCCATTTTGGGGCGGATTCGTAACAGTTAAAGGTAAAAGCACCCGTAGATTCCTATCCAGATCGCGAGTTATCATGACCCGATCAATCATCACAATGGGGTTCTCACCTGGAACGGTAAATTCACCGATGTTGGGTTTGTGTTGATCTAACCAATTTTGTGACGCTGTTACACTTAGCACTTTAAATCCTTTTTTTTTCCAATCGTTTTCCCATTTGCGTTTGCGTCTGATGGCTAAATCATATCTGGATGGGATTGCGGGCTTTTGCTTCACTTTCACAGGTTTGATACGGGAGGGTGTCTCGGTTTTCTGCTTCACTTTCACAGGTTTGACACGGGACTGTTTTGCTGGTTCCTGTTGCTTCAAGATTCTTGTGGTAGTAATAAGGAAATACCCTCCAATAGCGAAAAGACAAATGACTAAAAGTACCACGACAACTTTTTTCATAACTATCTCCTTATCCCGTTAATATTCAGTGCAATTTGACACGCTTTACAGTCTGTTCCATGGTAATCTACATATCAGTGTCTTCTGTATCTTCTGCTAGATAATTGTAAATATCATCAAGTGTTTCCAATGTTGCTTCTCCCAGCTCAATTTGTTGTAAATTTGCATGCATGGTTTCGATCTGATGCAGTTCATGCTGTATCCACGTCTCGTTGTGCCTCTCTTGATGCTGTGCCAATGCGTTTTCCATTAAAGCAGCCATTTCCTCGTTATAGACTTCCACCGTAGCATTGAGTTCTTCTATATGGTTGCTTATCTGATTCCCTACCCCCCTAAGAATACCAGCGAGGTTTCTAAATCCAGCGACAAGGATTCTGCGTGTTTGGCGGTGTTCATAAATATTTGAGAATTCAAAGTTCCGTTGTGCTTTGTAAACGAGTTTTGACATCCGATTTGCAAGCAAACGCCCGTCTCTATGAAGTCTCGGAAGTGCCCGAATTGTTCCAGGGAAGTTTGGAGCAACTCCATGATAGTGGCGTACCTTCCATAAATAGTCCTCCAAACTGGAAGACTGCTCAGCTAAGTTTTCGGAGAAACATCCTAGTGCTGACGATGCCTTTTCAATTTCGTCCCAGAATGGATTATAGGCTGTACGGTTAAAATGATTCTCTGCTTCATCCAGTGCTTGTGTTGCTGTTCTTAGATTTTCACGCATCTCTTGAATCCGCTGATTAGCAGTATTCACAATTCTACGAATACCTTCATAAAGACGTGCCTGCTCCCTATAGTAATTCTCTCGTTCTTGAAGCTGCTGCCGAAGGTAATCTTCTTGCTCTCGAAGGTAATCCTCGTAATCACGACAACGTTTCTGATACCAGGATGGCAGAGGAAAAGCAGCAAAGACTGTAATGATTCCGATCAGAATTGGAACACCATGGGGAAGATATAGTCCCATCAAGATAAGCACAACTCCTGACGCAACAATAACAAATATTAAAAACCAAAACTTTAGTTTAGGTATAGGTTTTCCCACTATATTCTCATTCATGTTAGACATTTTCCTCCGTCTACTATATCGGATTTGTAGAATTTAAACTGGTGAGTATTTTATGTCATTTACCGCACTGTCCACCTTAATAGTTTTAGGTGAATCTTGGGCAAAGCCATTTGCGATACACATAACTGCGGTCAGCAAAAAAATAAACGTGGAATATCTGATAAACCTCATCTTTCAAGTCTCTTTTATCGGTTTTTTTAAGTACGTGGCCTGCGTACTTGGTAAAACGATTATGAACTCAAACAAAGTTTATTGAATGATCACGGACAACATCAACTCTCTAACCCTTCAGTTATCTTCAAAATTGCGTAAGTTCTTACATTTTTTAAAAGCTTCTATCGCCACTTTCGCTTTGCCAAGGGCTGCGTTTGCAAGTCCTAGACAACCGTAATATGAAGCATTATCAAAATCCAACTTATTAGCTTTCTTAAAGTCTTCAAGTGCTAAATTATAGTGATGCTTTGCTTCTTTTGAATTTCCGTGATTCACCTTCGTGCAGCCAAGCATGTACCGCGACAAACCGCGTCGGTTATGGGCTTCGGCATAATCCGGGTTTTGTTTGATGACCTCGGTGAAGTCCTCAATTGCTGCTTTATAGGAACCGTCGTCACTAAGATCTACACCAAGTTGGTACTTCGTCCAGCCACTATTTTGGTAGTAGGCTAGGTGATGTTCTGGGTTTAATCTAATGAGTGTATCAAAATCTTTAAGTGCTTCTTCATAAAATCTCTGTGCTCCGTCTAAATCCCTTAGCTGAGCTTTTAGATGAGCAAGGCTTTGCTTTGCCAACCCACGATAATTATAGACATTAGCAGACTTTGAATTTAACTCAATAACCTTGTTAAAGTTCTTAATTGCTGCTTGATATTTCTGACGTTTATAATCGGCTATCCCCGAATAATAGTAGGCAGTGGCAAAATCGCGTTTAGCAGTTTTATCTTGACCCAATGCGTCGTTTGTGAGTGCTCGGTTATAATAGGCATCAGCAAAGTCCGGATTTAACCTAATAGCCTCAATATAGTCTTTGATTGCCGCTTGATAGTCGCCCTCCTTGCCTCGAAGTCGGTATGCATTGCCTCGGTTATAATAAGCATCGGTAAAATCCGACTTTCTTTCGGTAGCCCTGGTATAATCCTCAATTGCCGAGTCATAGTCATTAAGTTCTGCCTTTGCGAGTGCTCGGTTATAATAGGCATCAGCAAAGTCCGGATTTAACCTAATAACTGTACTAAAATTTTCAATAGCTATGTTATACTTCTTGCTATTGAAATCTATTTTACCTTGATGGTAGAAGATAGCAGCCTTATCTGAAACTGCTCTCTCTGATAGACTCTTTTTTACCTTGGGATTTTCTTGAACAACTTTAAGATCTAGCAATGTTTTTACTAAATTTAGTCTTTGAGAGTAAGCTTTAACAAAATCTGGTTTTAAATCAATAGCTTTATTATACGCTTCAAGTGCCCCTTCAGCATCACTACTTTTCCATTTTGCATTGCCCAGGTTAAGATAAACATCAGCATCCGCTTCCGCTGGTTTTAGATGATTAATAGCTGTGTTGTAAGCCTCAATTGCCCCTACATAATCAGAAGTAATATATTTGGTTGTGCCAAGTTGTAAATAGGCTTCTGCATATTTAGGAGCTTTATTAATGGCTTTGCTATACGCTTCAATCGCCCCTTTAGGATCGCCACTTTTTCGCTTCACGTTGCCCAACCCGAGATAGGCTGGAGCAAGATCACCGTTTAAGTTGATAGCTCTTTTAAAATCTTCAGTTGCTGCTTGATAGTCTCTATCTTGCCTGCGTAAGTACTTCGTCAATCCATTATTGCCATAAACTTGATCGTACTCAGGGTTTCGTTTGATAACTTCATCAAAGTCTTTAATTGCTTCATTATATAGACCACTAAATGCCTTCGCCCGGCCCCGTCGCATGTAGGCTACAGCAAAATTGGGGTATAACTCAATAGCTTTATCTAAACCGACAATTGCTTCATCGTAGTCATGACTTTCTATTTTTTTAGATGCCCAATTTTCGTAGGCATAAGCGCGTACACGCCTTCCATTTTGCCACTGCGACAAATGGATATCTTTCTCCGCATGCTTGAGCAATGCCATAATTGCTTTTGAGGAACTAGCATAACCAAAGTCTGAGGTATTATTATCGTCGAGTGTATACCCAGAAGTTGCCACTCCTACGACTTCACCTTTATTGTTTAAGACGGGACCTCCACTATTACCTGAAACAAGTTTGGCTTTTAATCGTAGTTGCTTACCTTTATTCCATACTGTATGGATGGTGCCTTCGGTCATCTCAAACCCTCCACCAGGATAACCTATGGCAATAACCGATTCACCTATTTGTGCTTTCCCAATAGGAAGAGGCTTTCCTTTACCTGATACCTTGAGAATAACCAGGTCGTGTTCTGCATAATACCCTGTGACACTTTCAATGTTGTGAACAGTATCTACCCCAATCGCGAAGACATTTGTAACACCGGCAACGACGTGGATATTGGTAACAATCCAGTTAGGTGTTATAAAAAAGCCGCTACCAGTTTGAATATTGTGATCGGTCCCCATAGAAACCAAGAGTACTGTGGAGTTTCTTCCTTTTTCGGCAATCTTCTGAGAAATCTCTGTATCCATAATCTGCTGCGAAACTGATGTACACGCCAACAGAAACACCAAAGCGAATAAAAAAAACAAAAAATTTCTGTTATATCTCATAGGTATTGTTCTTTCCTATCGTTTAGGTTTTGTTGCAAATTCACAGGTAGCAACTAAACAGGTATAGAAAAATCGCCTATAATAGCAGAGAAACCCAAACGCTCAAGTCTTCATTTAATAGAACTTAGGGACAAAATTTAAAAATTTAAGTGTTATGAATCGTGATTTTCCCGGTGCTACACATCAAACAACCGCAGATAATCCTCCAGTGTCTCAACGCGGCGGATACAGGTGAGATTATCACCATCAACAAGATACTCTGGCGGAGTCATCTTCAGATTATAGTTAGAGCTCATGGCGTGACAATACGCACCCGCATCGCAAACAACAAGTCCTGCTCCTTCATGAGGGGTCGGTAATGAACGCGCTTTGCCCAAGAAGTCTGCGGATTCACAAACAGGACCGACGACATCATACATTTCAGACTTGCCATCTACAGGCTCGATAAACTCGATATGTTGATAGGTATCGTAGAGGCTCGGACGGATCAGCTCCGACATGCTTCCATCAGTGACGATAAAATGCTTGTTCCCATTCGTTTTAACACCGATAACGCGATTAACAAAAACGGAGGTATTACCGACAAGCGAGCGACCCGGCTCAATAATGAGCGTGATGTCCTCAGGGAGTAAGTCACGGATAGAATCAATGAGATCGGGTGGAGTCGGAATCTCTTCACCTGTACGTTCATAATCAATGCCCAGTCCGCCACCGATGTTCAGGTAACGCAACGAAAAACCTTCCGCTTCAATCGCGCGAATGAAGCCAATCATCACTTCAGTCGCATCTCGGAAGATACGCACCTTCTTGATTGTAGAACCCAGATGACAGTGCACACCAACCAAATTCAGTAGACTGTCTTTGCGGATTTCGTTTAAAAACCAATGAAGCCGTTCATTGCGGATGCCGAACTTGGAATTTTTCAT
>CAZURU010000296.1:0-286 GCA_964623585.1 uncultured bacterium
TGTAGCACATTCATCCTTGATTGTGCTTCTTTCTACAAACACAGTCATCCTACATTACCCTACTCTGCCCAGCAAAAAGTTTGATATTGCTGTAGCACATTCATCCTTGATTGTGCTATCTTTCTACAAACACCATAAACGTCAATTTAAGGATATTCCCGCTTCTTGTCGGGTTATATATAAAACCAATTCTATCCTCATACCTTTCGCACCGCTGGTGCTTGGGTTTACGTGGGATACGTTCTCTATACACCTTCCGCACCGCTGGTGCTGATATGTGATTTTC
>CAZURU010000296.1:296-6900 GCA_964623585.1 uncultured bacterium
AGCCCCAGAGGGGCGAAAGGTGTATCAAACACACTACGTTATTCACTAAATTGACATCTATAGTGACAAAAACTTTACACACCCATAAAAATTCAGCATTGAACTGAGTAAAGAAATGTGATATAATCTAATATTGTATAAGTGGTAACATTGACACTTCTTGGTAGAATAAAAACATGAAAAGTACCATAACATGAAAGAAGGAACAGACTTAATGAAGCTTATGAATATTCCAGGAGTTGATAGGGAAATATCACAATTGATCCTGGGAACTATGATGTATTCACCTGACTCATACCAACATGACACAAAAATGCTTGATACCTTCTTTGAGAAAGGTGGAAATGCACTTGATACTGCACATATATACGGTGGCGGCAATAGTGAAAGGTTAATCGGACAGTGGATGCAAGAACGCAAAAACCGAAATGACGTCTTTCTTATAGACAAAGGAGGACACCCTCACGGCGGAATTCCAAATAGAGTGTCGCCTGAGTATGTAAAGCAAGACCTTGACGAGAATCTGAAAAGACTTAACACAGAGTACATTGACCTTTATATGCTCCATAGAGATGACACATCTGTGCCAGTCAGCACAATTATTGATTACCTAAACGAGGAGATTCATAAAGGACGTATCCGAGCAATCGCTGCCTCTAACTGGAAACCCGCACGGATTGATGCAGCAAACAGATATGCATCAGAAAACGGCCTACACGGTTTTGTCGCATGCAGCAATAACATAAGCCTTGCTGTTCAGAAAGAACCAATCTGGGGTGGTTGTGTCATTGTTGACGATAAAGCGCGTCAGTGGCATAAAAATACGCAGTTTCCACTGATGCCCTGGTCTTCACAAGCACGTGGGTTTTTTAGCGGAGCATTTACACCTGAAAACCGCTCTGACAGCAATATGGTACGAGTCTATTACAATGATGATAACTTTGAAAGATTTGAACGGGCGAAAAAACTGGGCTCAGGATACGGATTTTCTGCTATTCAAGTTTCACTCGCTTATTGCCTTCATCTCCCTTTTCCAATATTTCCAATCATAGGACCCGCAAACTTAGAAGAGATGGAGTCTTCACTTGGGGCATTAAAACTCACACTAACCGATGAAGAAATGGAGTGGTTAAACCTCAAAACTGACAAAATTAATTACTAACTGACATAACCAAAGGAGTAAACAAAAATGAAAAACAGAATAATCACCACCGCACTGATACTCTCTTTACATCTTCTACTTTTTGGATGGGGCTATGACGTTGTCGCACAAGAAAGTTGAGGCGCATGAAGCAATCCCGTAATTCCACGCGGTGGGATAGGTGAAGTCGGTCTGGCTTCAGAAAACAAGAAATTCCAAATAGCAATTAGCACGATGCGATGGTTTGATGCCCAAGGAGGACACTTTGAGGATGAGGGAATCTTCCCAAATGCTGAACAAGTAGTACAGAAAGTACCTAATCATAGACATCACGTTAATCTAAACATATATCGTACTGACATCGGAATCAAATATTACTTTACACCTCGATGGATTCTGGAGGTTAATCTACCGTATGAAACTAAAATACAGGAAGCAAGTGTAGAGAAAATTGATCCCGTCACTGAAGAACAGTGGAATGCCATAAAGCTTAATGGTTATATCCATCATCGTAACGAGACTTACACAGGAATCGCAGATGCGGACGTTTTTGTTGGACACTATATCCGAGGAGTCTTTAAAGAAAACGACTTCCTCATGGGACGTATAGGTTCAACAATCCCATTTGGTAAAACGGAAAAAAACCCTTGGACCCTCGGAGACCAAGGACTTGAACATCTACATCTTCAATTCGGAACAGGTACATTCAATCCTGTCGGTGATATACACTATAGTTTTCCAATCTATAGAGGCTTAGCTACCCAAACAAGTCTTCGCGTTAAGTTCCCGTTATATGAAAACACTAAAACATATCGCGGTTCCAGAGAACTGACCTATACGGTTGGACTGAACTATAGATTGAATGATTGGCTTGCGGTCCAAGCAGGTTATCTTGGATTTTATCAGAGCTATGCATATTGGGATGGTGAATTAGATATAAATACGGGTCTGACTTTCGGAATGGCATCCTTTAGCTCTACGATTACTACACCGCTGAATATTCCACTATCTATTGCACTGATGTTACCATTACATCAGCAGACAATGTATGATGACGAAGATGTCCTGACAGGTACGAACTATCAAGAAAGCGATGCATTTAAGTTTGGACCCCTTCTCTCTATAACTGCAATGTATTTCTTTTAAAATATGGAGTGTAAATCAGAACTTTGATGATAGAACAGAGCAGAAGCGTTCAAATTTTCCAGGGTATTATAAGTGTAATTTTGGGAGTCGTCAGTATACTACTGGCGATCTTCCTACATCAATCCGCCTATCCCATAGTAACACTCATTACATTCTTTTTGGTCGGATTGACACTGATTTTTTCAGGTGATTACCTTATTAACCCTTTCAGGTTATCTGTCAACCCGATCAGACAACAGTTACTTAGCGAAATGTGTCTTATTGCTTACGGAGCTTTCTACGTAAATATTGGGTTTTCAAGATTGCTACAACCACTTTCACTGTTTGACATATCGCAATTCATACCACCTGTCTGGATAAGACGTGGTATAAGCAGTATAGGTATCCTATTGATAATTGGGGGTATCTACGGAATCGCAGGATTATTGATGGAGCAGAATGCCCAAGATATTGACGAAAATCCCACAATAAACCAATAGTCAGTTCTAATCGTTTCTGTCATTCATATACCTCCATATCTACTTATATACTATCATAGTTTACGGTTTTCTATCAAGATCTAAAACCACAGACCCGCAGACCTGTAAATTGCAAGTACAAGCCCAGTGTGTTATACTTAATGACAAACATCGTATACATTCATACATCTCACCCTCAGTAGGAATTCTATGCGTAACAGATTTATAGATACAATTGCCTTTCACACAGTTGTATGTCTTAGTTGGTTTTGTCGTATTATCCCTAAAAAATCGGCAATGTTATTCGGTTCAACACTTGGAAAGATACTATATCGAACCCTCAAACAACGCAGGGAAATTGCACTCAAGAACATACAGATTGCATTCGGGGATTGTATTGATGCAAGGGAGCGAGAAAGAATCTGTATAGGTAGTTTCGTCAATTTCGGCAAAACCTTCATTGAATTCCTACGTTTCAAAAAACTGAACAGTAAAAATATCTGGAATGAGGTCACTGTTTACGGATCAGAAAACATAAAAGAAGCATTGACTTACGGTAAAGGGGCAATTGTCTTTCTGCCACACTTTGGTAACTGGGAACTGTTATCTTGGGTTTATGGTGCCCTTATCCCTAATCAAGCAAAAGCAATCGCATTCCCACTGAAATACGAACGATTGAATGCCTATCTGTGGCAAATACGCGAACATTTGAGTCTAAAGATAATTCCGAGACAAAACGCAATTCGAGCAACGTTACGATCCTTAAAGAACAATGAAGCAGTTGGGTTCTTTGCTGACCAGAATGCTGGGGATCAAGGTATTTTCATTGAATTCTTTGGAAAACCTGCATCTTCCTCACGAGCACCTGTAACCATCGCATTAAAAACAGATGCACCTATACTCTTCTCATTAGACATACGGCAACCAGATGACAAACACCACGTCTACATATCACCACCCATCCACCTGAAATCATCAGAAAACGTTGAAAAGGACATAGAATCATACACAGCACAACTTATGAAAGAACTGGAAAGTTACATAAGAAAACATCCTGAACAGTGGCTATGGATTCACAACCGATGGAAAACACAACCAATCCAGTCTAAACAAGCATAGATCCACACTAATTAAGGTTGTTCTTCCAGCCTTCTATTCTCACAATCTTCCAATTTTCAAATGACATTTCTTCTTGTCAATCTGAAAGACACAGAAGTTCTTGCAGCAATTCACAAACAAGTGTTAGAATAGTTATTGCTTCAGGAAATGTCACACTACATGAATATAAACACATTATGCTCCAAATATATCACCATTGCAACACTTTTTTGACATACATGCAATAGTGCCTCAAGACCGGTAAAAATGAAAAATAGACGTTTTCACGCTGCAATCATTTCACTAATCCTACACATCCTCTTCGCTGCCATTATCGCGCTCTTTATATCTGATCACTACCTGTCATCAGATGAAAAGGTAATAGATGTGAAGTTTGTCAAACCCGAACCAGTCAGCAATACAGTGCGGCGACAACACAGAACCGCTATACTTCCCACTACTCGACAAACAGAAAGCCATAAGATATTTCAGATCCCGAAGGCAAATCAAATTCCAAAAACAGAAAATAGTATCCAATATCCAACTACCCCGCAAGAATACAAGACTGATATATTCGATCCAACTGAAGCCTTCACTCCTAACCCGCAATTAGAAAATGACAGACGTTCAATTACGACGACTCCGAGAACATCTACTGCTGTGCCAACAATCCCTACCGCTGCAACACCAAAGAAAACACATCCTATCCCTGTTATCAGTCCGAAACCAATTACTTCCTCCTCTGACATATTTGATGACATTCTTGATAGTCAATTACAACCGGGAAACCTGACTTATGACCTAAATACCAATCTGCAAAACCCCGTTATGCTGCCGCAAGGTACATTAGGAGCGATTTTAGCAGGAACAGGAGACGAAATACGAGGACATATACGAATTATTAGACTTAAACATACACTCTCTGATTGGTGGCAAGACCCAACTGCTCTACCCGCGTTAATGAAATGGATGGATAAACGGACAGCAATTCGTGTCGACATGAGCTTCGAAGGAGGTGCTTTGCCAATAACAGACCCGAAAATATTAGATGCACCCCTTATCGTTATGACGGGTCATGATAGAGATATTACCGTAGGTCGTGGGCTCGCAAAAGACGGTCCAATACAGAACAGTTTTACACCCGATGAACGCGCTGCACTACGGAAATACATCATAGATGAAGGAGGGATGCTATTTTTTGATGACTGCGGATTTCGCGGACTGTTTGCACATATTGTCGCTGAAGAGTTGAAAGAGGTCTTTCCTGAGTATCCACTTGTGATGCTACCCCATGATCACGAAATATATACCATTCACTTCCATCTAACAAAACCACCGCCCGGAGGCGATGTGTTCTGGGGAAACGAGAACAACGCACAGCCGACTCAATTCCGATATCAAAAAGGAATAACAATAGACAACCGTCTGGCAGTCGTTTTCAACCGTAAGGATTACATGTGCGCAATGGAGACAGCAGAAATTGAAAGTAGAACAATGCTACGATTGAGACGTTCACCAGATGTCTATCGGTTCATGACAAATCTCCTCATCTACGCATTGAAGTATGGAGGAAATACAGACAGAACAAATTACACCGAAAAGTAAACTGAAAAAATTTATTAATGGCATTTCTATCCTAAATCTTCAACATACGAAATTCTATTTGAAAATCTCCAATAAAACATGTTAAAATTTAAAACATGTCAAAATTCAGAATCAACCTTACAGGAGGAGCAATATGAAAGTAGGTATTAGAGATGGAATGATACCCGTTCCGTTCGAAGAAAAGTTTAAGAAGGCTAAAGAAATCGGTTTTGATGGAATTGAACTATGTATGGGTGTAAATTACCGAGAACATACACTCTGGCAAGAAAACGGTATTGACACGGTAAATAAGCTCGCAGAAGAAGCGGATATTGAAGTATCATCACTTTCACCAGGAGGTTTTACCGCATATTCCTTCATGCATCCAACCGATAGTATCCGCACTGAAGGGATCGCAAAACTACAATATCTCGCTGAAACATGCCCCAAATTAGGATCAAATGTCATCCTCGTTCCGTTCTTCGGTGGTGGGCAAATACAAGATGAACATATCACCGCACCACGTTTCCTTGATGGACTAAAGGCAGCCGCAGAAACGGCTGAAAATGAAGACGTCTATCTTGCAATTGAATCCACACTCTCTGCTGCACAACATCAACAGATAATTGATCAAGTCGGTTCAAAACATGTCGGCGTCTATTACGATATGGGTAACGCAACAGGTCTCGGCTTCGATTCACCAGCAGAAATACGAAACTTAGGCAAATCAATCGTCCAAATGCACATAAAGGATACAGGAGGAAACCACGCTGGAGAAGGCGATGTTGACTTCACCGCTGTCTTTGAAGCCGCACATGCAATCGGATACGATAGTTGGTTCGTTTTGGAAACACCAGGCAAAGATGACCACATCGCATCAGCAGCAAAGAACATGAACTTTGTCAGACAAAACTACTAAACTGGGCAAATTCAACTTGTAGGACGATGGTCATGTCGTCCTACACAGACTAAACTAAACTATTGCTTTGTCAAGTGCTATATTGTAGGTCGGGTAGAGCGAAGCAAAACCCTATATGTGTAAACTTAAGAAAACTTAGAAGCTCTATCGTCAGATTCTAATTTATTTTCATTTTTGACTTGACAAATACATTGGTAAGATATTTCTTACCGTACGGTAAGATTTTGAAAGGAGAAACGCTATGATATTATAGGATCA
>CAZURU010000297.1:0-6861 GCA_964623585.1 uncultured bacterium
CTGCACCTGTCATAATAATTCTTTTAACCTCCTCATTTTCTGTGTGAGTGTCTATCATTATGAACTTCGTAACATTTTTAAGAAGAATGTGAACTAATGGTAAATGTATGCTATTTTACTTCTGTTTTAAACTTCCCCAGCAGGTTGTCAATTTATCCTGTTGTGATACTGCAAGCGAGCCTTCAACCCAATGTGGAAAATAAGCATGACCTAATGGAAAATCGGTAAGTTGTGTCATCTTACGACTATTCAGATCATACCGATAAATATTACGTGGTGCATCATCTTGTTCACTGTATGAAAACAGCACAGACCTATCATCCCCCATCCATGCGGTCCCATCAATTATCGCTTCTTTCGGTAATTTATGTAGGGTACGTCTGTCTGTAAAAATATTATGAATAACAATTTGATTTGCTATGACCTTGACAGGCTCATTCTCATTTACAACAGAGTTTTCTATTTCATAGTACATAATATATTTGCCAGAAGGCGACCAACGAATATATCCTCGATGAAGGTATGTATCCCCTTCATGCTGAAGGAATATATCCCTTCCTGAAGAGGCGTAATACGTTCTTTTCTACCTCCATCCGAATCCATTATCCAAATAGTATCTCCTACATCGTGATATACAACCTTGTTACCATCAGGAGACCAAGAAGCCTTGTAGGAATATCCGTCTTCTACTGTGTTGTTGTGTGTCAGCTGATTTAGTTTTTTACGGACTAAATCGTAACTATAAATATCCTGATATTTATTATCACGAGAACTATTAAAAAGAATATATCGACCATCAGGAGAAGGAACAGGATTCATATCTTTACGATGGTTGTCCATAAAACTATGTTCGTTCATGCCTGTCTCATCAATAATAAAAAATTCTCTATGCCAAGTATCCCCTGTGTTTTGCTTACCATACCCCCAGTCTCTTTCAAATACTATCTGTTTGCCATTAGGAAACCATTTGGGGACACGATCATAGCGATTTCGACTCGTTATTCTACGTAAATCACTACCGTCATCTTCCATAGCATAGATACATCTAACAAGAAATTCTTTAGTACTTTTTTAGATTATCTATCAACGATCTCTCATTATAAGTCCTGTTCTACAAAAAACTGGGGTAAATCAAAAACGAATTGCACATTCAAAGTGATTATGCTATAATGAAATTAAACTATGGAACTTATAGAAAATGCGATGGACTACACACAACTCCCACTACCACAACAACTAAAGGAAGAAATTCATCAGATTCTATCAAACGCTAATGAAAATGGATGCGATTTTGATGAAAACGCATTATACCGTAATCTCATTGAGCTGACGACAGATGATCCATACACACAGTCCGCTTTTGCTCACATTGCCATTCCTCTGATAAATGCCTGCATTAACGCACCAAATCCAGTTGCAGCACTAAACAACTTTTCACGATTCGCTGTGGTGACATTCAGTCGCAGCTGGCTATATAAACTAGTGCATGATGCACCTTTTCTAATGCCTACAATAACGCATACTTTTGGTGCATCTACTTACTTGTCTGAAATCTTGATACGGAATCCAATCTATCTATACGATGTCATTGATGCAAACGTAATGGAAAACAAGAAAACAGGTCAATCCATGTATGCTGAACTTGCAAGAACACTCAATCGGTTCAATGACATTAACCAAAAACTTCGGATTATCAGACGCTATAAAAGACGCGAAACGCTTAGAATCGCAATTCGAGACCTATTAAATACTTCAGATGTTGAAACAACCACACTGGAGATGAGTAACTTAGCGGAAGCTACGTTACAACACTGCTACGAAATTGGACAAGACCAAGTCGTCATACCTAAGTTGGGTACACCACGGAATGAAGAAGGTTCTGAAATGTGCCGTTTTGCTATTATAGCCATGGGGAAATTCGGAGGATATGAACTGAACTTTAGCTCCGATATTGATCTAATATTTGTATACGACGACGAAGGGAAAACTGATAAAGGGGTTGACAACAGTGAATACTACGCACGATTGTGTGAGTTCATTATAAACGCAATGAGTGAAGTTACCTCTGATGGGTATGTCTTTCGCGTAGATATACGATTGCGACCCGAAAGTAGTGCCGGCGTTATAATCAGATCAATGGAAAGTTATGAAAGTTATTACGAAGGATGGGGAGACCTATGGGAACGGCAAGCTCTCATTAAAGCACGACCCGTCGCAGGAGACCTGGAATTTGGAGATGAATTTATTCGCATGATACATCCTTTCGTCTATCAACGCTATTTAGATGGGGTGACATTGAACGAAATAAAGGTTGATATCAGGAAAACAAAAAAACGGATTGAACAACGAATCGTTAATGAGAAAATGGATATTGACAAGCACGTTAAACTCGGCCCCGGAGGAATACGAGACATTGAATTTACTATTCAGTGCCTGCAAATGATACATGGAGGACGACTCAAAACACTGTGTACACAAAATACATTAGAAACACTGGAATCGTTAAAGTCAAATGAACTGTTGAATCATAACGATGCTGATACCCTAATCAATGCTTATAAGTTTCTCAGAAAGGTAGAAAATGCTATACAGATCGAAGCCGACCAACAACGTTACGCAATTCCGGCAAAGGAGAATGAAGAGATACAGTTAGCAAAAACATTAGGGTATATGGACGAACCTCTCGACGCATTTCGCCAAGAATACAATGAACATACCTCTGAAGTCCGGCGCATCTTTGAGAAAGTCATGGATGTACAAGAACCCGATCAGTTAGATATTCCAGTGTTGCTAAGTCAAGATGATTCTGAGGAGATACAGCAGCAATTAAGTAAATTCGGTTTCGAAAATCCGCGTGACGCACAACGACTCTTGCGACACCTCGCAAACGGGAGTGATGGACAACAGTTCTCCCCATCTGTCAGACGCACATTCTTTAAACTGGCACCCGTTCTGTTGAACTGTCTTAGCAAAACACCTGATCCAGACATGGCACTCCGTTATTTTGACGCATTTGCCGAAAAAGTCGGAGCAAGAAGCAGCTACTATACCATGTTCTTAGAACGGCAAAACATACTTGAAGCACTTACCAGTTTATGCGGTTCCAGTCTATACTTGGCAGATCTGTTGATAGCAAGTCCGGAACTCTTTGATCTGTTGACAATCCCAACTTTCACTGAATCTAAAAAGACGCTTGAAGAAAAACTTGATGAAGTCTCACATATAATCCAAAACACATCCGAGCCCTACCTATTGAATGCACTCAGAAGGTATAAAAACGATGAAATCTGGCGAATAGCATTGAGAAACATATTGGGGAAATCTGACCTGCCTACGACAACAGAGGAACTCTCTGACTTAGCTGAGGCGATGCTACAATCTCTCTACCTTAAGATAGATTCACAGATGCAAATTGAACACGGAATGCCAAAAACCCATGATGGAAAACCTGTTACATTCGCAATAATTGCAATGGGTAAATTTGGGGGACGTGACCTCAATTTCAGTTCGGATCTGGATATCATGTTTGTCTATACAGAAGACGGTGAAACGACGGAAGGTATACCCAATTCAGAATACTTCACATCACTGGGATTGGAATTAGTAAACCAGTTAGGTGGGACACACAGTATGAGTATATACGAACTTGACCTACGTCTACGTCCGTACGGTAATGGGGGTGCTATTGCATTACCGTTAGCTGGATACCAGCACTATTACGACACTGCTGCAGAAATCTGGGAACGGCAAGCACTCACACGGGCACGCGTAATCGCAGGTGATATTGACGGATTAGGAACGCAATATACAAAACTTGCACACGACTTCTGCTATAGTAGACCCATTACAAGAGATGAAGTCGCAGAAATCGTACATACACGAAAACGCAAGGAACAGCAATCAACACGAAAAAGTATCTCGAAAAGAAGAAGAAGAAGCACCACACGTACACAGCGGAAATCAACAGATGTCAAATCCGGATATGGCGGGTTAGTTGACATCGAATTTGCTGTGCAAACGCTGCAACTCAGGCACGGAACAGATGCAGAATCTGTTCGCGTACCGAACACATTAGATGCTATTGACAGACTTAACACAGTCGGTATCCTGACAGCGGAACAGAGTTCAGGACTATCAGAAGCATATAAATTCCTCCGGCGCGTCGAAAACGCACTAAGGATAGTTCATGACAGAGCATTGGACGCACTACCAGCCCATCAGTCCGAATTAGCACAATTGGCACGAAGACTCGGTTATACCGACACTGAAGACAACTCAAGCGTTGAGAAGTTCTCTCAAGACTACGGGATGTGGACCGAAAAAACACGGACACTGTTCAATAGTCTGCTCGTTGAATGACAACACTATTGTAGCTGTTCAAGATAAGCCTTCGCTTGCAGTGCCGAATCAGTCGGAGATACTATCCCAGACATCACTGCAACACCTGATGCACCCACAGAAATGCAATCTTCTACATGGTCAGGTGTGATTCCTCCCAGTGCAAACACAGGGATGTTTACATGATGTACCAACTTCTCAAGGTTAAACAACCCAACCGACACATTGTATGTGGGTTTACTGCATGTCCTATAGATTGGACTGTAGGTTAGGAAATCAGCACCTTCAGCTTCACGTTTTTTAGCAGTCAGATTACTATGTGTAGAACATGCTACCATCAGTTCGTTCTGCGTCTTCTCTCTTACCTCTTGAACAGAGACATCATTATCCGGCAAGTGAAGACCTGCTGCACCAACATCAATGGCGATCTTTACATTCGAGTTTATGAATAGATGTGCGTCGTAGCTCTGACATAATTGCGATATAGGCAGTGCTATTCTGAGTAAATCCGTATCATTAAGATCCTTTTCCCGCAACTGAATAGCCTTAACCCCAGCATCTAAAATCTCTGAAATGACTGAGACGATAGATTTCGGTTTACACAGGTTTCTGTTTGTTATGACATATAGCCTTGATGTTAACATAGTGCGCTAAACAGAGCGGCGAAGTCTTGCAGCAAATGTGCCGTCTATACCGTGTTCGTGAGGAAATGTTTGTAGAAAACCCTCCGATGAAATCATACTCTTCGGAAGTTCCGGTAAAAACTCAGAAGCAGGTTCTATAGAAAACATTGAAAAACGATTTAAGAAACGACGGATGACTTCTTGATTCTCAGACGGTTCTATCGTACAGGTACTATATACTAATACCCCGCCGGGTTTTATATGAGGGGCAACGTTCTTTAATAAGCGATACTGATAGTTTCTGAGACCAATAAGTTGTTTTGGTGTCCTATTCCAGACTATATCGGGATGCCGTCTGAGTGTACCGAACCCAGAGCAGGGAGCATCAATCAAAACAGCATCAGCAGCATGCACAAAACTCAGGTCATCATGTGTTATATCAGTTCTCCGCACCTCTACACTGTTGACACCCAGGCGTTTGCAGTTTTCAGTCAACAATTGCAGCTTCTTATCTGAAACATCAGAAGCAACTATTTTACCACTATTCTTCATCAAACTGGCAAGGTGTGTCGTTTTTCCACCGGGTGCTGCACAGAGATCTACTATCAGGTCCATATCAGCAGGATTGAGCAGATGTGGAATTAGCATTGCACTTTCGTCTTGGATATATACATCCCCTTCAGAGAGTAATCTCCTAAAAACACTTTTTCCTGATGTAGTTGAAACGTTCTCATGCAATCCCTCTGATTTTTTTTCTACTGTAATTCCTTCTGGTGCAAATTGAGTAGGTACGGCTTCTAAGCCATATCTGTGTAAAAACGCATTGAGATGCTTATTATCAGTCCTGAGTGTATTCAACCGAACAGTCAAAGGTGCTATCTGATTACTGGACTTGCAGAATGACACTGTCCACACAAGACCGTGTTCGTTAATCCACTCTTTGACTAACCATTCCGGATATGATAGTGAATATGATATATGTTTGACAGGTTGTGATTCAATGGAAGGATAGGACAATTCTGAGAATTTTCGTTGTAAATTCCTCAGAACAGCATTTATAAAACCTGCTGTCTTACTACCTTTTTTAGTTAACTGGACAGTTTCATTGATCGCAGCATGAGGCGGAATACCATCAAGATGTAATAACTGAAATGCACCAAGTCTCAAGATGGCACGGTGCTTGATGTCTAATTTAAAATGGGGGTTAACAAAGTGGCTTAGAAACCAATCCAATTGGTATTGCCACCGAATAACCCCATAGACTAAAGCATTCGCTAACCGTTGTTCTCTCGGGTTAATCGGATTTGATGAAAAGGTATCGTCAACAACTACAGCAATTGATGTATCAGTTTCGTTAAGATTTAACAGACATGTCAATGCAGCTTCGCGTGCATTCATAGATATTATCCTACACGCAACTGTCTGTGCTAAGCAGACTCGGCTATAAGTGCGTTCAGTTTTCTGCTGATACGTGATTTCTGACGATTCGCAGTACCCTTTTTGATGACACCTTTACTGGCAGCTCTATCAAACAAACTTGCAGTCGTCTTGCATAACTGTTGAGCATTTTCGACGTCGCCAGCCTCCAACGCCGTTTCTGCATTCTTCAGAGCAGTTCTAAGCGTAGTCTTTCTATGTCTATTACGTGCACGTTTTTTCGCATCGGCACGCACATGTTTCATTGCAGATGATCTATTCAAAACTCAAACTCCTTATTTAAATTCATAACGCATGTGTATAAAACTATTTAATGATACCACAAAAAACGCTTCTTGTCCACTTTATTGAATTTGGGTGTAAAGTTATTGCCATTATAAGTGTCAATTTTGGGATTTACTATACTCTTATCTTAATAGTAGTAGGCACTCTCATGAAGTTAAAGAAAATATTTGGGTAATTT
>CAZURU010000298.1:0-6849 GCA_964623585.1 uncultured bacterium
TTCAGTTTGTAACGGCACACGGAGTGTGCCTACTACTTTTAATCATGTACATCTTTAACTACTGATAACACCTCTGGATGTAAAGTTCCGTTTGTAGCAACTACGCCACGATTATTCGTCATGCGTCTTCCACTAACGAAACTCAACGGTAAGCCATTGGCATCGGTAACTTTTCCCCCTGCCTCTTCTACGACAATCATACCTGCGGCGTGGTCCCAGATGCATTCTCTATAGTCAGGATATTTCGGATTCGGCAGACGAATGTACAGTGACGCTTCTCCTCTGGCAACAATACCATACTTTGCTTGACTGTCAATCTTTAGGGGTTCCTGATGAAGTCCGATCTTCTTTGCTATTTTGGCATGCGTAATGCTGTCCCCGTGTGCAGATTCATAACTCTCTGCTATTCGTGCTGCATTATCTGACACTTTAGATACACCCAACTTTTCTCCTCCTAAATCATAGATAACGGTTCCTTGGCCGCGAACTGCGACAAAGAGACAGCCACGATTAGAAACAGTTTCATCTAACTGATGTGGTAGGTTTGGACACGCTAAGATACCGAGTTGAACTTCACCATTCTCTATCCAGGCTAATGCAATTGCGTATTGATTATTGCGCAGGAATCCTTTCGTTCCATCAATTGGGTCAAGTGTCCAAAAGTGATCCTTAATCTCACCTTTTCCTTGATCAATCCATTCACAAACTTTGTCTGATGAACTGTGTGCTTGTGGATTTAGGGATGCGAATTGATTAACATAATCGGTGACGCGTTCCGCAAGAGCGGGATTCTGCCTGAGTGAATCTGCATCTTCTTCAGCAACGATAACATCATCAGCATAAGTCTCTTTGATCGCCTGACAGATCAACGCTTGTGATCCATAGTCGGCTATCGTCACTGGACTGCGATCATTCTTCTCAACAGTATCTGAGGATACCATTTCTTGCTGAACTCGTTGACATAGTTTTGAAGCACTTAGCACAGCATCAACAGCAACCTGTTTTCTCGTTTTCATGCCACCCTTCCATTCTCCCCTCTTCCACCCTTCCACTCTTATCCTGGTATAATCCTGTAATCCTGAAAATCCTGGTCAATCTTCCACCCTTACAATGAGACATTATCATTTAGAAACCGTATTATCCTGCGTTCCACCTGAAGTCTGTGTAAATTTTATGCTTGCATGCACCAATGAAGCTGTTGCCCCAAAAATTATTTGATAAATAGGCTTGTCCCAAGTATATTTGTATTCACTTCCATAAGCAGATACACTGACAGGCAGAAAATCTTCTGGCACATGTATGAATATACTACCTTCTGCTTCATGGGGTGGTTGACATATAAGTAGAAAACTTTGACTATGTTCATCCCATCCAGCAGATAAAATTTCAATGCTACCTTGTGTATAGTGCATGTCTGTGGAAAGCAGCTGAGGTACGGCTTGTTCTTCTCGTAGACATAGGAGTTTTGCAGAACGTGGTATAATATTTTGCAATGTCACATGCTTTGAGACCACCCCTAAGTATTGTCGCATCCAAAAATCATGAACAAGATAATCTTTATTTGGGCTAAGACCGACTTTATCTAAGTTGATATGAATATCGTCCTGTTGGTCTTTCCAATTAAACACACCTAACAGATGCCATGTTTCACCTTCTGTTTTTATAGGTAGATGCCAGATTTGGGGCAGCGTTTCATCGTACATATCAATAACTGTTGCTTCGTTTGCTGTAAGTGGGCAGACTTTCCCAATTAATTCAGCCCGTATTTTAGATAAAGTTGCGGGTGTATTAGCAAAGAATACAGGTGAACCACTTAATGCAGCAGCCGTCAATTCAACAATTGCTTCATTTACTGGACGCGGTTCATCAACGGATAGATCACCATACACGGTCTGCCACATCCCGTTGTGAGTGTTGAGATATCCGGCATATCTACTCAGTCTATGTTTTGTGCCATTCTGCTGATGCCACGATTCACTACTGTCAACATGCTTCTGACGCAACAGTGGAAATATGACGTTGAAGCACCCAATACTGACACTTTCTATGATGTTGTAACCCGCAAGTATAGCCTCTTTCTCAGTATCTGAAGCGGATTCAGTAAGTAATCGGACAGCCTGTCTGTAGAGTTCAGTTGATGTGAGTGAGTTGTCATTCCATCTTATATTATGGCTAACAGACATCATCCCGCTTGTGTAACTGGATAGATCAATCTTGATCAAGTCAAATCCCCATTCATCTATCAACTGGTTCATGAGTTGATGGATGTGTTTCTGTGCCTGGGGGTGTGAAGCATCTAAGATGGCATAAGCTTTCTTTCTTCCTGGCAGATGGACTTCAATAGGCGTCCCTTTCTTCGCAGTTTTCTGTCCATTTTTTTCTTTGTCTTTGGTTATTAGACTGATTTCGGGATGCTTTTGTAGTAATTCCGATTTTCGTTCAATGCAAAAAGGGTCTATCCTAATCCCTGCTTTGAAACCTAAATCGTGTATCTGATTAACAACAGATGCCATGCCTTCAGGAAAGCAATCTGGATTGAGTGCAAGATATCCAGGTGTTTTTTGCCATCCAGATTCTAAATTGATATAATCTGATCTTTCTACGTGATTAGACGTTAAGAAGGGGTTTTTGACGACAAATTTCATCTGTTCAGCAATAGTGTCAACTGTTAATTTCTCGGGTGTGCTGTCTGATGTAATATTCCAACCGGCAATGCTCTTTTGCTTCTCTGTATGCCCTGTGAATACACCTTTAGCATCATCAGTTAACTTTTGCAGTTCACCGTTCTGTGTAGCGAGACGTTCGGTATACCTATCATAAGATGTAGATATGTCATCTGAAAAATCAAGATAACCGATCTCAGAAAACACCTCTTCGTCTGATTGACAGGTTGTGTTCTCACAATCATGATACAGTGCCCAAGTCGTTAAACCTTGTTGCGTTTTGCGTTTTGATGCCTGATATCCGATCTGCATCCGTGCCCACCACTTATCCGCGGTAATGAATCCGAATAAGAACGAATTCTTATTTTCTACATCATACAAGATGCCATCTTGACAGGGTTGTGTGGTATTATCTTGGTTTAACTGAAACCCGTCATAGATTTTTCTGTGTGTACTGGCACAAGGTGATATGGGAGGTATCTTCAGATAGAGATGGTATTGCGAAGGATGACTACCTAATTGCACCGACCCTTGTTTGGTCGAAATATCAATAAGGGTTATATTTGATAAACTGATGGGATCGGCATTACAGTTCTCAACGCTAACTTTCAATAGGATATAAGGGTGCTCAATGTAACACGTAAGAAATGTGTGTATACGAACGCCATCCTTAATAGAACCGGTTGACTTTGACACTTTACCAGAGTCAGTCGCATTGTTTGCAGCGGTTTTCTTCGTATCCTCTGTCTGATACGAGAACCTTAATGTCTGATAACTTCCGAACGCATCCTTTTGGATAGAATCTATATTGAATTCGCGAAACCCCGCATCACTGGTCTTTAATACGGTCTCGTCATCCAAACTTATCTGTGTGATTGCGTTCTTCAGAACAGTTTTTCCCTTATTATTGCTATAGTTCCATGTTCCTTTTGATAGGTTATATTCAATGTTGTAATGTTCATGCTCAATGACGACAAGTTTTCCCCGTCGTGATATGGATAGATCCTCATTCTTCATGCACGTTTTCCTTGGACTACTTTTCAAAACCCTTATGTCGGTAGAAAGATATTTTTGTCGCACCGTATCTATTCTGTCTATCACATCTTAACGTACCAATATCAAGGGGTAGCTGAGTATTGAGATGATGTTCAATCAGAAGCAATCCCTTAGTTTCAAGTATCTTTGCGTCCGATATCTGTGTGATGCACCGTTCGTAAATCTCTATGTGATAAGGAGGATCAAAATAGATTAACGCATAAGTCTTTCTCTGTTTTGATAGGATGTCAATTCCTCTTGCTGCATCACTCCGCAGTATATGAATCTGTGGATTTTGTCTATTCAGTCCGCATCTCTCAAGGTTCTGTTCAATTAATCGGATACTCTGCAGGTCTGCGTCTAAAAAAGTCACCTGTTTTGCGCCTTGACTGAGTGCCTCAATACCGATGTTCCCGCTTCCGGCACACAAATCAAGAAAGTTGGCATCTGTAACTTTATTTCGAATGATACTGAAAATTGACTCTTTGACTCTGTCAGAAGTAGGCCGAACTTTAAGGCTTTTAGGACTTGCTAATCTTCTGCCCTTATATTTTCCTGCGATCACTCGCATGTATCTGTTAGCGTAAAGTGTCTATGAATTGGTCGTTACAATGTTCAACAACACCGATAGACACGCTACGGTAATTCCTTCTATACAAAGAGTTCCTCTATGACACTACCTTCGTTGACAACGCGTATTGGACGCCCGGAACGGGACATATTCTCTTCCTGATAATCGATGCCGAGAGCGAAGCAGAGCGAAGCGAAAAGGTCTGGTACACCGACAGCACCACTGGCGACTTTTGTTCCATCTTCGTTAGTGCTTCCGATAACTTGTCCACCGCGAGTTCCCCCACCAGCAATAACAGCTGACCAACCGTTCGGGTGGTGGTCTCTACCGTCATTGTTGTTAATTCTTGGTGTTCGTCCAAACTCTCCAAGCCATAGTACAACAGTTTCATCAAGTAGGTCTCGGTCGCTGAGGTCTTTGATCAACATTGCGTAAGCAGGATCAACGACTTCAAGGAGTTCTTTAGTCCGTTCAAAATTGTTTTCGTGTGTGTCCCACCCATCCAGTGTGATCTCCACAAATTTTACACCGGATTCAATGAGTCGTCTCGCCATCAAACAGCCTTGTCCGAAACGGTTCATCCCGTAAGCCTGTCGGATCTCTGTCGGTTCTTCGTTCAGTTCAAAGGCTTTTATATTTGGCGAGTTGATGAGTTCATCTGCTTTTTTATAGATGGCTTCATGTGCTTCTGTCCCGCGACTTGAACGTTTTGCAATGAAATCCTCTTGAAGGTTTCTGAGCATCTTCAATCTCTCACGGAATCTGTGTGTATCCATCTGTGCCGGATATTCTATGTCTTCAACTTTCTTCAACGGATTACTCACTACAAATGGGTCGTGTGTTGCACCGAGGAATCCACCAGAATATGTAGGTGAATTTATATTCACACTACTTGGCAAGTGCGATTCGTCGTCATCAAGATAGTAGGAGGTCAGCGAACCTAAAGTTGGGTGTCTGACTGCACCACCAGGCGCGTATCCTGTATGAAGAAGATAACGCGCACGTTCATGATTACCTTCGCGAGAAACCATTGAGCGAACAACTGAAAGATGGTGTGCTTGTTCTGCAACCATTGGCAGATGTTCTGAGAATTCAATACCTTTTACGCTTGTCTGAATAGCTTTGAATGGACCGCTCGTTTCTACTTCCGGTTTCTTGGGGTCAAATGTATCTAATTGACTTGGACCGCCACTCATAAACATTACAATGCACTGTTTAGCACGCGGGATAACCTCAGCGAGCTGTGATGCGTCAGAGGTACCGAAATGTTGCATTGCTACAAGTCCAAGAAAACTACTAACACCGAATTTGAAGAAGCTGCGTCTTGAAATATCATGATGCCATAGTTCTGGCGTATCATATTCGGGGATCCATAATCCTGATCTCATCGTTTATTCTGCATTCATTGTTCAAGCAAAATGAAGATTGAATAATTAATTCGGTAATTATCTGATGGCATGATACAAGTTCACTGCACTGCTGGCGGGGTTTCCTAACCTCGCCAAATTACCCAAATATTTTCTTAAACTTCATAACGCTTGTGAATACATCTCCTATGTTTTACCCGCGACATGCACATGTCGTAATATCTACACCTGCGGGTAAAGTGCTTTATATTACGTTATTATGGATAAAATCTATCTGAATTTCCGTTAACTATTTAGGTCATAAGAGTCGTTATTTGTAAATATAATATCATATAGAATAAATATATGCAAGGGAAAACCGTATTTTTGGATTCGATGTAAAGTTTCAGTCCCCTAATTTTGTTCGTGAACTGACATATTCAAGCGGAATGGATTGAATCAACGTATCAAACATCTGTTTATAACGTTTCTTGTCTTTTGCGTGCTTGCTTGCATCTGCGACCTGTTTCCAGAAATATTCTAATGAAGAATCTATAGGTAAGATGCTCAAAGCATACCTATAATACCGTAATGCCTCATCATATAGGTCATTGGCAACATACGCATGTCCAAGTGTCAATGGATAGTAAAAGCTTGATTCTGTGCTATTATACCAAGCCTGTTTTGCATGTTTCAATGTTTCATCTGGAAAGATTCCTTTTTCAAGAAATGCTTCAGCTACCTTGCGATGATAATGTGTACTCCGTAGATTATTTTCATACAGTCTTATTTTCAACCACTCAGAATATTCAAGTGCAGCTCTCTCTAAATCACCTATTTTCTTATAAATCACCTATTTTCTTATAGAGGTCACCCAAAATTTCGTGTAAAACAGCACTCTTTTGTATTTTGGGTTTTACATCTTCAAGAATAGCAATGAGTTTGTCATTTTGTGCTACACCAGAGTAAAGTTCAAAAAGTGTCCGTATAATTGCATCAGAATTCACTCGTTCCGATGGTAAATCTAATGCTCCTAGATATACGGATGCAGCATCTGAAGTCTGGTTCCGTTCCATAAACAGTTTCGCCAATAGATCGTAAGTTCGGTCAGCAGTGGGATTAAGTTCAATTGCTTTTTCATAGCAGGACACAGCCTTTGTGAAGTTGTCGGCATTTGAATTGGTAATAAGTAGATGAGGGATATGGGAGACCGCCCCATCCCATGCTAACTCTA
>CAZURU010000299.1:0-6777 GCA_964623585.1 uncultured bacterium
CGCCAACGGATTCATGAACATACGAATAGTTATGAACCACCCTCCAATCCGTAAGCGGCATCGCGTAAGTTGGATTAAAGAGAACCACCCAAAAACGTCTTGAGCGTTCCGAGCCGAGCGGTTTCTTCTAATTGAATTTCAATAACTTCGAGGAGATTTTTTCCTGCTTCTTCAATGCTCTTACCGCAACTCACAACATCTAACTCTGGACAGTAAGCGATGTACGCATTGCCCTCTTTCCAAATTTCTTCGGTTATTACAATATTTTTCATGAAATCCCCACATCTACAACGTTAAAATTGTCTCGAGTGTTGATAAAGCATACACGGGAAGTATAGTATATCCTATTTTGCATACGAAGTCAAGAAATTTTAAATGTTTCAAAAATTTACAAGGAAAAGGCTGGAGGCAGGCATCTCCAACCCGAGATGATAATACCGCCTAATATGGAACATCAAAAATTAACGCTTAGCGATTGTCTCGGATTAATAGTTTTACCTTGAGCCTTTTGGTTGGATTTTGGTTAGTTGTTAAGTTTGACATGTGTCCCTTTATAGAGAGGAGTGAAGGCATCGGATTAGGAAACCGCCCTACCATAGATAGCAACCGGGATATGGAATTCTGGGAAAATACAGCACTCCAGCGGGGAGTGTTATGTCTGAAATAACCTTATATCGAACAAAATGCCCCAACGGTGTTCGTCGGGGCATTTTTTACGTTGCCACAATTAAACAGATTGACGCAGATAGAACAAACCATCAGTCCCGTATCAGATCATCTAACTTTTCACGCAAATCGGGAAGTTGAAGCAAACCATTACTATCTCGAACCTGTTTTGAATGGCAATTTATATCCTCGGCAGCTTCTTTTAAACATTCAACTTCATGTTTCAACATCCATTTACTCTTGAAGAGAACGTTATTATTCTCAGTGTTATATTCATACTCCCATTCCATACTTCTCTGGTAAAGGTTGGTACCTTTGAGAATATTAAGAGGGAAGATATAAAGACCACTTGGGTATGCTTTTCTAGCTTCATCATAGCTCCAGAGAAAATCTTCCAACGACTGAAACGGTAATCCGAAAATAAGATGGAGATCGAAAGGAACGTTGAATCTATGGAGGGTTTCGATCGCCTTATAGATTTTGGGATATTTATTTCCCCGCTCAACGGCATCAGACTCTTTTTCTCGAAAAGTTTGTACCCCAAACTCAAGCCACACATTGTGATCCTGACAAAATTTCAGAAATTCTTCTCCAGCCGAGCAGCAAAGCAGTTCCAAGCGACACTGAAAATAAAATCGACTCTGCATTCCTAGGGCCTCTATTCTCCTGCAAATCGCTAAGTAATGCTTAGGCTTGAGGTTGAATATCGGATCAAGCACGTTGATCTCTTGAACTTTTTTTTCTTTGAAATACGCGAGTTCTTGAAAGAGTCTTTCATGATTGATTTCAATTACCTTGTGTCCGTCCAAACGGAACTGGCAGAACGAACACTTATATGGACACCTACGCAATGTCTCCCAACGAACAAACACCTGATTTTGCTCAATAGGTAGAATTTGACTCAAGTAGGGTGAAGGCAGTTTATTCAATTCGCCGGTAAAAATTTTGTCACATCTCTCCAGTTTGAGGGTTTCCGGTGTAAAAATCGCGTAACGGTTCAACAATTCTTGGTTAGGAACATCACCACTTGAAAGAATATTCATCAATTCGGTGAAAGGAACCTCTCCCTCTCCTCTGACGAAGTAATCTACGCCAGGATATTCCGTTGATAGGTGATGATTGCCGTAAGTGACTTGGGGGCCTCCTAAAATAATTATTGTGTTTGGGTAGTGTTCCTTCGTCCGCCGCACTACATCTGGTACGTATTGTTCATTCCAGATGTAGGCTCCAAGTGCAAGAAAATTCGGCCGGCGTTCCTTTATGGATTGCTGGACATCACGGACATCAAAATCTGGAGAATTCAAATTGAAGTTTTTGAACTCTGCACTTACATTTCCTGCTTGATTTTCCCTAAAGTAAGCTTCTATGGAAGCGGTAGAAAGTGGCGTTCTCAGGTCTTTTGGACGTGACCAATCCAAAGAAATAAACAACAACTTTGACCGATTTTCTAAGTAAGTTTCGGCGGTACTGCCGATAGAACGTAATTCCATATAAATCTTCTCCCGTGTGGTTTCACAAGGATAAGGTCAATTATCCTTGCTAATGCCATGAGTAGATTCCTCGTCGCACAATTCCAAATAGAATGAAAAGTGAGGCACTTAAATCCTCAAAGTGCTGTATTAACAACTATAACAAACGTTGTGTGGAGGTCAACAGAGCAAATTACCTAATCAATCTCTACTGAATTAATTATTAACCGGATGAAACGTAGTTATTAGAACCACAAAGTGCAGTGTAAAACCGCTATAGCAAGTTTTTTTCAGACAAAGATTGATGCAGTAAAGAAATACCCTAATTAACCTCCGCTGTTTAATCACTATTTACCCTTTTTAGATGGAGCATTATTCCTGCCGCCACCAGAAGGTTTTCCGGTTTTGCTCGGCCAGCCTGCTGACCCCTTGCCTTTACTGCCTGCTCGGTTTCCGCCTTTACCGCCACGGTTTCCACCTGAGCGATTGCCATTTGATTTCGCCATCTTTTTTCACCTCCTTTCATAATAGTTGTTATTGTTTCTAAGAAACACTCTGATTTACTGCATTCTTTAGTTTGCAGCTTCTAAATAGACTGAACGTAGATAGAACAAATTATCAGACCTGTGTTCAAAATACCGAACATCCAACGATAAGCACCATTGAAAAAACTTGACCGCTATCTGTGTTGTTGCTTCTGTGCCGAACCATATCTCTGTCAATTCCCGGACGCGAAACGGACCTTTCTGTTCCATCTTTCGCACGAAAGCAAAGACTTCAGAGAGGATTCTGTCGCAGCGTAAACGTCTTCCTTTGCAAAGGCCATCTTGTTTTCCAACGCTATAAGATTTGCCATTTTCAGGGAGTTTCACATCTATGTTAGAAAGCCTTTTGCGTACAGATTTAAACAACTCGCCTCTTGCCTCTGCGTCACCGTGGACGAGAAACAGTTTACGTGGCTGCACTTTCTCAGCCAATGCCAGTAGTTGTTCGCTGTCTGCATGTGCCGAAAGTGAGTATTTTTCCACTTGACCCTTCACATCCACAGATTCTTGATCATTCAGTTGCCATATCCAATCTGGTGTTCTGCCTGCTTCTTCCACCCAATCCCACAATGCGCGCCCAGGAGTCCCTTCAGCTTGATAACCTGTAATTGCAATCAGATTCTTAGGATCCTTGGCTAAATGCTTAGCATAGAAACTCGACTTACCGCCGATTAACATACCCGAAGATGCCACGATACAGCAAGGAGGTCCCCCCAAAATATTCTTACTTTCTTCGTTTGAAGATACCTTTTGAATGGCATCGGAATAAAAGAGATCCTCATCGCGTTCTGCTTTACGTCGCAAAGAGGGCAAAAGTTCATCACTAAATCTCGAATAGACAGCATTAATATCCCGGACCATCCCGTCAACATAAACCGGAAATTCAGGGATCTGTTTGCGTTCCATGGCACGCTTCAAAATCCGAATGACTTCTTGAGAACGTCCAACCGCAAACGCGGGAATTAACACTTTACCGCCTGATGCAATCGTTTTGGCAACATCCTTAACAAGTCTTTTTTCCTCTTGTTTCCGAGTCACCTCGTGCTGGCGATTGCCGTAAGTTGATTCCATCACCATCACATCGGGTTGATACAGCAAATTTTCCATATCTAAACCAAGGATAGTTGACTGGGGCGTGACGGACACATCACCTGTCATCAAGATACTTTCATGTTTGCCTTCGATATAGATCATCGCTGCGCCCAAAATATGTCCAGCGGGAATCCAAGCAGCTGTTACGTCAGGACATATCTCCACGGGTTCCAGCCACGGAACTTCAACTTCCATGCAATGCAGCAGGACCTCTAAATCTTCACACGTATACCGAGGAGGTTTCCCCTCCTCCTCTTTCTCACGCTGCATTCGCTCCGCGCTGTCTTTTAACAACACGTGACTAATTGCCTTCGTCGAAGGTGTCCAATAGAGTTTCACACCTGCAATCCAAAGGTCTCTCAATACCGGCACCGGCAGCGCGCCCGTATGGTCTGTATGTGCATGTGTCACAAGGACAGCATCTGGCATGCCTTCCTTATCGAAATCTGGGAAATCGGGTAACTGGGAGTCCTGCCCAGGTCCCATTCGGATACCGGCATCTACAAGGATTCTATAACCATCAATTTTAATTTCTGTGGAGGAGGCACCGACTTCATTAGCACCACCGAAAAAACGGAGATTCATACTTAACTCCTATCGTATAATGACCTTACAAAGGATACTGGTATCCATCTGCAAAGACCTGATGAAGTCGCCATAGCACACTTAAATGTAAGGCACTTGAGTCCTAATAAAGGTAAAGGTGCTTAGCATCAACTACTATAATAAAATGTGAGAGGTAGGTATTGATCCCATTAAAGTGATACAATGATCAATTTCTACCAATTTAATTCATTGAACGGATTAGAAACATGAATATAGATTCACCAAAGCGAGATGTTTCTAATTTATGAAACGAAATAACGAATCGAAAGGTTTACTTAATGAACAAAAAATCATGAATTATCCTTTATCAATCATTATTTTCCCTTCTTAGATGGAGCGTTATTTCTACCGCCACCAGAAGGTTTTCCGGTTTTACTCGGCCAACCTGCAGAACCCTTACTTTACCGCCTGCTCGGTTGATGCCTTTACCGCCACGGTTGCCGCCTGAGCGATTGCCACTTGATTTCGCCATTGTTATCACCTCCTTTTGAATGTTGATATTTTATCCGTTTACCTATATAGAGTCCGCTCCAATGAAAAGGATAGTAAAAAAATCCGCATGACTCTTATTTTTTTACTTGAAGCGATCATCCTTCTCCCGTGTTCGGTGCAACTCTCTTCGACGCGTTCGCATTGCACCCGCTTGATCAATTGGCACATCAAGCGTGATGAGATGTGCCTGCCGCAACCACCAAAACGCCTCAAATAACGGACGACGCGGCGATGCGCCTTCGTCTAAATTAGGTTTATCTCGATCCAGATGCCGAACCCGTTTATGTGCCTTCTTAGCAAGTTCCCGGACAGTCTCATCGGGATCGTTGTTTAAGAGCCATAAGAGTGTTCGGTGCCCGCGTCCACCCGGATTCACCCGCAACGCAGCCAACGCTTGCACATAACACCACCGCCACGCCGGACGTGGTTCTACGAAATCTTCGTCCGTATACGCTGTGCTTTTGTTCTTCTCTTTTGTCCTGAGTCGTCCCAGACAGAACTTGGCAAACTCTTCACGTAAGTCTTGCAAGTAGCGGTCTTTCTTTAGTTCGCTCTTTAGATTTTGCGGATACATCGCGACTTCAATCCAATTTGGTACACGGGCATAAGGGTGTGGTGGGTTTTCCTTGCTATCATGTTCCGACCACGTGCGGAGATCGGACGCAACAGCTTGTTCGGTCATCTCTGTAAATGCAAGTAATAGAGGTTTCAAACATTTCCATCCGGGCGCGAAGCTTAGCAAAACATAAAAAGCCTTGTCGTAAAAATCGCGAACATCTTCATCTTCAAAGGCTTCAGGCGTATCTCTTAAAACAGACCGCAAGATGCCGATATGCCGCGAGGCGCTTTCAATTAGTCTGCTTTTCAGTTCATCCGAAAGTTCTGATTCCAACCGTCCGTAACCCCAACTAAAAATATATACCGCTAAGTGCCACCATGTTTTGAGCAGCGGTGAGGGTTCCTGATTTAACTCTGGCTTTCTGTCATTTAAAAGTTCAAAAAACGGAATTAACTCGCGTGCCACACTTTTCCACCCATCTCCTACCGGATTCAAACGTTTTTGATTCCATGTCCCCGCAGCGGCATAGATCATAGCACGGCGGATGGTGTAGTAGAGTCCACGAAACTTGTCGCCTAAAACATTATCAGAAAAGGCGGAAAACTTTTGAAGCAGTGTATCCAGTCTAACGAGGTTGCAACGTTCTTTATTGGCGCCAAATCGCCAAGTTAACCAAAACCCAAGTTGTCGAGGATCATAAGAAAAATCACCGCTAGAGCCGCCCGGTTGAACTGAGTCCAATAAATCCAGATCAACAATCTGATTTAAAGGCACACCATCTGGAAAGAGAAACGGCAGCAGATCGTAAAACTTGAAAATAGTATTGTATGAACCCTTGTAATTTTCAATTAGTTCTTCCCAATCCAAACGTTTAGCACAAAAAGCTGCATGCTTTTGGAACTCGCTAACCCATTGCGGTGTATCCGAAGAACCGTTTGATTTCTCAGGGCCTTTATTAGGCGACAACCGCGAATCACCTCCAGGTCCAAAACCGAGCATCAAGCTAAAAAGGAACGCTAAAAAGGTTTGATCTCCTTTATCTTCCTCTATTTGAACCGATTCCTTTAAAGTATTCAGTCCACCAAATAGATCATCACTAAAGGACTCAAACTCGTTGTGTCTGAATACCGATTTATCTGTCGGATCGCCAAAGCAATCTGGACGTTTAAAAACGCGAACAAGCCACTCTTGGTCTGCGGCGGAGAAACCTGCCTCTTCAAGGGACTGCTTAACGGCGGCTATTTCTTCTTTTTCAGAATCATCTGATGGAAAAACAAGTAATGAATCTTTTTCAGCTTTGTGCATGATAGGCTCCTTTCTCTTTGAAGGAGGACAAAACTATATCCTA
>CAZURU010000300.1:0-6679 GCA_964623585.1 uncultured bacterium
GAAATGGAAGAATGTCATGATATTACAAGAGAAACACAAAGAATTCGCCGGCAAATGCTTCGTAGAGTATATGCAACCCACTTTTTATGGATATTTCAACTTAGAGAGAATTATGTCACGTTTCTTGAAAATAAGAAAAATTGAATCAGTCAGAAAACACGCTACAAAACCTTACTGCCATTGACTGGATAAGCAATTCGCAAAAAGTCACGGCTGTGACAAATTTGTCACGTTTTCGTGACTTTTTGAATAGGAGAATATCATGATATTACAAGAGAATTACAATGAATTTACCGTCAATTTTAGGATTTCATATCCTCTTAATAGTAGGCACTCTCCGTGTGCCGTTTCTCTTAATAGTAGCATGCACACTCCGAGAACCGTTTCTTAATAGTAGTAGGGACTCTCCGTGTGCCGTCTCTTCTGAAAAAGATTTTGGCACTCTATTGGTCTGAATCTCGGATTACGCGGAGGACACGGATTACGCGGATTATCGGCTAGGATATTCAAGGATATATGGCAAGGATGTATGCGTAGGATAAGCATTTTTACACAACAGATAGGTAATCAGCAAAAGATTCAGAAGAATACATCCCTTGTGAATAGCACATTGATACACAAACTCAACAATCCGCGCCCATCTATGTAACTGGGTGTCATCCGCGATAATCCGCGATTCTGACAGTTAGGATCCAAAATCTTTACGCGTCCATTTATGTACATAGCACTCCGCTGGAGTGCAGCCCGTTGACAATCTTTTTTCTATAGACATATTGCTCCGCTGGAGCAAGGGTTCAGTGATCCTTTTTCTATAGTGACAAACTTTAGGGACAAAAACTTTACAGACCCCTAAAGTTTGCACAATCTAACAGAATGTGCTACAATCTTACAGCATGGGTTGCAAGTATATCAGTGATACTTATCAGATGGAAGGGTGGAAGAGTGGAAGGGTGGAAGGATGGAGGGGTGAAAGAGTGGAAGGTTGGAAGAGTGGAAGGTTGACCAAGATTTTCAGGATTTGATCAGGATAAGAGGGAAGACTGGAAGAGTGGAAGATTAGGACTAACACAACTAGTTACATGTAGATATTGAAGGAGGGTATATGCACAATAACTCTACTTACGATGAATTGCAAACACATATCCGCGAACTTAAAACTCCGCAAATTGAAACATGGGAGAATAAGTATAGCGATAAAGATTACATTGTTGAAATTACGAATTTAGAATTTACGGCTGTTTGTCCAAAAACGGGTTTGCCAGATTACGCGACGATCTGCATAAAATATATTCCTGACCGGGATTGCGTTGAACTCAAATCACTAAAGGAGTACTTTGTTTTTTTCAGAGATGTGGGTATTTTCCATGAACACGTTGTGAATAAAGTGCTTGAGGATTTTGTTGCTGCATGCAAACCACGAGAGGCGGAAATCGTCGGTAATTTTAATATTCGCGGGGGTATGAAGACGATTGTAACGGCTAATTATCGGAAGGAATGAGACGGATATGGAAGTCAGTAGACTATAGACAATACACCGTGGTATCTGGAATTTATCCGATACTTTCCATTTATTTTCCTCTGTTTTCTTCTGAATTGGTGATAACTTTTTTCAAATCCCACAAAAGCACAGTACCATCGTCACTTGTGCTGGCAAGTGTCTTGCTATCCGGACTAAACACGACGTCCGACACCGCATCATTGTGTCCGATTAGGATGCGTGGATGTATCTCTGTCTTTAAATCCCATAGTAGCACAGTCTCGTCATGACCGCCACTGGCAAGTTGCTCCCCATCCGAACTAAACGCCATGCGACTAATTCCACTCAGATGTCCGGTAAGGGTGCGTATATGTTCGCTTGTTCTTGTATCCCATAGCCATACTGCGTTATTCCATCTGCTTATAGGTGTTTTATCCCGCATCTCTGTTGCAATCACGTTTGTATTTGGGTTGAATGCTGTTGCACCTAACGTATATCTTTTCTTGGCAGGCACTGTAAGAGAGTACAATAGTTCGTCTGCTTTTATATTCCACAAACTTCGGTTTCTGTTCTCGCCTGCAAGCAGTGCATGTAGCTCCCCATCTGGATTGAACGTCAGGTGAATAACCCAATGTTTCTCTTTGGTAAATGTGTAGTGATTTTCTTTAGTCTGTGTATCATACAAACGAACGGTAGCACCTGGACCTTTAATTGCAAGTGTTTTCCCATCCGGACTAAACACTATACGATGATTCTTAATCGCAGACAAGGTATGTAGGTGTCCACCTGTTCTCACATTCCACAAAAGGACATTGTTGTAATCCGCACTGGCAAGTGTCTCACCATCTGGACTAAACACCACGTTTGAGACACGTTCCTTATGTCCAATTAGAGTGTTTGTGCGTTTAGCGGATTTCTTGTCCCATAAACTGACAGTATTGTCATCATTCCCACTGGCGAGTGTTTTTCCATCAGGACTAAACGCTACATCCAAAATAGCGAAATGATTAATGATAGAACGATTATGTCCTCCTTCTGTATCCCATAAACGGACATCCTCCTTGCTGCAAGTCGCGAGTGTTTTTCCATCAGGACTAAAGGCTACACTTAAGACTTTACTTTTATGACCCGTAAGAGTACGGAGGAGTTTGTTGGTTTTCATATCCCATAAACGAACAGTGCTGTCCCAAGCACCACTGGCTAACAGCATCCCATCTGTACTGAACGCTAAACATAAAACTTTATGCCTCATTGTACGGAGAGATTTAGCGAGAGTTTTAGGGGGTTCATCAGTTTTTATATCCGCCAATGAAATTGCCCCATCAGACCATCCATATGCGAGGATCTGACTAATCGGACTAAAAGCGATACTATTGACATAATCCATTTCATCATCTGATCTAATTAATAGTCGTAAATGTTTACCTGTTGTCGCCTCCCACAGACGGACTTTAGTTCCTCTGTCAAGATAATGATAGTCATGACCTCCACTTGCAAGTGTTAACCCATCTGGACTATATGCTAAGCAATGAATTAGACCTGTGTGTTCAAAGGGGAGTACAGATTCATTTTCACCTCCCGTACCGTTGGAGAAATCTCTAATATGTTTACCTGTTTCTGTATCCCATAATATTAGATAGCCGTTATCATGTCCACTGGTAACTGTCCTATTATCTGGACTAAACGCTATACTATAAATGCGTTCACGTGTTTCACCAATATGACGTAGCGGTTCACCGGTTGTCACATCCCATAAAATGATATGATGTGTCTTACTCCCACTGACAAGTTTCTTTCCATCAGGACTAAATGCTAAGCAAGATACACCATACATGGGGAAAAGGTCAAGTGCCTTGTTACTCTCTGTATCGTAAATCCAAACACCGATAGAGCTGCCTACTGCCAAGCGAGTACCATCGGGAGAATAAGCTATTGTGCTAATTGTGCCTTTACCAAGTCGTGCGGTTGCACCTTCGGGTAAACCGATTTGCAATGAAGGTTCATTTTCACCGAAGCTTGATGATAGGCAAGATGTTATGGTCAGGATTGCAATTGTCCAATGCATTAGCATTCGCATAATGTCCTCCTAATTGACAGAAAATAATTGTTGGTTAAAAGTCGGTTTTGCTATGTTTAAGCAAACTTAGACACTTCATACTGTAACGATTTGTGGTTCTTGTTCCATCTTTAGATTATGTTCTGCTGCCCATTGTGATGCAGCACCGCCGCCACCACCGAGAAATTGTTTGCCGAGATCGTCAACGTTTTGTAACACATCCTCATCGGGTTGCTGTTTGTCGTTGTGATACAATAGATACCCTTCAGGTTTTATCCAAGCGTAATGGTATCCGTAAATGACAACTTTAGCGGTTTTATCTGTGTAGTTTTGACCTGTGGTATGGTAAATTCGGTTTTCAAAGAAGTATGCGTCTCCTGCCTTTAGTAACGGTTCATCATAAGATTCGATTGGGTCAATTTTGCCTTCTGGAATTCCTAACGGTTCGCCAGAAACGTGGCTTTTTCGGACAAATAACGTTGCACCGGAATTTGGCACGTCAAGGTCCGTTAGACAGTAAGCGACTTTCAATCCGACGCGTGGACAGTTCTTGTGTCCAAGGTCTAAATGCAGACCGACATCCCGATGCCATCCGCGGTTCTCAGGCAACTCGCGCGGTTGTGGACATTTGTAGATGAGTGCAGTATTTGTAATGTGGATATTTGTTCCGATCAGTTGGATGACTAACGGGATTGCTTTGGTTTGTGATGTGAGTTCAGCGAATGCGGGTTCTTGTACCAATCCGTCCCGTTTATGTACATATTGTGCATCGGTATCCATTGAATCTACGATACGGTCGCCTGCTTCGATTAATCGTGCTAACATATCTTCGCCAAGTACTGAACGCATGATGAAATAGCCGTTTTCGTCAAATTCCTGTCGTTGTGTTTCTGATAACTGGACGAATTCCATGGGTCTTGCTCCTTAGATGGCTAAATGATAGGGTTACAAATGTTTGGATATAGTATCATAGAATGAATATGATGTCTATATATATTAAATGGGGAGTGCAATTTTGCTTATGATGTGCTAAAATATCATACATGATTTGAATAGATGACCCAATTAACAGCAGAACGTTTGAGATTAAAGGAAAATGGTACACCGAGATGAGATATTTTGAAACCCGCGGACCTGTAAATCCAGAAAAAAACTACGTCGTGGCACGCACAGATGAACTTTCAGATTTTGTCAGTCGTCTGGAAAAGGGACGGTATATCGTCCTTTTTGCACCACGGCAGACAGGAAAAACTACATTCTTCCGAAGTGCCTTAGATAGGCTCGCAACCGAGACGTATGTCCCACTGCGGATTGATTTTCAAGCGTCCAACAATCTTGAACCTGTCGAGTTTTACGAAGATATGTATGAGGAAATTCGTGAAGAGATAGAGTATGTTTTTCAAAGAAGCGGCAACCCCCCTTCTGAAACGTTAGAACAACTTTTAGAGACCACAAAACTCACCAATCATGTTTCTATGCGAAGGTTTTTTAGACGACTTTCAGATGTACTGGAAAATAAGAAGGTTGTCCTAATCATTGACGAATTTGATGCTATCCCTCGAACAGTTCTGAGCGATTTTCTATACACACTCCGTCACATCTACCTCTCTGACATGCATCAATGTCCGTATAGTGTCGGCATCGTCGGAGTCAAGAGTATTACCCAACTGAACTACGATCGATCTATTTCACCCTTCAACAGCGAGGATGAATTCAAATTGCCCAATTTCACGCTTGATCAGGTGCGTGAACTGCTGACACAATACACAGACGAAGTTGGACAGCCCTTCCTTCCCCCGGTTATTGAATCTATTCACAAACAGACAGCTGGACAACCCGTACTCGTCAATCGGTTTGCGCAAATCCTTACAGAGGAGATGGACATTCCGAAAAGTGAACCGATCACAATGGAACACTTTTCTAAGGCACACATCCAACTCCTTCGCGAAGGACATACGAACATTGAGCATCTGACGACCAATGTCCGTAGAGACCGGAGGTTTGAGTCGTTTCTTATGAAGATCGCCTCTTATGATGAGGGTGTAGACTTCAATTTGGATAGTGACATTATCAGTGAACTCGCCACCTATGGTGTTATTGCCGAAGGTGAGGATGGTATGTGTGAAATTATTAATCCGATTTATCAGTACCGAATCATGCGGACATTCAAACCGATAATGAATGGATTAGAGCAGGAATATCTGCCAGAAGACAGTCACGCAGGATTTCAGGATTACCTCACACCAGATGGTCAGATTCAGATGACAGCAGTGCTGGACAACTTTCGCGACTTTATCGCACGCGCAGGTTTCAAGATTCTACAAGTCCCAGAGACTCCCCAGGAATATGTCGGACAATACCTTCTCTTTGCGTATCTTGAGCAGTTTGTACAGATTGTGGGTGGAGCGTTATATCTGGAAGTCCAAACAGGTCGTGGCAGAATGGACATCCTTATCCTTCATAATCAGAGAAAATATATCGTTGAAACTAAGATATGGAGTGGTGAAATGCATTATCAGACAGGGAAAACACAACTCGCAGCGTATGTTAAGCTCGAAAAGGCAGTAGATGGATACTACGTCGTATTTGACCATCGTAAAGAACCAGTGCCACGCGTAGAGACAGAGACACTGGATGGCATTGCAATTCGGAGCTATGTAATTCCGGTCATGCAAGAACGTCCTTCAACTTAGAAAAGGGGTTTGGCTTAATTCCTCTTTCTGTTTCCCACAATGCAATAGGAGACATTGAATGGACATCATACCACCAGAGTCCTGTACGAGTGCCGATGGCAAAGTAAGTACCATCGGGAGAAAGTGCCATTTCGCAATCCCCGTCATAGTCCTGAAAACCTTTTCCTAATCGTGCAATTGCACCTGTGGGTAATTCCCATGTTGTTCCTTCGGTGTCGTTCGGGACAGTATTAAATGTTGCGGGTTTTGGGTTTTGCATCGTTTTTATACATCCTACATAATCTAACAGATTGTATCACAGACTTAATCATCATAGAAGCAATGCTATTTTGATTATTGTATCAGAACTGACTCAGAAGATGCAACCCCTAAATGGCTGAATGGAGGTGTAAGTATTTTGTCACTCTATTTGTCTGAATCGCGGATTACGCGCCAGTTAACATAGCTGGCACG
>CAZURU010000301.1:0-3079 GCA_964623585.1 uncultured bacterium
CAGAAGCGCGGACATGTGGATTTCCACTGTGAGGTCCGTCAGGTCTTGTGAGTGTGGACTCTGGTGCGATTGCGCTTAATACAGGTGTTACGCCTTGCATATTATCACGAAACCGCATGTGGTAATACCATTCGTCTTCCAGTGCAAAGGGTGTTAGACCTTGCGTTGTGGGATGATCTGGGAAAGCGGTAAAGTCAGCAGTCCAATGTGGGTTTACGGATAGATGTGTTTCAAAATAACCACCGATCCAGGCCAGAAAGCTGTCACCTGGTTCACCTTTTGGCACTTCAACAGCGTAATGCAGCATTGCAATTCCGATACCCTTAGACGCCAATTGTGAGATCTGGTCGAGGTGTGGGATGCTCGGATGTCCACCTCCACCATCTGAGTAGACGATAATTGCATCTGTATTATCAAAAGCGGACGGTTCTGAAGGCCATCCCTGATGAACTACTGCTTCCATATTCTCAACTGCATCGTTGAGTTGGTCTGCTAAAAATGAACACCCAGCTGGATGTTCGTGGGAGCCACTCCCATGACTAGCTCTTCCAGCGACAAAAACGATTCGTGTATTTTCAGACATATAGACTCCTTAAGACTTAGCTTATGTGAATAAGTCGTTCTGTTTCTTATGTTGCTCTTTCGGATCTAATTTATAATTTTACATTGATATAGACTTTTTGTCAATCATTTTGATTTGAATTGAACAGATGTCTTCTTGACAGAATCGTCAATGCTATTCCTCGACTGGCATGAAATACGGTTAATGCTCCCCAGAGACCGTGATTAGCATACTGTGCAAGTAGATGTACTGCTATCAAGAACACGACCATCGTTAGGATCATTGAATCCCGTAAAGGTTTTGAAGCGGTTGATCCGAGAAATATCCCATCAAAACAGAAATATTAAAGAATTTCATTCATTAATCAACAAAGTAATATCGAATACTGTATCATTTAGGTTTGTATTCGCTTCATTTTCTTTTGTAAATTTGCTGTAAATTTGGTATACTATATTTCTAATGAAAGATTGGTGTTACGGATTTGCCGCCAGACTGATTGGATTTTGTGTGTCTCTACTACCGAGATCGGTTGCGTTGATTTTCGGTGGTTGGTTGGGTATTCTTGTTTATTGGTTTGCCAAAGAGCAAAGAAATTTGGCTTGTAAGCATATCCATCAGAGTATAGATGTTTCAGATGCACATGAGATTAAAGAAATTGTGAAGAGGTGTTTTGAGAATTTAGGTAAAACTACCGTAGAATTTATGCGGTTTCCAAGGCTGAAAGTGGAGAAGATACGAAAATATGTAAAAATTGAGGGTGTTCAGCATGTTGAGAACGCGATTGCAGAAGGCAATGGTGTTATACTGATTACGGGTCATTTTGGTAATTGGGAACTCCTTGCTGCAAGTCTATCTGCGCTTGTTGCGCCCGTAACACCCATCGTTCGTGAATTGCGTTCGCGAAGTCTTAATTCGTTGGTTGTTAGATATAGACAACAAGCTGGATACACCACGATTGATAGGGACACGGGTATAAGGCATGCACTTCGTTGTCTAAGACGTAATGGACTTCTCGGTATTGTTGCAGATGTTGATACGACTGTAAACGGTGTGTTTGTTGACTTTTTTGGTCGACCTGCATATACACCGTATAGTCCGATTGCTTTTTCATTAAGGACGGGTGCCCCGATCATACCAACTTTTATAGTTCGGCAATCTGACAATACACATCGGGTCAAAATTGAAGCACCATTAACGTTAGAACGGTGTGATGATAAAGAGGAAGAATTGGTTGTTAACACACAAAGATTTACGAGCATTATTGAAGAATATGTGCGAACGTATCCTGAACAGTGGATCTGGATGCACAGACGTTGGAAGACGCAACCTTAATGTTACAAACTTATTAATTGTGAAATTGTCGGTTTTCAATAATTTCTATTTTGTATTTTTGTTCTGTTTCTGTCTAATATTCCCTATAGGATGTGAACGTGAGGAGGATGTTAGTGAACCGACTGAACAGTTACCTGTTCAGCAATTGGATTCTTTTAGCACACAGCATAGAGAAGCTGGTATATTGAAGTGGACGCTTGTTGGCGATTCTTCAAAACTTATCAGCAATAATTCCAGAAGTGTTGGCAACGAGATGATAGTTGATAACCCGTCAGTTGAAATCTATGAAGAAGGTAAAATCTCATTGAAGATTACTGCAAAAACTGGTAAGTATTATCCGACAGGCAAGAACAGAAACAACCTGTTTCTTTATGAAAATGTTGTTGGAATAAATGAAAAAGGACAATTGTATACTGAGGAACTTCAGTGGCGGGATAAAGATGGCACCCTTTATTCACCTGTTAAAGTCAAGATAGTTCGTGGAGATTCTACATGGATTGGTACTGAAATGGTAGCAAATCCTGACCTTGAAACTGTTAAATTGTTAAATAATAGATTTAGACTCTATCCTAAAGATGAGGAAATAAATGAAGATGGTGAAAATCAATAATAACACATGCTGTGATCTTTTGTATATAGTAAGAAATTGTTTTGTATTCGTGGGAATTCTAATGTGGCTGATTGTGTTTCCAGCGATTGCTGATGAGGACACTAACGGTGAAAACACAGATGAAACAGTCGTAGAACAAGTAGAAGAAAAAACGGTTGAACCAGATAGTAGTGAAGATGACAAGAATTCAGGCAAAAAGGAAGAAAAGAAGTCAGAAAATGAGAATACACCCGCAGATATCAAGAAGGAAGTGATTACGGGTACTTCGGATGAATCTGATCGGGATATGAAAACAGGAACTACGATTCTACTTGGTAATGTTAAAACGCTGAGACATGACGAAGATGGAAAAGTAATTGGGTTTCTTAACGCTGACAAAATTACGATTAAGACTGATTTGGATACGGGTGAGACTAAAGAAATAATTGCTGTCGGAAATGTTGAGATTCGAGACCAAGATATATTCGCTACTTGTGACCACGCAGTCCTGGATAATCTTACAAACATTATAACACTGAAGGATAATGTTGAAGTACTACAGAATAATGATAGACTTGAAACTAAACTCTTTACCT
>CAZURU010000301.1:3179-6670 GCA_964623585.1 uncultured bacterium
GATAATGTTGAAGTACTACAGAATAATGATAGACTTGAAACTAAACTCTTTACCTTCAATAGAACAACCGGAAGACAGACCGGTGTCGGAGATGTGAAATTCAAAGTAACGATTACACAGACTGTGCCAGAAGAGGGGAGTCAAGAGGAAGAGGGAAGTAAAGAGGAAGATAAAGGGAAGGATGAAAGTGGAGAGGAAGATAAAGGGAAGGAGGGAAGCGAAGAAGAAGAGGGAAGTAAAGAGGAAGATAAAGGGAAGGATGAAAGTGGAGAGGATGATAAAGGGAAGGAGGGAAGCGAAGAAGAAGAGGGAAGTAAAGAGGAAGATAAAGGGAAGGATGAAAGTGGAGAGGATGATAAAGGGAAGGAGGGAAGTGATGAAGAAGAGGGAAGTAAAGAAGAAGATAAAGGGAAGGATGAAAGTGGAGAAGAAGAGGGAAGTAAAGAGGAAGATAAAGGGAAGGAGGGAAGTGATGAGGATGATGGGAGTGATGAGGAAGATAAAGGGAAGGAGGGAAGTGATGAGGATGATGGGAGTGATGAGGAAAAATAGAGGCGTTAATAGGATGTTTTGTATAAGCGATTATTTACAGTATAAGGTTTTTACGGTCATTTAGATTGCGGGAAAAGTAACATGTCAACAGAGTTCCAAGCACATAATCTTGTGAAAAGATATACTCGGCGCGGTCCGCTCGTTGTTAATGAGGTAAGTGTGTCTGTGGAACAAGGTGAAATAGTAGGTTTGTTAGGTCCCAACGGTGCGGGGAAATCAACGACATTCTACATGATGGTTGGACTGATTCGTCCGAACTCGGGTAGGATTACTTATGGAGATAGTGATATAACTTTTCTCCCGATGTATAAGCGTGCAAGACTCGGTATCGGTTATCTTTCACAGGAAACTTCAATCTTTCGTAAGTTGACTGTGAAACAGAACATAGAAGCAATTCTGGAGGCGAGAGGAATGCCGAAGAGTGATCGAGAGGTGCGGATAGAAGAATTTACAGATGAACTCGGTATTTCTAACTTGTTGCATCGTAAGGCATATACCCTTTCGGGTGGTGAATGTCGGCGAGCGGAAATTGCAAGAGCATTGGCCGCACAACCGGAATTTATACTCTTAGATGAACCTCTTTCGGGTATTGATCCAATTGCTGTTGCTGACATAAAACAACTGATACTTCACTTGCGGGACAGAAACCTGGGTATTCTGATTACTGACCATAATGCTGTAGAAACACTTAATATTGTTGATAGAGCTTACCTTATTGCAGATGGCAAGATTACGCTATCTGGGACTCCTGAGGAGCTTTTAGATAGTGAAGTGGCAAGAGAACTCTATTTTGGACATAATTTCCAGTATACCAAGCAGGATTTAGTCTCGTAATTTGGTATTAGGTAGTGCGGTTAGGACACTGCACCTGCTGAACTTGGTAAGTTAATATTACCCGTTTAAAAACTTTATCTTCAAGAAGGATTTTCTAAGATGATATGGAGTATTCTGCAATGAAAATGACTCCGAGACTTACTCAGCAGCAAACCCAGCAGCAAAGAATCGTGATGACTCCTAAGTTGCAGCAAGCGATCAAGGTGTTGTTGTTACCTCAATATGAGCTGTCACAATTTGTTGAACAAGAGATGCAGCAAAATCCATTCTTGGAAATTGATGAAGAACAAGAAACTGCTTTGAGTAAAGAAGATTACGACCCATCCCCTAAATTGAACACGCCTATGATAGACTTAGATAAGAGGGACACAGAGGTTGATATTGATTGGCATTCTGTGTTTGATGATCTACGAAGTCCGGTTGTGACTGGTAATGATCACAGCTATGATCCAGATGCCCCTGAGCCTGATATTGCTGAATCGAAATCACTACAAGATTTTCTTCATGAGCAACTTCTTTACTCACCTTTTACCGATACACAACGCGAAATAGGTGAGATGATTATTGGTAATTTGAATGATGATGGACAGCTTGTTCTGAAACTGTTTTCGCTGCCAATAGATTTTTCTGTAGATTTTGAAAAAGGTTATGTATCCACAGAACTATATACGGCACTGTCCAAGAAGCTGCAAAATAGCAAAGATAAGACTAAGAAATCGGAGAAGAAAGATGATGGAACGCGATTTGATATTAGAGATAGAGACTTATCATCTATAGGTGTTGACTGTAGGCAAGATGTGTATAGTTGGATATTAACTGACACTAAGGAACAGAAAACCTATACGGTTTTAAAGGAAAACGATGGGCTCGCTCTCTATGAACTGACATTAGAAGACATAGCGGATAAACTGAGATGTTCTCTATCTGATGTGACGGATGTACTTCAAACGATTCAGACTACTTTTGAACCAGTTGGGATTGCATTTCGGGATATTAAAGAATCATTATGTCTTCAGATTGAGCATCATCGGTTACATCCATTTACTTCTAATGGTCAGCACAGACCTGAGAATGATGAACCGTTAGATTTATCAAAACGTATTGTGGAGGATCATTTAGACGATCTTTTGAATAATAGAATTATGAAAATTTCGCGGTCACTTGACGTAGAAAAAGACGAAGTGGTTGAGGCATCACGATGGATCAGTACATTATCACCGTATCCTGGCCGCTATTTCAGTGATCCTGCTGTCAGAGATTTAGCAAAGAACAGTGGATCAGGACAAGTGATTATACCGGATGTGGAGATTAAAGAGATAGATGGAGAATATCGTGTATTTTCATTGGATAACTATGTGCCTCGTTTGCGGATAAATCCATACTATGTTAATCTGATGCGCAACAAGAAACAGACTTTAGATCCGGAAGCGAAAAAATGGATTGAAGAGAAATATATTGATGCCTCTGATCTTCTAAGTAGTATTACACAACGAGGACGGACGATTGAACGTGTTACCGAGGCGATATTTGAGATTCAGTCTGACTTCTTGACTAATGGGGCGAATGCGATAAAACCGTTAACGTTGAAGACGGTAGCAGATATGGCAGGTGTTCATGAATCGACGGTGAGTCGTGTCACGAGCAGCAAAAATGTGCAAACACCACAAGGCACTTATCCTTTAAAGTTCTTCTTTAGCAATCAATTGACTACAACGCATGGCGAATCTGTGTCTGCTAGACAGGCGAAAGCAGTTATCCGAGACTTGATAAATAGAGAAGATTCATCCAAACCGTTAAGTGATCAAGCGATCAGTAATTCACTGAAGGGTCAGGGAATTAAGGTAGCACGTCGGACAGTACAAAAATACCGTGAGGAGCTTGGTATTCTTGCTTCTCGTCAAAGAAAGCAGGTATAATTGTTTCAGTGATATTGATTCGGAGTAAGGTGCTATTAGGAAATTGTGCTTTTTGCTATAAATAGCGTTAATCTGTAATTAGAAATCTAATTTATTTTATTATACCATTTCAATTAATTTTTCTCTCATTACCGGCTGTTTAGAGATGAAGCGTTGAACGGCACAATCTAACAGAATGTGCTACAGTAA
>CAZURU010000302.1:0-3778 GCA_964623585.1 uncultured bacterium
AATTCGCGCTGAGAACCCATAGCGATCCACAGGCCGTTTCGGATGCCTTGTTGAGCAAGGACGAGACGCAGATCGCTAGAGTAATAGCAAGACTGCCGGAGGAGGGTTGTGAGGGCAGCGATTCGGAAATTCCTAATTGTTCAAAGGGAAGGTCGTAGAGTGACTTTGAGTAGGAAGACGGCGAAAAATGAGACGTTGCCGAAGGGGTGGCGAAGAGTGAAGTTGGGGGAATTGTGTGAAAAAACCTTGGGAGGAGGCACTCCTTCAACTGCAAATACTGACTATTGGAAAGGCCATATTCCATGGATGACTAGTGCTGATATTGTGAATGCAAAAACTATAAAACCGAGAAAATATATTACTGATAAGGCGATGACTAATTCAGCTACAAATCTGATTCCAAAAAATAATATTATAGTCGTAACACGAGTTGGACTAGGTAAGGCCGTCAAAAATGAAATGGATATTTGTATCAGCCAAGATTCTCAGGGTTTAATATTGAAGCAATCTGTCATACCAGACTTTTTGATTCATTCATTGATTGAAAAAATCAAAATCTTCAAATTGACAAGTCAAGGCTCAACTATTCAGGGAATTACAAAGAAACGACTCCTTGACATTGAAATTCCTCTACCACCACTATCTCAGCAAAAAGCCATCGCGTCTTTACTGGAAACATGGGACATAGCGATTGAGAAAACCGAAGCCCTGATCGCGGCGACGGAGAAGCAATTTAAGTGGCTTCTGAAAACTCTCATCAGCGGCCAGCAGGGCAATCCTGAATGGCGAAAGGTGAAGTTGGGTGAGTTTGGAACCTTCTACAAAGGGAAAGGAATCACAAAAGCCGACTTGGTTGATCACGGCATCCCTTGCCTACGTTACGCCGAAATCTACACGAAATACGATGGTATAGTTAATGAATTGTCCTCTTCCGTCAGTCCAGATGCAGCTACCAAGGCTACTCCGATTCAGTCTGGCGATATCATCTTCGCTGCTTCTGGGGAAACGGCTGCCGAAATCGGGAAGGCCATCGCCTTCGTTGGCCACTACCCGGCTGTTGCTGGCGGTGACACCGTAATTTTTCGTGATCACGGGCAGGAACCAGCCTATTTGGCACACGCGCTCAATGACGCAGATGCAGCAAGGCAAAAGGCTCGTCTCGGCAAAGGTCAATCCATCGTTCATATTCATATCCCGGAACTTTTTCAGATTGAGGTGTCCCTTCCTCCTCTGCATGAACAACGCAAAATCGTCAAAATTTTGACCACTTGGGACACGGCAATTGAGAAAACCAAGGACCTAGCCGAACAATACCACACCCAAAAACGTGGGTTGATGCAGAAGTTGCTGACGGGGAAGTGGCGAATTCAACTTGAAAGTAGTGAGTAAATAATACCGAGGTTCTTATGCCTGATGACAAACAGCAAAGCAACCCTTTTTCTACTGGTAGCGGTGGTCCAAACTTTGAAACACGGGTTCAATCAGCTTTCACAGTACTTATGTTATCAGGTGGTGCGGCACCCTGCTTACCTTATCCAATAGTAAAGATCAAATTACAGGGTCGTTATGCAGATTTCAATACGGATGATTTAATTGTCTTCTCAAAACAGCAGCACACTAAACGGGAATCGAAACTACTTGCCCAGATAAAACATGATATTGTCATCACAGAAAAAAATAAAAAATTCGCTGAGGTAATTAATAGTGCTTGGAACGATTTCAACGACGAAATTTTTGATTCCGATACAGATGCTATTGCACTCATCACAGGTCCTCTGAGTGCAACTGACATTAACAATGTACGTCCTATTCTTGAATGGGCTAGATACTCTGAAAATGAAGAGGATTTTTTAGCCAAAATTCATACCAAGAATTTTAGCAGCGAAGCAAAAAAAGATAAATTGGAGGCCTTCAAAACGCACTTGAAGACTGCAAACAACGGTGCCGATATTTCGGACAGACAGTTGTGGGAATTCTTGAGAATTTTCCATCTTATCGGTTACGATCTGGATACAGGATCTGGAAGTACATTGTCCCTACTTCACTCGCTAATTTCTCGGCACTCGAATGAATCAGCATCCCTTTTATGGACAAGTGTAGTTGATGCTGTTCAAACAGCGAATCAGAATGCCGGGACAATTACCTTAGACACTCTTCCAGAAGAAATTCGAGCAGCATTTAGTCCCTCTGTTTATTCTGATTGGTCATCGGACATCAACAGACTCAAGGAACATGGAAGTTACATCTTAAGTGGTATAAAAACCACTGTTGGTGGTGTTCACATTGCTCAGTCCGAGTTTATCGATCAATTATTTGATATAACCGAATCTTCTAATTTTGTTCTCGTTTCTGGTGAACGCGGGACTGGAAAATCTAGCCTAATAAGAGCCTTTTCAGATATTGTAAGAGACCAATCCCCTATATTTTGTATACGCACTGAGGATTTAGATACATCTCATCTAGACAAAGTATTTTCAGCTATAAATCTGCAAGGTTCACTTAGTGATTTAGACGCAGGTTTTGCTTTGATGCCGAAGAAATACCTAATTATCGAATCGTTAGAAAAACTCCTCGAACTGGAAAACACATCTGCTTTTAGAGATTTACTCCAATTGCTTAATAAGCATCAGGGTTGGTCTGTCATAGCCACTTGTCGTGACTATGCGCACCAGCAAATAACTTTCAACTTCCTTCAACCTTCGGGAATTGACTTTCAAGTACTTATGCTGGAAGGATTTAGCGATGTTCAAGTTCAGGGTTTATGTGAAAAACTTAAACCTCTAAAAAAACTCGCTAATAATCCAGCTTTAAATCCATTACTAAAAACTCCATTTTTTGCGGATTTAGCATTTAGAGTTCTTGAAACTGGAGCGAGCTTTACACCTGAAGACGGTGAAAAAGAGTTTCGTGCGGCAGTCTGGCGAGACGTAATTGCAAGAGAGCAAGAGAGAATGAGCGGAATGCCTCTTAAGCGTAGGCAAACCTTTATCAATATCGCAGTAAAACGTGCAAAGCAAATGACCTATGGAGTTCCAGAAAGTGGATTTGATAGCGACGCAGTAATTAAGCTTGAAAAAGATAATTTGGTTCGGCGTGACTTAAAAAATAGACTTGTCATCCCTGCACATGATGTGCTGGAAGATTGGGCACTCGAACAATATATCGAGGATGCCTATCATAAGCATTCACATAGTTTACTTGATTTTCTTGCTGAAATAGGTTCCGAACCTGCAATTAGTAGAGCTTTCCGTTTATGGCTACATCAAAAACTAAGGGATGGAGAGAACGTCAATGACATCGTGCATTCAATTCTAAATAATCAAGATATTCAAAGATATTGGCAAGACGAAACAATCACAGCAGTTCTTCAAGGTGATAATCCAGATGAGTTCCTCGAATCATTGAAAGACCAACTCTTCTTAAATGATGGGGAACTTCTTAAGCGATTTTGCTTTATTCTCCGAATAACGTGTCAAACACCAGATCAAAGAATAATTCCAGAGGGAAGCGATAGCGAAAAGAAAATTTTTGACACTCTGTTTCTTAAACCCTATGGCCGAGGATGGGAATCTCTTATCCATTTTTTGTTGAAGAACAAAAAAATCCTTTCAAAAGATTTGACGCCACATTTAGCATCGTTACTAGACGATTGGTCACGCATATTCCATATTGATGAACCACAGCCAACTTTATCCCGTGAAGCAGGACTATTAGCTCTTCATCTACTGGGCGATGTTAAAGACTCATATAGAGATGATGGAGGTCAAGAGAAGTTACT
>CAZURU010000302.1:3788-5750 GCA_964623585.1 uncultured bacterium
AGTTACTTGGTATTATTATTAAAACTCACTCGGCTATCCTAAGTGAGTTTATTGCACTTTTAGAAACTGATGTTTTTGTTGCCAATATTGGAAGCCGGCAAAACAGACCCCATTATGTTGATCAATTTTGTAAAATGGTTTTTTCACCATTGGATTCTTCTTTTCTTTGTAAAGATAATCCGGACGTACTCATTAAACTTGCTCTTTTTGAATGGTTTGTTCGGGAAGTCGATGAAAATGAAAAATCTTGGTACGATAGTAGGATCGATGTAGCTGAATGTTTTGGGCTTTTTGAGCTTCACGAATATAGGTATGAATTTTTCCCTGCTAGTGGATCAAAAGGACCTTTCCAAAATTTGTTGAGGTATCATCATAGAAAAGGACTCGATTTCATTCTCAAACTTCTCAATAAGTCTTCGGATAAATATGCACATTCGAATTTAGATGGTCCGCAAGATTTTAGCATCCTAGAAATTGAATACCCCGAGCCTCTAATTGAACAAGTGGAGTTACAGCTTAATGATGGATCATCTATTAAGCAATATTGCTCTGAACGTTTATGGCTAGCATATCGAGGACATTCAGTAGTTCCGTGTTTATTGCAATGTGCTCTCATGGCACTTGAGAATTGGCTCATCACTTATATAGAGCATCTTGATCAGAATGAAATAGAGTGGTTATTCGATTATATTCTGCGGAATAGTAATTCTGTCATGCCAACTGCTGTATTGGCTTCCATAGCATCAGGTTTTCCGAAAAAAATTGGGAGATCTGCACTGCCACTCTTAAGAAGTGCAGCTCTATACTTTCTAGACATGAGAAGAACAATTGACGAACGTGGGACTAATGAAATCAATTGGCATAGATCTGGATTACAGGGAGACCCCCTCGCTGATCTGTACACAAGAGAACGACGTACTGCTGCCTTACGTCTTTGGAGAAAAGAACATTTAGAAACTCTGGCAGTACGTCTTCAGTTTTCAGAATATCGAGATGACGCGCTCGCTGCCATAGATAAACTACGCAAATCTACACCTAATGACGAAAGGGCACGCTTTCTATTCCATAGGATTGATAGTCGTGGCTGGAAACCTATCGTAGATGAAAAAAACAACAGAATTATGTTTGAACCCGAAGATTTAGAACCTGAATTGGAAGATATTCAGCAGAAAACTCAAGAAGAGACGCAGAGTACTAATCGCTTCTCGGCCTTATATGTGTGGTCAAAAAAGACCTTTGAACGTGAACCTCTTGAAAATGATTATTATGAAACATGGGATAAGGCACTTGCGGAGGCCAAAGAGCTTTTTGAAAGACTCAAGGCTGACAGCGCGAGCGATTTAGTAGCAAAAATGCACTTAGGTGGTCTCGTAACTGCAGCTTCAGTATTTATGCGGGATCACTCTGATAAAATGACTGAAGAAGACATTTCGTGGTGCATTGAGTTGCTTATTCCAACGGTTGTTGCTAATGCTGATACACATACGAGGCAGGCAGTTATGGATGCTACCGATCACGATGGTGCAGCGGCAAGTGCGACTATTCTCCCTATTCTGTTGGACTTTGCTTCTGGGTATGACGAGAAATTCTTGATTAAACGACTAATCGTTACTACGCTGACTCATGTGAATGAAAAAGTACGATACAGTGCAGCAAAAGGTATTAGAGAGCATCTTTGGCAAAGAGATCCTGAGTTTGCCCAAAACTGCATTATTGGAACAATTGCGTATGCACGTTTTGAAAATGATAACCAATCCGAAAGGAGGCGATTGCATCTTGAAGAAGGAGAGAGCAAAGATAGAACCAAGGCTGAGTTACAGGCAGAAATAGATGATTTTCGTGACCAATTCACACGCGGTGATATCTCAAGCGACTTGGACCAAATTACTCTCCAGACGCATAGTCCATTGCATATCTTAGTACCTAGTCTAATGATTCCCGACGGTTCGACAAGGTCTGATC
>CAZURU010000302.1:5760-6644 GCA_964623585.1 uncultured bacterium
AGAGCTTTTATCTCAAATGCTGACCCTTTTCTTTGAGAGTGAGCAAAATAGGGGCAAATCTTATGCCAACCGAGAGAACGAGTTGCAAATCAATCACGAGATGCCATTATATTTCGCACGACGATTCGCTGAATATCTATCTCATTTACACCAATCTAATTTTGAAGACTATATCGAGCAATTGAGAGCAGGTTGCGAGGCTGCACCGAATTTTATGCACTATCTTCTCTTATGTGTTGCGGTTGAAGCTGAAAAAGAAAGTCAGGAAGAAATCTATTGGCATATATGGAATGCGCTGTCGCAGAAGGTACAAGAGATAGCCATTGAAATTGGACAAGGTACTCCTGACTATATAAGACAAGACGACAGAAGAAAATTAATCCGTGGTATGTTGAAAGCAGATATTAAATGGCAGAAGATTGACTTTGAGAGTCAGACTATCTCTTATGGTAAAGATATGATACTTGAATTTGTAGATAATGCTGGAAAAAATCCAGATGTATTTGAGGCATTGGCAAAACTTATGTTTGATTTTCCTTCTATCTTCTTTGAGTCAGGAATACATATTCTTTTAAGACATCAAAAAGAGGAAAATGGAACTCGGTTACTTTCTTGGATTAACACCTCTTTTTATTTAGAAAGATCAATTCAGCGTTTCCTACAAATTACTCAGACTGGTCCATTACCTAGAAATATGCATGAGTCTTGTTTTATACTGCTTGATGCGATTGTTGAGACTGGTTCTTCATCAGCATATTATCTGCGGGAACACTTGGTTAAATCTCGCAGAATACGATCTTGATCCTCCATGGATTCGTCTGCGTCATCTGCGGATAGATCGTCAACACGGCACTTTACAATTTACTCAATACACTGAGTAAAAT
>CAZURU010000303.1:0-6604 GCA_964623585.1 uncultured bacterium
TGAATAGTAAATGGCACGATTGGAATCCACATCCAAAGTTGCTGGAAGAGATGCCTCCGAAACGACAGACGCTCTTTCGTCCTGTTCGCGCTGCGAATAATCTGATTGGATGAGTGTAAACAGGTCTATCAAGTATCGGTTTCGCCTTTTCTTGATTGTAAAAAGCGATAAAATGTCCAGCCACCTGAAATCAACACACATAAGACTATGACGACGATGCCAATATTGACAAAATTACGCCAAGGATTTAACTGCCATAAACGTTGACCAGCCATTTTTGCCTCTGGACTGCCTTTCTGTGCATTTAGCTTTGCCAGTTTCCAATACTTTTTTGCTACTTCCGGTTGCTGATACGAATCCGCCAATTTTGCTGTTACTATGATATAGTTGACATCCTCTACCTCTGAACGGTCAATAGCATCAGCAAAAGTGCTAAGGAGTAAGGTGGTCAATCCCTCTGATAAAGCCGGAAAATCGGTCGTGTCTCCGATCCCTTTCTGAAATGCATTGACTGCTTGCTGGTGGTTGTTCCGAGCAAACTCAAACTCAGCTATCTCAAACCAAGTCATTCTGTTTAGCTTGATAGGTTGATCAATTGACTCAAAACCGGTATATGTGAAGCTCGCAGAACCGTGGTAGAAATCTCCTTTCTTAGCATATAGTGTATATTCACGACTCGGTGTTAGCATATTGCCAATGTCCCAATCAGCAAAAGTGTACGTTCCATCGTTATTGACTTGTGCGACATATTCTGTTCCTTCAATTGAAACCCTCGTGCCAGCGACATTCTCACCTATTGAAGTTGTCACAGTGCCATAGACAGAGATTGGAGTCAATACCCAGGCAAAGTTTACCACCTCACCCTGTATTAATTCCAATTCAGCAGTTTTGGGTTCAGTTCTATTGAAACCTTCTTTGCTGACAGACACTGTATAACTTCCTTCCAAGAGGCTCTCCGTGAACAACTTAGGGGTCAAACCGCTTTCTGCCTCATTGAGCATAATCTGTGCCCCTTCAGGCAATGTCGTAACGTTAATTGCAGGACTTAATTTCATCACCGTTTCATCAACATCTCCCATAGGAGCGACAATTGACCGACCAAATGACCTATTTTCCTGGATGTATTGATTGATCTCTATAACACTAATCTGCCGGTTGTCATCAGCATCCGTTTCATCGGTAGATAAGGCATCAATCAATCCTTGTAGAAAGGATTGATTACCATTTGGTTCGGCAATGGCAGCCGGTTGAATCACATTTAAGGCACTACTCCCAAGTATTTCTCTATTCGCGTAATATATACCTAAATTCTCCTCGTTTGCATAGCCGTCAATAATAACGAGAACTTTGTCTGCCCGGGTCTCTTTGAACCACTTATTGATGGTGGCGTCTGGTATTGTATCCTTGGATTGTGTCGTAAAATGCATACTGTTTGAATTAGAAGGTTTTGACACTTCACCGTGAAAAAAGAAGATAAGAGTCTCAATTGTGGTAGTTCTGTTACCTATTTCATTGAGTGCAGCGTGAATCTCCTCGTTTGTTGCAATCTCACCCTCAATACGATGGATATTGTCTTTGGAGACTTTCCCTTTTCCAATCAATTGACCTGTTAGTGTATTCAACAATTTCTTCGTCCGGGCATCACTTGTTGCATCAACTAACAGCCAATAAGTGCTTGAATCTGTAGGTTCAGCCAAACTATAGTCTGCAACCAAAGTGAATATAGAGAACAGTAGGATGAGGGTTATGATCTTCTGGTGAAGCATTCATGATACCTATAAGCGTGTTAAAGTCCGAACATCTATCTACCGTGAATCGCTCTTAAATCCAGTCTTGCGTTCACATCATCAGAGACAGCGTTAGTCCAATCCACATCTTCCTTGCTACGCATACTCATCAAAGCAACATCTACATCTAAGTTTGACAACGCGTAGTTCAGTAAAAAACTATCAACATCAACATCAGCCATTTCCTCTGCAAAACAGTGTGCTATAAGATTCTGGAAGGCGTTGCTCGTTGTTGACCGCATAAGCACAATACCCATATCATGTTCAACTGCATCAGGAATCACACCCTGATTACTGAACATGTCGCATGTGCTTTGATACATCAGATTGTAATGGATTTGCATCATATCAAATGCATTCGAGTCAATAAGCTGATCTGTGCCGGTTGATGGACCGTCTGCTGAGAACCCGATGTAACGCACCTTACCCTCTTTCTGGAGTTGCTCACATGTCCACAGCCCATTCTCATTAAATATCAGGTTAGTTTCCCCTACATGCCACCAGCCCCCATGAAATTGGAGAACATCAATATAGTCAGTGTTAAGTCGTTTTAGGCTGCCTTCCACACCTGAGACTATATCATCCGGATCAAACGTTACCTTCGTTTTCGTTGCAACGATACAACGTTCCCTACGGTCAGCGATTGCCTTACCAATAACAGTTTCACTATATCCATCCGCATAAGTGGGTGCGGTATCAATGTAATTGACACCACAATCAATGGCATAGTGGATCATATTCACAAGTTCATTCATATCATGCTCAGGACGAATTCTCCCACCGCCATAGCCGATCTCTGATACACGAAGTCCGGTCCTGCCAAGTGTGCGATACTGCATTATATTCTGTTCTCCTCTGAAGTTTTTAATTGAAGTAAATGTTATCAGAACGTGAGCTTGATAAATCAGAACAAATAATTTACGGAGGTTGGGTTGAGGCACGAAACCCAACATCTTGACTCATTATAGAACGATACATGTCGCCAGTTAATATTTTATTCGTGCTTCGCTCTACCCGACCTACAAAATAGCTGAAGTTTTTAATTGAAGACGATGTTATCAGACAAAACTTCTCCGCGAATTACGTCTGTTGTTGTTTTTCTTCTTCTTCGGCTTCGTTCGATTGCTGCGTTTTATGCAGTTTTCTCCATATAAGTCTGTTACCTGACTAAAAACAGTTTCTGAATCTGAAATCTTATACTGGGAACTACATCTTGCAATAACCTCACCGAATCGGGGGGTCATTAAACGTAAAACCAGATCAAGATTTCCTCTGTTTGCAAGTGCAATATTTTTTAATGACTTCAGTTTGTCTTGGTTCTCCAAATCAGATTCTTGGATACTCACCTCTACAGTAGAGGTCTGTTCTTCACGGACAACATCTATATTGATAATTTCGGTTGCCTGAATTTGCCGTTCATCTTCCGATTCCTCATCAGAATCCTGATTTCTGCTGCCGTTCTGATTGATATTTACATTGCCTTCTATCCAAACGATTCTATCTTCATATAACTCTCCTGCCTCTTTATACGCATCTGGAAAGATGACGACTTCAACAGAACCTTCTAAATCTTCAAGAGCGATCACTGCCATTGAATCACCCTTTTTTGTCGTAATATTTTTTACTTCCGTTATCATTCCGGCGACAGAAACGGTAGAATCAATCACGTGTTCTGCAAGTGTCTGTGTACTGGCAGATGTATAGTATTCTATAATATCTTTGTACTGTTCAAGCGGATGTCCTGACACATAGAAACCGAGTTGTTCTTTCTCTACCTTTAGGCGTTCGAGTGGTTCAAATTCTGCTGTCTCTGTAAGAGTGACAGTTGCAGATTCTGCCTCTTCATCTGTGCTACCGAAGAGAGTCATTTGTCCTTTATCGCGTTCTGCTTGTGCACTCTGTGCAGCTTTGAGCATAACTTCTAAATTTGCAAGCAGTTTTGCCCGATTGGCATCAAGTGAATCAAATGCACCGCATTGTATGAGGCTCTCAACAGCACGTTTATTGACAACTTTTGTATCAACTCGTTCACAGAAATCCTGTATTGAACTAAAGTTGCCATCCTGATTCCGCGCTGCAATGATCCCATCAATTGCGTTATCACCGACGTTTTTCACCGCTACAAAACCGAAACAGATATCATTACCATCTACAGAAAAGTCCTTATTGCTTGTGTTGACATCAGGTGGTAGTACGTTTATTTCTATGTCAAGGTATTCAGCAAGTTTTGCACATTCAGCTCGATATCGTGTAACTTTTTCTGAGTTTCCAGATTCCCCTGTCATCATTGCAGCCATGAATTCTCGGGGGTAGTGTGTTTTTAAGTATCCCATCTGATAACCTGTCATAGCATAAGCAACACAGTGTGATTTATTGAATGCATATCCACTGAAAGGCTCAAGTAGATCGTAGATTTCTTCTGCTTCTTTATTGCTTATTCCATTTTTTTCTGCACCATCAACGAATTTCTCTCTTTGTGCTTGGAGCAGTGCTGGATCCTTCTTACCCATCGCAGAACGTAGAATGTCTGCCTCTCCAAGCGTGAAACCTGCCAAATCCCGAACGATCTGCATCACCTGCTCCTGATACACACAGACACCGTATGTCTTTTTAAGAGCGTTCTCAAGCAACGGGTGTTTGTATTCTACCTTTTCTAAACCGACTTTCCTATCAATGAACTGCTGCGTCATACCACTTGTCAATGGTCCTGGACGGTAAAGGGCGGGAATTGCAATGAAATCCTCAAAGTTATCTGCTTTGAGTTGGGTCACAACCCTATACATCCCTGATGATGATTCCAACTGAAATAGACCCTCAAGTAAACCTTTACTTATCAGTGAGAAAGTCTTTGCATCATCAAACGGAATTTCATCTATTTTAATATCTATGTCATGGTTGGTTTTAACCATCTGGATACAGTCGTATATTTCTGTGAGTGTACGAATCCCAAGCAGGTCGAATTTAACAATCCCTACGCTTTCAACAGTTTTTCCTTCATACTGGGTTGCAACCTGATCGTTTTTATCCTTGAAAAGGGGTGCGAAATCTGTTAGCGGACCATTTGAAATAACGTAAGCAGAAGCATGACAGGATACATGTCGTTTCATCCCTTCAACTGCTTTACTGAGGTCCATCAGTTCCTTATTTTCTGGTTGTCCAGCAAGTGTTTTAAACTCTGGAACTTGATCCAAGGCATCATCCAGCGTTATCCCCGGAACGGTTGGAATTAACTGCGTTAGTTTGTTAACATTATCCAATGGAACATCAAGCACCCGTCCAACATCCTTAATCGATGCTTTTGCCCCCATCGTTGCAAATGTAGCAACCTTGCCTACGGATTCGTGCCCGTATTTTTCAACAAGGTACTCAACAATAAACACGCGTGCACGGTCAGAAAAGTCAATGTCAATATCTGGGGGACTTATACGTTCAAGGTTCAGGAAACGTTCAAATAGACAGTCATATTTCATCGGATTTATTGCAATTACATCAAGTGCATAAAGTACAAGACTGCCGACAGCAGAACCTCTTGCAGTGAGCGGATATCCTTGCTGGTGTGCGTACTTAACATAATCCCATACAATCAGAAAATATCCAGGATATCCTGTCTGATTTATGATATCAAGTTCGTGATCTAACCTCTTCTGTACATCTGGTGATAGTTCCCCGCCAAATTTTTCACGCAAACCTTGAATACATAGCTCCTTCAAGTAACTTTCATTCGTATGTCCCTCTGGAACATCATACTTTGGCATCACACTTTTACTAAAATCGAGTTCAAGGTTACAGCGATTAGCAATCTCAAGTGTGTTAGTGATTGCTTCAGATGGATAGTCCTTAAGCACTTCACGCATTTCATCAACATTCTTAAAGTAGAAATGATTATCAAATCGCATTCTATCAGGATCGTTGACTGTCTTCTTCATCTGAATACAGAGAAGTACATCATGCATCCGGTGATCTGATTTAAGGAGATAGTGACAATCATTCGTCCCAACTAAAGGAAGTTCAAATTCCTTTGCCAATTCCACCATTATCGGATATGCCTGTTGTTCCTTATCAATATAATGGTTCTGCACCTCAACATACAAGTTCCGTTCTCCCATGATGTCCATCAAATCCTTAAAGTTCTTGACACCCTCTTCGCGTCTGTCTGAAGAGACCAATTGTGGCACTTGTCCTTGAATACAACCAGTCAGAGCGATTATACCTTCACGGTACTCACGCAGAATTTCCATATCAATACGGGGTTTGCTATAGAAACCCTCTGTATAACCAATCGACACCAATTTGATTAGGTTCTGATAGCCGATGGCATCTTCAACAAGCAGTGTAAGATGATATGCACTACGTTGTTCTTTCCCGCGTGCTGTGCGACTACCCGGAGCGACATAAACCTCACATCCAACAATTGGATTTACACCTGCTTTTTTTGCAGTAGTGTAGAATTCCAATGCGCCGAACATATTCCCGTGGTCCGTGAGAGCGACTGCTGGCGCGCTATTCTCAACCGCCCAATTTATCATATCTGAGATACGGCATGCACCATCCAGCATGCTATATTCACTGTGGTTGTGTAAATGGACAAATTCTGAAGACATGCATTTCCTACCTGTATAAGTTATATATATATTTTACGCAAAAAAATGTGTTATGTTTTCAAGTAAATTGTAGTGGAGAATTGAAATGTTAACTATCAAAAGCAATTATAGCATGTTTTTCAGGACTTGCGCAAATTATGACATAAGACACCTAAGAAATAGGGTGTGTAAACCTTTTGTCACTAAACCTTCAATACCTTCACCCAATAATAGACA
>CAZURU010000304.1:0-6593 GCA_964623585.1 uncultured bacterium
AGTCTCAAATAGTGAGACGATCTCATCCATAGAGATGTCAGCGGCAATTGCACCTGCAATGATCGCACCTGTGCTTGTTCCAGCAATAAGGTCGAAACTCTCCTTAATAGGGGCATCTAATTCCTTTTCAACTAAAGCGAGAAGTTGAGCAGAATAGATACCGCGAGTTCCACCACCATCTAATGTAAGGATTTTGAAGGTTTCTGTGTTGTTCATGTTGACCAATACCATTTCTATTTGAAAATACCTAATTATTATAGCATAAACTCTTTGTTTGTGCCGTACAATCATCCTTGATGGGAGTTCGGAATGTTCAGTTTCACTTGAGATTAGAAACCTTGCATGATACACTTAATCATAATATGACTTACGCATTCCTCCGCTTGCGGAGGATAAAGGGGGTAAATCCTTAAAAATGACAAAAAATCCAAATAATCGATAATAATACCAATTTGAATTATTTTTATTCCATTCTTCCGTAGGTTGGGTTGAGGAACGAAACCCAACATCTTGACCCATTATAGAGCAATACAGGTCGCCAGTTGCAGAATGCCACAGGGTCCTCGGTATTCTCTCAAGCATGGTAGAACAAAAGGCGTAATATGTGAAAGGCATTCAGGTTTCTATATCCTGGCAATATCGCAAGCAATTTGCTCAACCGATCATTGCACAAGTGCTCGCCTTGCGATATTACGTCCCCTATCTGTCAAGGAAAGTTGTGTTGCTGTCTTAGTCACATAATTATTGTTTAGAGCATATTTAACGACCTTTGATGCGAATGTCGGTTCCCACTGCAGATGTTCGTGTAGATGCGCTATCTCAGATTCTTCGTCCGCCTCCGGTAGACCTTCATGATTTAAGAGATGAATAACAAGCATCGTCTGTGCAAATTCCCATTTCTGACGAATATGTCTATGTGTGATGGCGATTAACCCACGTTGCGGTACAACCAAGAACACAAAACCAAAAATTAAAAATGTTAACGTTGAGATAGCACCTGCAATAGAGACATCAAATACATCTGCTATAAAATAACCTCCTACTGCATTTATACATCCGATAGTTACACTGAAAAATAGCATCCGAGCAAGACCATCTGTCATCAGATATGATGTCGCTGCAGGACCAACAATCAATGCGACAACTAATATTGAGCCAACAGCATCAAACGCACCAACAGTAGTCATTGAAACCAATGTCATCAGTCCGTAATGAATTATTGTGGGTGCAAAACCTAATGTGGCAGCTAAACCGACATCAAATGTTACCAGTTTCAATTCCTTATAGAACAGTAGAATAAAAGTTAAGTTTAGACATAACAGAACACCCATGACATACAGAGATACGGGGCCAAAATCGTATCCACCAACCCTCAGTCTGTTTAGAGGTGCATAAGCCAGCTCACCGAGAAGCACTATATCCAAATCCAAATGGAAATTACTTGAGTAACGTGATATGAGAATGACACCTACACTGAAGAGCGCAGGAAAGGTCAATCCTATAGCAGCATCCTCTTTGACGAGGCCTGTCTTCTGCAATAATTCAACACAAACAACTGTCAGCACACCAGTTCCTGCGGCAGCAAGTATTAACAATGGTGAAGAAAGGCTATTTGTAAGAAAAAAGGCGAGGACAATCCCCGGTAGAATAGCGTGACTTATAGCATCGCTCATGAGAGTCATGCGCCGCAAAACTAAATATACACCAGGTAACGCACATGCAGATGCTGTAAGTACTGCTATCAGTAAAATATAAGACTGTTCAAGCGACATGACTATTACTTTCGTGCTGGACTCGTTCATCAAGGACAGTTTTCTGTGTCGCATGTCTGAAGATGCGTCTATTCTTTTTCTGTCTGATTCTATTTGATAAGAGTCCACGGTTCGGTGCAAAAACAATAGAGAAACCGACGATAATCGTTGTGCAAAGGATAATTGTTGGACCTGTTGGAATTCGGGTTGTCACACTACTGATGATCGTACCGATAACGCCTGAAATTGCACCTATAGCTGCAGCGATAATTACCATCAGGCTGAGCCTGTTAGTCCACTGTCGCGCAGCCACAGCAGGGGCGACTAACATTGCACTCATTAGCACCGCACCAACTGCTTGTAAACCTATAACGATTGAGATGACGAGGAGACTCGTTAAAAGAAAATCTAAAGACCGTATCGGAAACCCGATAGATGCTGCAAACCCCTCATCAAATATGAGAAGTTTCAGCTCTTTCCAAAAAATCAGCATGATTATAAGGGCGACACCGCCAAGTATACCTATTGTTAGAACATCACTCTTCAACATGGTTGCAGCTTGTCCGAAAAGGAATTTGTCTAATCCAGCCTGATTCGCATTCCCTGTCCGTTGAATAAATGAATGTAATACCAGACCGAAACCGAAAAATGTTGAGAGTACCAAAGCAAGAGCACTATCAAATTTGATACGGGTTAATCTGACTATTGAGAGGATTACGAGTGATCCCAGCCAACCTGCAATCGCTGCACCTATTAAGAGAAACAGGTGAATTTTTGTTCCTGTTAACATAAATGCAACGGCAATTCCTGGGAGTGCCGCATGTGAGATAGCATCACCGAGTAGACTTTGTCTGCGTAAAACAGCATAAGTTCCTAAAGCACCGCTGACCGTACCAAGTAGTGCAGCACCAATGGAAACGATGATGAGTGTATAATGATTCTGAAGTAATAAAGAGAGATATGCCATCTACCGGTTTTTCATGAATGCAATTCGTCCGCCATAAGTTTCGCGCAGATTATCAGAAGTAAACGTATCATCAACAGGTCCGCTTGCAATTCGACGAATGTTCAATAAAGTAACCCAATCAAAATAGTCAGTGACAGTTTGCAGGTCATGGTGCACAACGACGACTGTTTTACCATTCTCACGGAGTTCTTGAAGAAGTGTAACGATAGCACGTTCAGTCGTAGCGTCAACACCTTGAAAAGGTTCATCCATAAGGTATACGGTTGCATCCTGAATAAGTGCACGTGCAAGAAACACACGTTGCTGTTGTCCGCTTGAGAGTTGACTAATCTGTCGGGTCTTATAATCTTCCATACCAACTTTCTGCAGTGCCAGCATTGCTAATTCACGTTCTTTAATACCCGGACGTCGTATCCAACCAAGGGAACCATACCTTCCCATCATAACAACATCCAATACATTTGTTGGAAAATCCCAGTCCACCGTTCCCCGTTGTGGCACATACCCTACAATCCTACGTTGTGATGCATAAGGTTTGTTATATATAAGGACTTTCCCGGCAGCTGGACGAACAAGACCTAAGATTGCTTTGATCAACGTAGTTTTTCCAGCACCGTTCGGACCGACGATGGCAAGAAGCACACCTGGCGGCACATCAAGGTCTATGTCCCACAACACAGGTGTTTCCTGATATGCAACTGTTAGATCCGTAACCTCAATTGCCATCGTAATTGACTGTGTAATTGCCTTTGTTGCCTTAGTATCCACTCTAATCTTCCTCTGTGTGTATATGCTGTGTTTCTACGTCTATCCCTAACGCGCTCACGATAGTGTCAATATTGTGCTCGACCATACCGACAAAAGTTCCTTCAGGTGTTCCTTCACTCCCCATAGCATCAGAAAAGAGTTTTCCGCCAATTTGCACTTCATACCCTTTAGAATTTACTGCTGCTTTTACAGCCTCAAGGTTTCTGACAGAAACGGATGTTTCAACAAAAATTGCGGGGATACGTTTCTCTGCGATGACAGTTGCTAATTCCTGAACATCTGCGATACTTGCTTTTGCAATAGTACTGATCCCCTGCAATCCGCGCACCTCAAATCCATACGCATTTCCAAAGTAATTGAATGCATCGTGAGCCGTTATGAGCACCCGCCGTTTAATGGGGATACTTTCAACTTTGGTCTTTACATATCGGTGAAGTTGCGTCAGTTCATCAAGATACTGTTTTGTATTTCTGTTAATCTCTGCCTTGATATCTGGCTTATATTCAATCAAAGTATCACGAACATATTCTACAACTTTCATCCATAGTGATACATCAAACCATAGATGTGGATCATATTGTCCATTTGTATCGGGAAGTGGTAAAAGCAGTTCTTTATTGACACCTTCCGTTACTGCAAAAGACTTGGTATCACCGGACATATCTCCGAGTAAATCAGCCATTTTTGCTTCAAGGTGTAAACCGTTATAATAGATAATATCAGCCGAACTCAACCTTTCAATATCTTTTCCAGTCGCTTTATATTGATGCGGATCAATACCAGGTCCCATTAAACCTATAACTTCAACCTTTTCACCACCCACATTTCTAACAATGTCGGTAATCATTCCAGTTGTGGTAACGATTTGGATTTTACCATTTTCTTTGGCATCATTTTGGTTCTTTGTATCACAACCTAAACCTACAAATAACACAGACATAAGAAAAGTTATACCCACTACATTTCTTACCTGTGTGAATTGATGGTAGGTTTCTCTTAATAAATGTGATATTAAAGTATTTCTTTTTTTCATATTGTACGCCATTTTAAAATAGATAGTTTTCTAATAGTTTACCAACGATATAGCCAACGGCAGCAACACCGAGACCGACAACAAACATATCAAAACCACTTCGGATTAGCCCGCGACCAGTGAATAGGCTTCTTGCTGCACCGACACCAAAGTGAGATAACATTGCAAGTGAAAAGGATATCCATATAGCTGTAAGTCCTGTAGTGAATAGAAACGGTGCAACTGGAATAAAAGCACCGATGGCAGTAGCAAAACCAGTGATCCATCCCTCTTTAAATGGTGTTGTATGGGATTCACCTATCTTCAATTCCGCTTGTATTTTCTCTTGTAACGCTCTTTCTGGATCGCTCATCACTTCTTTAGCAAGGAGGCGTGCATGTTCCTTTGGCACTCCGCGAGTTGCGTAGATAAGTGCAAGTTCATCCTCCTCAATATCTGGCATAAGGCGGATTTCCTCTTTTTCTACCTCTATTTCATGCTCATATACCTCCTGTTCGCTTTTTGCTGCAAGATAACCAGATGCACCCATTGAGAGAGAGTCTGCAACAGTCCCAATAATTCCCGTAATGACAATGGTAGAAACATCTGATGCAGCATCAGTAGCACCAATAACACCTGAAAGCAATCCGAAGTTTGCTGTTAATCCATCATTGAAACCGTAAACGATGTTCCCCAAAGTTCCGCCAGATTCTGTCTTATGCCACGGTTCATCGCTTGTCCCAGTAAGTTCTTTCAGACTTTCAGTATGCAAGGCAGATTCTCTTGCTAAATCGAGTGCTGTCTCTTTTGCATCCTCCAAAGTACTATTTCTATGTAGCATAAGGTAATCTTTGACTTCACTTGCTTCCTCATTGAGCATCCTTGAAAGAGCTAAACTTCTGTTAATTCTACGTGCATACCAAGACCAGAATCTTGCTTTCAATGTAGGTCGTTTTTTCTGTTGCTTAACATTGTAATTATCTAATATCTCTTCCCAACGTCCTATGTGTCGATTTTCGACTTCCGCCAATTCCAGCAATATATCCTGTCTCTCAGGATCGGGTTCAAGCTGCGCGAATTGACTGTATAGAAAGTTTGCATCTATCTCTTCTTGTAGATGGTGTTTCCATGTTCTGATAGTCTTTGAATCGACTTTCTCTACATTTTGTGTATCCATTTTGCTCCTTACGTGTCGTGTATGTCATCAACGAATATATGTTTTGCAACCTCTCGTCCAATGACTGCCTGTTGTCCGGCAACGTCTATAGTAAATGGTCCCTCAAAAGGGGCAACTTCAATGACGCGGAACCGTGTACCTGGATATAGATTAAAACTACCGAGATGCCTGAGTAATGCTGCGTCGCTGTCATTCACTTCGGCTACAACACATGATTGACCATCTTGTAGTGAAGTCATAGGGATAGACTTAGTTTTTGGGATAACACCGTTTTTGTCAGGGATAGGTGACCCGTGCGGGTCAGCAGTTGGATATCCGAGATAAGCATCCATCCGTGCTTCCATCTCTTCGGATATGACATGTTCTAATTTCTCTGCTTCATCATGAACGCCATCCCACGGCATCCCAAGAGCCTTAAAAAGATAGAGCTCCAACAGACGGTGATGACGTATGACTTCAAGTGCGATTGCTTTTCCTGCTTTAGTTAAGGTCACACCTTGATATCGTTCGTACTCTATTAATTTCATTGACTTTAGCTTTTTGATCATTCCTGTAACGGACGCTGGCTTAACATTTAGGAATTCAGCCAGAACGCCTGTTGAGACCTTTCCACCCTTCTCTTGTAACTTATAGATTGACTTGAGGTAGTCTTCTGCAGCTTGTGAAAGCATAAGTTTTTCCTATCTGCAAGGAAAATCGCGAAGCGAAACTCCAATAATGCAGTACTTGGTAATTCCATTTCTAATTGAAAATGTCGATCTACTTTAGCACATTCTTCCAGATTGTGCCGTTCTCCGTTCCATTTCTAAAGGTCGGTAATGAGAAAAAATCTAATAGAAATGGTATAATACCAATTTTAATTGTTTATATTCCATTCTTCCGTAGGTTAGGTTGAGGAACGAAACCCAACATCTTGAC
>CAZURU010000305.1:0-6573 GCA_964623585.1 uncultured bacterium
TTTGCGAAACGCTTGACCTTAAACGCCGGCGTGTTAATGAGTGGGCAGCTAAATTTGGTTGGGAGGGGGATGTGTGAGTTATGAAAGTGTACTGCCACCGGAAATTTGGGCCACTCTCTAAAACAAGATTGTGGTATAGTATCCATTTACTTGAAAGGTGTCTCCGAAACGCCCTCACTTGGCTTTAGGGTATTTGACACCTGTCGAGTTTCAACGACAAACCTTGTCTTAACTTTGCGAAATTGTGGTCTAAATAACGTTGGCACTTCAGTTTTTCATCTTGACAGGATTCACGAAGGCAAGTATACTATTCCTAATGCCGAGGATGAGGGCTTGAACTCTGTGTATCCAGCACAGAGCCTCATCCACCCATTCAAGCGGGTAGACGGCAGCGGCAGATTCCAAAGAATTCTGTTTTCATTTAAAAATGTCGCGTTCTCACTTGAACAGAGTCGCGTTGCAACAATGTTGTGTTGTTGCCGGCTATTGTCTGTTACAGGGGTTATTAATAGTTGTCGGTTTCAGTGGCTTTTTTTATAGGAAGGTTGTTAGAATGAGTATTTTCGGCTTTGGAAGTGAAACTATCGATCTTGGAGATGAACAGTTTCACATCGAATTCTGGACTAAATTTAAAAAACATCTGTCTAACAGTGAGAGCAGGCTGATTCCCTTTGATAGTTCTCCTAACATTGGGCGTGCTGCTGCTGGAAAGTTGTATTCTTTTTTTGGGTGCTTCTTAGGTTCAAAAAAAATAACTGAGCAACCCTCAATATGGTTATCTGCGTCAATCATGCCGGAAAAAGACACAGACAATGTTAGTGCCCGCTTGTCTATCAACTGTGAGAGAAGTCAAAATCATAGAACGCTCTTTGAGAAACTGAAATCTAATCAGTCTCACATTGAAACCTTATTTGATTATGAATTTGGTTGTTTTCAAGGAGGGAGTGTTGGGAGTAGTGGTTTTTACAACACTGTGGATTTTACTGATAGAAGGCACTATGAAGATATATTCAAGTGGATAATTGACAGTTTAGAACGCGTGGAAAGTGTTTTGTCTGGTGAAATCATATCTTATTATCTTGATGGCGAATTATAACCTTCAACATGCTGATATAGGTGGATTCGCTGTTCACTGCTTTTTTTATAGGAGAATAACAATGTTTGTAAAAACTGAAGACCAACGGATCCTAAATCTTGACTTTTATGCTGAAATTGTGTTTCATGATTCTGAGACAGAAAAAATTCCTGAAGATTTCGGAGTTGGAGAAGAAGTATTAAAGGAATGGCAAAGTAGAGAATATCAAATCCGCGCTGTACTTCCAGATACAACAGGGGAAGGGGCACCTGAAACCTGTATTGCATCGTTTTCGCTTGAGCAAAAGGAGATGGCAGAAGCAGCTTTTGATGCTCTCTTCACATCTATGAAAAAAAACGATCCCGTATGGGATGCCAATAGTTTCAAGTCAAGATACGGTATACGGCCTGTTATGATTAGTGAGAGTGTGCAACGTCCAATAGAGTAAAGGAAAGCACATGAAAAACCGAGATTTTAAACGTAAGATTTTTGGTGACTTGCCGACACAAAAGATGGCCCAGAAAGCGTTACCGATCCTTATCTCGTCTGCGCAAGAAGGTGATCCTGTTATCATGCGTGATTTAGTGAAGGAGATCGCGCCAGATCTGATTCAATTCAATTTTACTATGAGGCACGTTCTTGCTTGGATCCACACAACGCTTTGGGAATTAGAGAGATCGGAGGATTGGAACTACGGAGAGATACCAGGTATTACAGCCATCTTCTTAGACAGTCCAAAAACACCTACCAAATGGATGGAGAAAGAAACCAGAGTTGACCCGAATACACCACTGCTATGGAAAGACTACAAAACGGAACATATCCAACCTGTGTTTAAGTATCCGCATTGGGATAAGGTCGCGGACTTTGTATTTGGATTCAACGTTAATCTGGATGAGGTAGATTTGAATAATTTCATTATAGACGAAGTGCAACCCTCTTTGCTTGGTTCAGAACCAGAGGAGGAAGAACAAGAAATTCCTGAAGGTGAACACCGTTATTTTGTGTATGCATGGAGATGGTGTGGTGATGAGAGATTCGCAAAAATTGGTCGAACGCGCAATGGTTTGAAGGGTGTGGAGAATCGGATGGTTACAACCTACCACCCTACAGATGACCCAGTTCCGCTTGGTGTCAGGGAGTGTGCTGATGCGGAAGAATCCCACAAAACTGAGCAATATATCCTAAATGGGCTTGAGCGGACACGCCCCGATCGTGAATGGGTAGAAATTGATGAGAAGTTTAATGACATGATTGATAAGTCATTTATATCGGATTCTGATGAACTGAAGAGGATATTTGGCGAAAACATAAAAACAGAGAAAATCGTATAACGAAAATTCTCAAACCCAAAACTACTTATTGCGTTTTTTATAGGAGGAATTTATGTTTGTTAAGACCGAGAACCATGGTATTATAAATCTAAACTGTTTCCCGCAAGTTGATGTTGTTGAACATGGTGGTGTATGGCTGCTTCAGGCTTTTTATCAAAAGCCCCCGAACGCACCAACGTTTTTCTTATCGGGATTTTCGCTTGCGGAATTCAAAGAAGAGGTTCAAGCGCGATATAGTTTTTGTCGCTTGTATAGCGCGCTGGAAGCGGATTTATCTGTGTGGGATCCGCGTGCTGTTGAGAGTTTCTCAGGTTTGTGGTACAAGGCAAGGAGGGAACTGTCATCAAATAACCCACGCAACAAGACATTTGTACGTTTAGATGAATTAGAAGATTTAAAATTGGAGATCACTGGTTTACGTGAAATCACAATTAGTGATTTAAATGCAGTGGCTTCTGAAAAAGAAAAAGGTTATATTGAAAATAAAATCAAGACCACATTGAAAGCAGTAGACCCAATGCGGGAGAAAGCAGTGTGGAAAATTGATTGGAAAGACATTCACACTTCTTCATAGGAGAATATTATGTCAGAAACTCCAGTGGAACATGAAACTAAAACCGATGCGTTTGATGAGTTGGTAACAGCGTTGAATGATTTAAACCGAGAAATACAGGATCCGGGGTCAACAATAGCTAAAATAGACTATTTGCTGACAAAATCTTCCAAAGCTTCCGAATTATTACCAAAATTCGATGACGCGTTAAAAGCGTGTAATCTGTGTGACTCAAATCCGGAAATTAGCAGAATGCGGATGTTGTTTGTGTATTTGAGGGATATTATGCTATCACCTAAACAACTCGCGGGTATCGGTATCGACTACCTTGAAAAAGCAGTATTAAAGGTCCTTTTTGAGGCAAGGGAGACCACACCAGAAGACCCGTATGTTAGACGAGTTGATATAATTGAAGAGATAGGTGGTGGACATTGTAATGAGGAGGGGTGGTCGGTCAGACAATTTCTGAATAACTTAGTGGAATATGGACGTGTTGAGCAGAGATAAGTATGGGGGCCTTGGAAACTCACAGAAGTCGAGTATGAGAAGCGTCGCTAAACATGCAGAAGACGCTAATGTGAGATTGAAGCATTAAAACAAGGATGTTTGAATTATGTTATCACCTAAATCACGCGCGCGTATCGGTCTCTGCCACCTTGAGGAAGCTATCCTTGTGGTGCTATTACATGAACCTAATCTCAGACAGGGCGAGATTAGCAACCGACTTGGTATTCCACCGACAGATGTGGGCAACTACTATGGGATTGTCGGTGGTATACTTGGCTTGCTCCGAAAAGAGAAACGTGTCCAAAGTGATGGCGACCCGAACAAGCCACGCTGGGATTTGACCGAAGCAGAACGTAATCTTATGACTGCCTTGAAAGGATAAGCATCTCGATTGCGAGATTGAAATAATGATACAACCCTTGCAAGAGAGTATTATCGCATATATAAATGAGAATCTACCTGAGTTGTCCAATGAAAGGTAAGGAGATGACCAAAAAGAAAATGGCTGAGATTACATCGTTGAGTGAGTTTATTGAATGGGTAAACCAATTACCGCAATTAGATTATGGAAAATATTTATTCCGCGGTGTGCCAAATGCAGAATATGAAATACAAGCTTCTGCTTATCGCCGTCCAAAGGAGGATGTCAGAAGTTTTGAAAAATTTCTCCAAATCAATAAGGTTTTGATCGCAGAGGCACGACTTCGAGGACATGGTGAGAAAGACGGAAGGAAACTTGGAGATTTGGAAATACTTGCGGAACTTCAGCATCACGGTGCAGCAACATGTCTAATTGACTTTACCTACAACGCACAAATAGCACTTTATTTCGCCTGTCAGAAGGATGTGAAGTGGGAAAGGAACTCAAAGGATTCTGAAGACGCTCCAGATGGTAAAGTCTACGTTGTGCGTAACGATCCGGATAAGTTTCAAAAAATTGAACCGGGTTCATTAGGAGAAGAGATTGATGGTTTTTTCCAAGGATCTCAACTATATCATTGGGAACCCGCATACCATAACAATCGTGTTATCGCGCAGCGATCTGTATTTTTGTTTGGATCTTCCGAACTTGATGATGATGGTGCCTGCTTCATCAAAGAAAAAAGCAAACAGAATATCTTACGTGAGTTAGAACGGGTATCCGGTATAACTCAAGCCATGTTGTTCCCTGACTTTGACGGCTTTGCGCGTTTATATAGCGAAGATGTCCTATACGCAGAACTCAGTGCCTCGGATTATGAGGAGTATGCTTTTGAAGCGTACTATTCAGATCGATATGAGGAAGCTATCAAGAATTATGACATGGCTATTAAGCTAGCTCCTCAAAATGCATCTCTTTACCAGTGGCGAGGAAGGATGAAGAGTGCGATAAAACAATATATGGGTGCTGTTGTTGACTTTGACAAAGCTATTGAAATAGATTCCGAGAAGTCGTATGCGTTCTATTTGCGGGGACTAGCAAAGTATAACCTCCAACGATATAGAGAAAGTATCACCGATTTCGACAAGTTTATTGAGATGAATCCTAATGATAAAAGGATATATACCCTCCGAGCACGGGCAAAGCATAATCTAGGGCAGTATAACGAGGCTATCGCCGATTATAGTGAGGCTATTAGTAGGGATCCGGGTAATCGACATAATTATTATAGGCGAGCTCTATCGAAAAAGGAAATGGAATCTTTAAGTGATGCCCGCGATGATTTGGAGATGGCATTAATGTTAGCCGAGAAGTCAAATGATTCAGAACTTAGCACACAAATTAATCAGGTGCTTTCCGAAATTCAGGATTCAATTGATGACGATATACCTTTCTGATCGTGAATATGAACAAACTTCTGTAGAGTGCATACGAGTGCTCGACAACAATGAGGTACGACTCGTTTCCGCATGCTTCAACGCCACGTTTGAGGCACGCAACCGCGGTTTATTCATGCTCGGTGTCTCCACAGGCGGACGCATCTCCGAATTGCTCAGCCTACAGATCGGGGATGTCTACCAGAGCGGTAAGCCGGTAACCGACCTCCTTTTCGATAAATCTATCGTCAAGGGTGGTGAAGTCTTCAGAGCTGTGCCAGTCAACAGCGACGGTCGACGCGCTATAGAAGATCTGATCGGTTGGCACGGTGAGCGATACCAGAACACCGACAAAAGCCGTCCGCTGTTCCCATCGCGGAACGGGCAGGGCGCAAAACGGATGTCGCGCCGGACTGCACACGATGTTTTGAAAAGTGCTTTTGAAGCCGCGGGACTGAAAGGCAAATTATCACAAAATCATAAGGAGCAACCGATGTTTGGGGAATATGAACATGAGGGGATGCCTTTCACAAAGAAGATTGCGGAGGAATTAATCTTCAAACTCTACAAAGGAACGTCCCCTGTTAATGAGAACGACATCCAAGAACAAGTTTATCAAGCCCATAAGAATAAGAGAGGGTTACCACCAGAAGTGCAGAAACGGGATTCCGACAGTCCGAGTGATATTGAAGATCGTATATCTTATACTATTCGTGTACGTATAAGATCCGCACTTCGGAACTTGGAACACAAGGGATGCGCGACAAAAAAAGAGCCTTATATTTGGTGTATCCACGAAATAGACATCCATCGCGATGAGCAGACATATCCAAAGACGCTTGGAGTCGGAAGTCAGGAAGTCTACCTCTATTATTATCCGACTTACAAAGAGAATGTTATACGCAAGAAAATGAATCATGTTTGGGAAATCTATCAAAGCGAAATTCTATGGGAGTGCAAGATCGGTGAAACACACGATCAAGACACAGAAACCAGGGTCAAACAACAGATGGGTGGGCATCCAGAAAAACCTATCATTGCTCTTATTATAAAAACAAATGACAGCAAGCGATTGGAGAAGATGATACATGACATCTTGAAGTTTCGTAATAGGCAGATACCAGATGCTCAAGGAGATGAATGGTTTATAACCTCTCCAGACGAGGTTGAATATATTTATGATTTTCTTCAATCAATTTGAAGTGCCACCGTTTATTCAGACCACGATTTCGCAAAGTTAAGATAAGGTTTTTCGTTGAAACTCGACAGGTGTCAAATACCCTAAAGCCAAGTGAGGGCGTTTCGGA
>CAZURU010000306.1:0-6540 GCA_964623585.1 uncultured bacterium
TTCCATCCTTCCAATCTTCCCTATTAAAATTCTCTTGTCTATTTACACTATACATGATAGGATAATACTATCATGATGTTTTGGCATCAGGTTGATAAATAGAATAAATACTACCCGTATCTAATTGCCCGAATCTAATAGAAGGAGTAAGGGGAAATGCGGCACGAACTCACCACTGAACAAATTAACTTTTATCGTGAAAACGGATACCTTGTCATTGAAAACTTTCTTAATGCTGACGAATTAGAAGAATGGCGAAGATGCACAGACGAATCTGTCACAGAACGCCTCGGGAACTCCGTTGAATTCTTCACAAACCAGTTAGACGCATCCAACTTTTATGCACGGGTCTTCACACAATGTTTACGTCTATCAGATTCACATCCTGGTATGCGAAAATTAGTTCATGATCCCAAAATCGGACGCATGGCAACACAATTAGCTGGAACTGACGGCATGCGAATTTGGCACGACCAAGCATTGATTAAACCTCCTAATGGTAACCCAACCGCATGGCATCTTGATGTCCCGTACTGGTCATTCGACTCTCGTGATGCTGTCTCGTTCTGGGTTGCGTTAGATGACGCCACACTCGGAAACGGTTGTATGTGGTATATCCCAGGCACACATAAGACTGCGCGTTTTGATAATGTTGGTATCGGAGAAAACATCGGTGCGCTGTTTGATGTTTATCCCGATTGGAAAAAACTTGAACCCCAATCCGCCCCGTGTCCTGCCGGTTCTATGGTGTGGCACAACGGGTTGGTCGCACACGGTGCAGGTGCAAATATGACGTTTTCTCACAGGAGAGCGATGACTTGTGGTTTCATGCCCGATGGATGTACTTTCAACGGAAAAAGAAACATCCTACCAGAAGACTACTTCAACTCGCTCGAAATAGGTGATGCACTTGATGACGATGTGCAGAATACCCTCGTTTGGCATAACAGTTGGCAGACAGACAACTGAACAATATGAATACTAACAACTGACAACTAATCACTGATCACTACTAAATAGGAGAATACAGAACATGGCAAAACAACCGAATATCGTCCTGATGGGTGTTGATTCCCTACTCGCAACACACATGAGTTGCTACGGGTATCACCGACAGACAACGCCACACATTGATAAGTTCGCTGAAGGTGGCACACTCTTTGAAAAGACATATAGTGCCCACATCCCGACAACCAGTGCTTATGCATCCATGCTCACAGGTATGGACACATTTAGTACACAAGTCGTTGCGCTCCGACACAAGGGGCCCCTCCGCGAAGAAGTGAAAACATTGGCAGAAATACTACGGGAAGCCGGTTACGATACGACTTGCGTTGGATTCGGTGGACCGAGTGGACGCGGTTTTGATACCTATCTCAATTTTGCAGGATGGGGACCTGATGACTCAGGACGTAGTCCGAAAGCAGAAAACCTTAACAGGACAACGCTTCCCGAATTGAATCGACTCATTGACCAGAGTGATGAAAAGCCGTTTTTCCTGTTCCTGCGACACATGGACCCGCATTCACCCTATCTCCCGCCTGCCCCCTATGAACGGATGTTCTATCATGGTGATGAATGCGATCCAAGCAACACATCCATGGAACCCGTGATGTCATTCAAACCTTTCTGTGATTACTTCGCTTCATGGATGCCAGTAGGTATTACAGACAAAGATTACGTCATTGCACAATACGATGGCGCAATTGCATATATGGATGCCTGTATTCAGACACTCTTTAACGCGCTTGAAACGCGGGGTGTATTAGATGAAACAATCATCGTCATCAACGGAGACCACGGAGAAACACTCTACGACCACGAATGTTGGTTCGATCACCATGGACTCTACGATGTCACCCTACATGTGCCACTGATCATAAGATACCCCAGTCGTATTCCAGCAGGTAAGCGCGTTTCAGGATATAACCAGCACAAAGACCTTGTCCCGACACTCCTTGAATTAGCAGATATTGAATCTGATATTGCTTATGATGGAAACAGTCTCACTCCCCTCATAAGGGGTGAAATCGCTTCTTACGAAAGTGAAATCTATATCACAGAATGCACATGGATGCGTAAGCACGGATGGAGGACTCCTGAATGGAAACTCATCGTCGCACTTGAACCCGATTTTCATTACAAACCGCCAGTAGAACTCTATAACCTCATTCAAGACCCCGATGAAAATGAAAACCTTGCAGATACACATCCAGATATTGTCAATTTACTGGAAACCCGCATGAAGAACTGGATTCAGCAAAGAGAGAAGGAAACAGGTCTGCCGAATCCTATCATGAACCAAGGTGATTGGCACGGTAAACAAGGTGTAGGTCCCTTCAAGACATCCGATCAAGCATATAACACATTACACATCGGAAACCCAGGGGAAGCCGCACGTTTACAAGCAAAGGCGCGGGAAGAATAGGTACTAGTTTTACGTAGGTTGGGTAGAACACAGTGAAACCTAACTTTTACAGCACAATGTCGGGTTTCGCATCGCTCTACTTGACCTACGAAAACTGGAAGACGAAAACCATATTAAGATATAAGGATAAAGAAATGCCAGATTATACACGAAATGAAGTTTTAGGACGACTCAATGCGGAATTAGATAAAGGTAAATCCCTACTTGCAGTCGGTGCAGGAACAGGTATCACTGCAAAATTTGCGGAAAAGGGTGGAGCAGACCTAATTGTCATATACAACTCTGGTCGCTATCGTATGTCAGGGTTCGGATCATGCGCCGGACTATTAGCCTACGGCGATGCAAACGCCATCGTTATGGAGATGGGAGAACGTGAGGTCTTACCAGTTGTCCAAGAAACCCCTGTAATCGCCGGCGTCAACGGTACAGACCCAACAAGACGTATGCATAACTTCCTAAAGCAGGTACGCGATGTCGGTTTTGATGGGGTCAATAACTTTCCCACCGTTGGTGTGATTGACGGCACTTTTCGCGTCACACTTGAAGAGACTGGCATGGGTTTCTACAAGGAAGTAGAAACGATAGGCATCGCACATGAGATGGACCTATTCACCATCGTCTATGTCTTCAACCCCGAAGAATCTAAGCAGATGGCGAAAGTCGGTGCGGATGTTATTATTGCACACATGAATACAACTATCGGTGGTACTATCGGGGCAGAGACCGCTTTCACCCTTGAGGATGCAGCGATACGGGTGCAGGAAATTTGTGATGCAGCACAGTCACAAAATCCTGATGTAATCTGTTTGTCACACGGAGGTCCCATCGCAAAAGCACCAGATGCAGCGTATATCAATGCACATACGGATACTGTCGGGTTTGTCGGGGCATCCAGCATTGAACGGTTTGCTTGTGAGGAGAGTATTCCACGAATTACAGCATCTTTTAAAGAATAAAAAAGATCGGTCCTGTACCTGTCATTTCATCTACGAAAAAAAGGAACAACACAGACAATGTATCCGTTGATTTTACCACTTTCCGTGAAACGATTTTGTTATCTTATACTCATACAACTATTGGGCTTAACACTCCTATTTACTATACAAAAAGTTTCCGCTCAGTTGCCACCAGAATTCGGTCAAGAACTGCTACTGCCCGAACCTAAACAGAAAGATACTGTACCGCCTACTTTCACCATTGATACACATATATCAAACACATATAATGACCATATCGAATTTGGATTGAGTGTGGATCCATACATCAGCAGCCTTGCTGGACAAGAAAACCCACAACTGCAAGGTTTGATTAACCAGTTCGGTATGAAACTACGTGGTGAACTGCCGATTATAAATCAGAAACTCCATCTCAAAATACAATACGCACCACAATATGAGAATTATACTGGTGCAGAAGGAAAACTCAACGAATTTGATGCATCAAGCAATTTTCTCTTGACTGAATTACGTTATAGACCCTTTACAAACTTACCCGAAATGGCAATCTCTCAACAAATATACCGTCTGTCGCGTTCTCTAAATGTATATAATAACAATGAATATCAAAGCGGCATTCGTATTGGACGATTCTTAGAGTATAATTTCAGACTACAGCACTTTGATGATGATGAAAGAAAAAGAGAAGATTTCTTACTCGTAGGTTCAACAAACCATAAGGTTACAACCCGTTTAGAATTAGGTCTATTAAAACAGATGATTGGTAAAGCAGAATATGCAATCGAACATGGTAGTTACCAAACCAATCTGAATAAGTTCATCTTAGGGGCAGCAAACATAGCTGACAATCAACGGAGAAACGATTGGAGACATTTCGGAACAATAAGGTTACTACAGACTGCGGCTGACCGTTATGTCTTTCAACAAGAATTCAACCTATTCCTCAACAAATCAAACATAGACTACTTTAATTTCAACAGCACAGAAACTGCTTTGAGTGCTTATTATAAAATTGATACCGGTAAATCAATAAGACTTCGCTTGTTCCATCTGTGGGTGAATTTTGAAGGTAGAAACCTAAGGGACGAAGTTGGGAGAATAATAGAAAATGCAGGAATCCGTAAGGATACACAATATGGCATCAATGCATCTATAAACTGGAGATTTACATCTAACTTGACGTTGAACGCTGACTATCAATTTATTCATAATGACACGAATGAACTAAATGAAATTCTCAGTTTTCTTGATTACAACCATAATATCGTAAGTGTTACTCTGAGAGGGAACTATTAGGTCTAAATTCAAGAACATTATCAGAATCGGCTACTTCCAATCGAAAGTCCCAATATCCGTTGTAATCGGCAGTTAGGAATGTAAAGTTATTCCAACCCTTCTTCAGTGGCAGCGCAAAGTGTACCCACCAACCGTATAGGTGTCTATTTGGAATTCTTGCACTCGGAATCTCAATTCCATTTAGATATACTTTTCCGAGATTCCCACCCCATTTAACCTGTGCAAATACAACGCTTTCTTCAGGACTCTTAATGTAGGTCATGCCAAATCCGTAAGTCAATTCAGCATCCCCGAATAACTTCCGAAGTTCAATGCTGTCAGGTATAGTATGGTGCGCTATCCAAAAGATCTCACCTGAAAGTCCATTATGGGGCTTTTCAATATTTGTATCGGGTAATTGGATTGCTTGAAAGTTCTTCAGAATTTTAGAGGTATCTGACGGTATACTTTTCAATCCTAAGTCAAAAGGAGCAAGTAACATCCAATCTCTGATGACCTTCATTGACTCTCGTGGAATTGGATGAAACAGTCTTGTCCCACTCGACAATTGTTCGCCGCCGTATTGCATTGAATACCTATAGACAGGTAATGGTGTAATAGAATCTGAGCGGGCAGATATTTTGACAGTCGCGTTTTTGCTGAGTCCAGGTTCGGCTTGTATCTGTAGGCTATTTGGAGTAATCCTCCAGTTCTCATTCGGGTCAAAGGCTATATCAACAATCAAAGGTTTTTCAAGTGTATTCTTGAGTGTGATATCAATGCTTCCGCTGGAGATCTCTGTGCTTCTGTCAAATTTGAAGTTATGTTTGAAGCTGAGTTGTCTTCCAACTTTGCTTCTAAATTCCTGAATAGATATATCCGCTGGAAAGACATTACCGGGTTCAATAATTGCAATGTTGACATCTCTATTATCTACAGTCACAAGGCTATAATGATCAAAAGCACCGACTTCTCGAATTTCTTGGGGTGTGAAACCTGCACCTGTAGCACCTAATACGAAATACCTTCTATCCTTACGGTCATAGAGTGTCAGTTTGTGATGGTGTCCCGCGAAAACTGTATAGTCTCTATCACCGAGTTGTGTTTCTATCAGTTCCCATCCGGTGTTCTGCTGAAGCCATAAGGGTCTGTGCATGAAGACAAATGTATGTCTCACTTTGGTGTGTTGTGACAATTGCTTTTTTACATACGCTATCTGTTCTTTTCCGAACCAGTTTGTCCATTCATCGTCTTGATGCCACTCCTCGGTATTGAGCAGTAGAAATAGGCAGTTTTTATAGGTAAATGCGGAATACGTGCGTCCAATATTCGTTTTCCAGTACGCATACATGACGCGATTGGTAATATCGTGGTTCCCTGGTATAGGTAGGAAAGGAATGTTCAGTTTTGTTTGGTGTTTCCAGAATTCCTCCCATTGAGAATCGAGAAGTGCCTTACTTGTGGTGTCACCTTGAATAAGGTCTCCTATCATGATAGCAAAATCAGGGTTCAGAGCGTTTAACTCATCAATAGCACGGTCAAATACATGCCATTTGTCGAGTCCTCCACCCGTCTTATCGCCAATAATTGCGAATGTAAATTTGTCTGGATCGTCTGTAAATGGACGGTCTACTATCGGCATGCGGTCCGGAAAAATAGGTTTCTGTGCAGTTGTGGAAACTACTGTGAAACAAAATATTAGTAGTATCACAATTGTTATTTGTTTATGCATTTCACTCTCCAAAGATTCTATAGAAAACTTTCAGTTGTTGAGTTTCTTAGCTATTAGTATAACGCATTGTTGAAATTGTGTCAAAAACGTGGCATGTTGGGTGTGTAAAGATTTTGTCACTTAAAAAAAGGATCGCTGAACCTTGCTCC
>CAZURU010000307.1:0-6534 GCA_964623585.1 uncultured bacterium
CACCGAATTCTGTGAAAATACGTGAAATTTGGTCATATTGCGTAAGCCCTGACAATTATGGGATGCTAAGCCTGGTTCACCTGAAAGTAATAGATTAGATGTTCTTGTTACGCTGGTGGAGGACTATGAAGAAAATAGACATCCCATTCCACCAGCAGATCCAATTAAACAAAAAATGCACATACTTTTTACATGAGCCGATTTTTTTGATACACTACTGTACAATGTGGGTCTGCCTCAAGACTACGATAATATTGCAAAAGGTCTGTTGACAGATTAAGCAACCGTTCATTCTTTGGCATGGTTGACTCTATCAAATTCATGTGATAAAATTTGAGAATACAGAAACAGACTATATCCCTAAAGCAAAGCGCGGAGGCGTGTACGTGAAAATAATACATCTAAGACAATCCGGTTTGACATTAACGCAATTACTTATTGTCCTCGTTATCGTTGCTGTGATTGCAGCAGTTATCTTAGCACCCCGTTTACTCGGTCAAGCAGGACGGGCATTACAAACACGCGCAGCAGAGGATATAGAGACACTCGGTATCGCACTTGATAGATACGCAAAAGATAATGGAGACTATCCTTCTACTGAACAAGGCTTGAAATCACTTTGGGAGAGTCCCGAAGATCCCCCGCTACCTATAAATTGGTTAGGTCCCTACATGCAAATCCCAATTACGAATGATCCCTGGGGAAATCCCTACATTTACATTAGGCCGGGGGTACATGACGAATATGGATACGATCTCATCTCGTTCGGTAGTGATGGTATGGAAGGTGGAACTGGGGAAGCTGAAGATGTTGTCAGCTGGATCCGACGAGATGAATAATTGACTCATTGATCATTGCCTATCCCGATATAAGCTAACAACACAGAGATAAGAATAGAAATATGGCTAAGACAGCAATCCCAATTTTAATATTCATTTGCAGTGTTCTGGTCTTTTCTACACCTGCTGGTACACATGCTGGCAAACTCGGTTTGGTCAGTGCTTGGACGTTTGAGGAAAGAAGGGGGGATGAGATTAAAGACGTTGTAGGTAGAAATGATGGTGAGATTGTAGGTAAATTAAGTAGGACCTTTTACGGGAAATTTGGTAGTGCAATTAGGTTCTCAGGTAAGAGTGATAGCTATATCCGTATTCCGCACAGAGATGTATTCAATGCTGCAAGTTACACCTTCGTTGTGTGGGTGAAGTTAAAACCTGTTTCTTGGCAATATATTGTTTGGAGAAATGGAGATGTTTGGCCCGAATCTGAAGAAGTACGACACATTGATATTTGGATACACGACGCAGGTTATACTGTCTTCATGTGGACTGCAGGTAAACATAAGGGTCAACTTGATGGTACGACCGTCATAACAGAAGACAAATGGCATCACATCGCGAAAGTCTACGATGGGGATAAAGTCATGATGTATATTGATGGTGTACTGGAAGATCAGATAGCGAGTGGTGGCACTTTAGACACTAATGAATCCCCTATATGGATAGGCGCGCATCCAGGAAGTATAGCAGCTACAGGGCTTATTGATGAGGTAGGGTTCTTTACACAAGCACTTTCTGAAGCAGAAATTAACGCAGTAATGAAAAACGGATTAACTGACTATGCTGCCGTTGAAGCAACAGGCAAAGCGACTATTACTTGGGGTTTACTAAAAACTGAAAAATAAAAGCACATCATGTGCTAATTAAGAAATGGAGATAAGGCATTATGCAAATGCATGTTGGCGGAGAATGGGTTGATAAGTCAAACAAAATTGATGTCCTGAGCCCCTTTGATGGTTCCGTTGTTGATACCGTCCCTAAAGGTGATGCAAGCGACGTTGAAACTGCTATAAGTACTGCAGAACGTGGTGCTAAAATTATGGCAGAGATGACAGGATATGAACGTTATGAAATTCTGCGTAAAGTCGCAGATTTAATGGTGGAAAAAGTAGATGAACTGGCTGAAGTTATAACACGTGAAGAAGGAAAGATAATCGTTGAAGCAACTGGAGAAGCATCGCGCGCATCAGAGATCATCGCGCTTTCAGCTGAAGAAGCAAAACGGGTTACGGGTGAAACTATCCCTCTTGAAGGTGCGCCTGGTGTCAAAAACAGGATGGGTTTTACTGTCCGTGTTCCATGTGGTATCGTGGTCGGCATCAGTCCTTTCAACTTTCCTTTACACCTTGTATGTCACAAAGCTGGTCCGGCAATTGCAGGTGGCAATGCAATCATCATCAAACCCGCAACAGATACACCGCTCTCCGCGCTGAAATTAGTTGAACTCTTTTTAGAAGCAGGAACGCCGCCAGAAGCCATACAGTGTCTTACAGGCCCCGGTGGAGAAATAGGAGATGCACTCTGTCAAAATAGACGTGTTCGCAAAATCACCTTTACAGGTAGTCGTGATGTTGGAGAACATATCTGTAAAGTTGCAGGCTTGAAACGTGTTACAATGGAGCTCGGTTCAAATTCGCCACTCATCGTCATGCCCGATGCTGATCCAGAAAAGGTTGCAAAGGCTGCTGCTGCATCTGGGTATTCTAATGCCGGACAGGTATGCATCTCTACCCAACGCGTCATTGCACATGAGAAAATCTATGGAGACTTCTTAGATGCATTCCAAACCGAAGTATCCCAGATTGGTATCGGTAATCCTTTAGAAGATGGTGTTCGCATGGGACCGATGATTCGAGAGAGTGATGCTACCCGTGTCACTGAATGGATTCAGGAAGCGGTTTCAGATGGTGCTGAACTCCTCACAGGTGGTGATAAGCAGGATCAGTTTGTTACACCGGCGATCCTTGCGAATGTCAAACCGGAAATGAAAATCTCTTGCGATGAAGTGTTCGGACCTGCTGTCGGCGTGACACGGGTCAACGACATTGAAGAAGCGATCACTCTGGCTAATGATACGAACTATGGATTGAGTGCAGCTATCTTTACGCAGAACGTTGATTGGGCAATGAAATTTGTCCGAGAGGTCGAATCTGGTAACCTTATGGTGAATTGGGGAACACAGTGGCGTGCGGATCTAATGCCGTACGGTGGTGTGAAAGAGAGTGGTATGGGTAAAGAAGGTCCCAAATACGCCATTGAAGAGATGACTGAACTGAAGATGGCGATTTTCCATTTGGATGGTTAGGTGAATACTCTTGTATAGTATCAAACCCACTGTTGATATAATCTACAGTGGGTTTGATACTGTGTATGTATTGTATTCTTTATTACAATCCCACTGCACAAAATGCCTCATAATCCATCAATGCTGTAATAGTCGGATTCTCACCACACATTGGGCAGTCAGGATCTTTACGAAGTTTGACTCGCTGAAACTCCATCGTCAAAGCGTTGAATAATAGGAGTGTTCCAATCAAAGGTTCACCGATATCTAATAACACTTTGATCGCTTCAACCGCCTGAATTGTCCCGATGATACCGGGTAACACGCCAAACACACCAGCTTCTTGGCAACTTGGTGCTAAACCCTCTGGCGGCGGTTCACGAAATATGCATCGATAACACGGACCTTTACCAGGATAAAGCACAGTAACCTGTCCTTCAAACTGGAATATGCTACCGTGAACGATCGGTTTTCCGAGCATAACACATGCATCATTGATGAGATAACGGGTTGGGAAGTTATCACAGCCGTCAACAATCAGATCGTATTGTTCTAAAATTTGGAAAGCGTTCTGTGAGTTAATACGTTCATTGTAAGGGATGACTTTCACATCGGGGTTCATCTCTCTGATACTAGCTTCTGCAGACTGCGTTTTCGGAATACCGATATCACTTGTTCCGTGTAAAATTTGACGTTGTAAGTTACTAAGGTCAACCACATCATCATCAATAATACCGATAGTACCGATACCAGCGGCTGCAAGGTATACACCGATAGGAGAACCGAGTCCACCTGCCCCGATCAGTAACACTTTAGATTCAAGCAGTTTTGACTGTCCTATTCCGCCTACCTCTTTTAGGATAATGTGTCGACTGTAACGTTCAATCTGTTCATTCGTGAAATTATACATCTTATCCTCCGAGGTTGGAGAGAAGTTCAGGAATCTGTTTGTCGGAACTGGCGGAGATTCGCACTGCAAAACGTTCGCGAGTATCCTCAGAGGTGCGTCTTATTTGGAATTCATCATCACCATACATCTGTTTCAGTATAGGTTCAAGCTCTTCTTGAATCGTTTCTGCTGTTTCAAGAGTATTCGGTGCGATGTTTCGATTGTTAATCATAAACAGAATGTCATTTCCGTTGAACTGAATAGCATTTTCCAATTCTTCAGATGTCTCAAGCAGTCGGCATTTAGTGAGTGTCTCTGAGAGTGCAAGACGAATTTTCTCTGCGTTATCACCTTCTACTTCATGCTTTCTGTTATAGAGGAACCCGGGTTCATGATATGCACTGTCAATACTATAGTTTTCCTGTTTCAAAATCAATAAAACGCCGGGTCCTGCCTCAACATGTGAATAATCTGCGTAATTCAGATAATCATCAGAATCCGCTTCTACCATCCAACGATTGAAGACTTTGATAAAATTTGTATGGTTAACTTCACTATCCTCTGTTACATAAATTTTAATATTGATCTGCTGTAAATCCATCCGGTAAATTAGTTTCCTTTCTAAAATGTGTGCTATCAATGTCTAATTCAGTCTTGTTAATGAAATGTCACCTTCATTTAACTGATATTTAATTCACCTATATGTTGTCCATCAATGCTGACGACGGTTATATCCTGGGCATCAATCCAAAAAACCTTACCCGCACTATCACAAGCGCAAACCAAAGCGTATTCACCTTCTTTCACTTCGGGGACCCAGTTACCTAATATAAAATGCGGTTTTGCAGATTGGAAAGCACCGAAACCTGTACCGAGCAAGCAGTAATTCTTTCCAGTTGAATTCTGTTTGATAATCGTTGCCATGTTTTCCTTTCAGTGTATTAGTATTCTAACGTGATTTGAGGATGTATTCCCTTATATCTGATTTGATTTCACAATTGAGATAGATGTTAGTAAAGATGTTGGCAGTCTATATTTCATTAGCAACATCTTTGCCATTATTAGTAGGACTTACGCAAATTTGGGTTTTTCTGTTTAGAATTTCGCTTTTTCAAGGATTTTCACCCCGATTTTAGAATAACATATTTTTTAAAGATTGTCAAGCAATATCTTTATTCGGACCCAACCTTTCACTACCTATTGCCATAAAAAACTTTCCGTGATATAAGGACTACGCATCAAACCTGAAACACTGAAGAATACAGTCTCCTATCCTATAGAATAAAAAATTGGCTAATTTTTTCTTGACAATTTTTATCATAAATGCTATTATAGTTGCAGATAAGAGGATGCAGCGAGATTCAGAAGGTATTTAATTTTATCAGGTATTTAATTTTATCTTGACAATTTTTGTCATAAATGGTATTATCGTTGCAGATAAGCAGATTCAGCGAGATTTAGAAACAATGGAACACCAACAAAAGAACCATCATTTTGCTAAAATAAACGCGCCAGATATCTATTGTCTGCGCGGCGCATGTGTTGGTGCCCGCTTGATAGTCCTGTTTTTAACATCGGTTTTGAGACCCCCCCCCCCCTGCAAACGTCACCGTTAAGTATAATAACACATTACGACAAAACAACTTTGAAAACGTTACTAGTTCTACCGCTGCTGTGCCCACACGTCCATTTTGGATCGTCGTGGGTTTTTATTGTTACATTCGACTTTGTGTGATATGTGCCAGTTCTATTCGTAACAGAGTATCAAAATTAAATCGTTATAATGTCTATGGTATTATCTTGTTTAACCCTATCATATTAATAGGAGTAAGGAATAATGGAAAATATTTTTAAAACAAAGGCTAAGTATTATATTATTGTGAAGTGTGTATTGCTTTGGTGTTTAGTTTGTATGAGTTATGCGGATGTTACCCCTGTTGCTGATCGCACACCGGTCGTGCGCGATGCAATTGTGGGTGCAATAGCAGCCGTTGATGCTGCGGGTGATGTTACGGATGCACATCTTGCGTCTATTACTGTTCTTAATCTTCGTAATAAAAATATTTCTGAGTTGAAAGCAGGCGATTTTTCTGGACTTACAAGTTTAGGTAATCTAAATCTGTATGGCAATAAACTTTCCAGTCTTCCAGCAGGTATTTTTGAAGGCTTAACATCCTTGGAAACTATTCGGTTGGGTAAAAATAGTGTGGATCCGCTTCCGTTAACTGTTTCGTTGGAAAGGGTGGCAGAGGGACAGTTCAAAGCAGTTGTGCCCGCGGGGGCGTTGTTTGATATTGTGTTGCCAATCACTGTCGCGAATGGTAGTCTTACCGATAGCGTCGTGACGGTCAAAGTTCCGCACGGGCATGTTGAAAGTAGCATTTTCAGTGCTACTCGCACCTCTGGGACGACTGATCCTGTCACCGTTGACATTGGCACATTACCGAGTCTTCCGAGTCGAAACCATTACGGTTATGCGCTTGTCAAATCTGATTCCCTGCCTTTAGCAGTTATCTCCCCTA
>CAZURU010000308.1:0-6515 GCA_964623585.1 uncultured bacterium
GTAGCATACTTTACTACCTCAGCAAAACTGTTTAATGATCTGGTCAAACGCTACCCGACCTCTTCAGATGCTGCACTATGGCAATACCAAGCTGGAGAAGCATTTTACACTACGGAGCAGTTCAAAAAGGCAATTGTTGAGTACGATAAAGTCAGGAAAATAAACAAATCCCATGAAAAAGCTCCTGAATCTTTATATGCTATCGCTACATGCTATCAATACCTGTCAGAGGAAGCCAAAGATGCTGGCAATGCAGAGGAAGAAAAAGCCTATCTTGACAAATTGTTTGAGACGAATGAAATCCTTGTAGAAGAATTTCAAAATAGCAAATTCGCTGGGGAAGCTTTTATCAATATCGGAAATAAACACTATAATTCCGCATTAGACAAAGAGCTTGAACAAAATGAGCGAATTCGTCTGTTCCGCCTTGCCATTGATAACTATGAACGTGCCATAGCATCTCCCGGGCTCAGCGATGAATCAAAGAACATTGCACGAGGATTCCGAGATGATACTGCCAGCGTCATTGCACATAACGAATTTACACAAGCTAAAGACGCACTCAGGAAGGCGGGAAGAGCAAGGAAAAAGTCTGATATTGAAGCAGCAATTGATATGTTCAAGTCAATCACAAAAATTTATCATACGACCAAGTATGGAGACCTTGCCTACGGTAAATTAGGTGATGCATATACAATGTTAGCGGATAAAGAGGAACACTATTTTGCCGATGCATTATATTATTACAGTTTCTTGCCCAAAAAATATAATGTTGGTAATCCGACTGATGCTCAGGTCCGAGATGCAATTGATTACTGCAGTCGTGAGGCAACAGAAGTCCGGGATTACATGAAAGCTAAGGGTATACCTGAACGGCAAGAACCAACAGGTGACAATTAATTCTTAGGACAAGCAACTAACTACTTCATAGGGACAGGTGTAGCACCTGTCCCTATGTTACTTTACACATAGTATCAGAAGTAATACCATTTCTAATTGAAAACGGCTCTTTATTGTAGCACATTCTGTTAGATTGTGCCGTGCCCCGCTTCACTTATAAGCAGCCGGTAATGGGAGAACATTTAATAGAAATGGTATAATCTACAAAAGGAGTTAATCAATAGTGCAAAATGAATTAAGAGTCCCATCAAGGATCCTGCTCGGACCGGGACCCAGCATAGCCAACCCTCGTGTTCTCAAAGCAATGACAACACCCATGCTCGGTTACTTAGATAATGACTTTATAAAGGTGATGGATGAAACCGTAGATATGTTACGGCAAGTCTATGGCACCAAGAATACCCTCACTTTCCCTATATCTGGCACAGGTACAGCTGGAATGGAAGCAGCTTTGACAAAAATCATTGAACCTGATGATGCTGTTTTTGTTGGGATAAACGGTTTTTTTGGAGAAAGAATAGCGGATATTGCCGAACGATGTGGCGCGGTTGTCACACCTGTTAACGCCGAATGGGGACAGATTATTGAACCAGAACAGATCGCTGATGCATGCAAAAGCGTTACGCCGAAACTTGTCGCTGTCGTACACGCTGAAACCTCTACCGGAATTCTGCAACCCTTAGAGGATATTATCAACATCACACACGATAACGAAGCACTGTTCTTGGCAGACTGTGTTACATCACTTGGTGGACAACCAGTGGAATTAGATAAACGTGGTATTGATATCGCCTACAGTTGTACGCAGAAATGTCTTGCAGGACCGCCAGGTCTTTCTCCAATCAGTTTTAGCGATCAAGCAGTTAAAGTCATTCAGAACAGAAAGTCAAAAATTCAGAGTTTCTATCTAAATGCGACATTGCTAGCAGAATATTGGATGGGGGACACACGAAAATACCATCATACACTTTCAATGACTCTCGTCTATGCGTTACACGAAGCACTACGTATAGTAATTGAAGAGGGAGAAACTGATCGCTACCAACGGCATGAACGCAACGCTCGTGCTTTGATCGCTGGAGCTAAGGCAATCGGTTTACAACCTGCTGCAGCCGAAAACTATCGAGCACCAATGCTAACAACACTCCGAATCCCCAAAGGAATTGACGATGTTACCGTCCGTAAACAACTTATTCAAGATTACAACATTGAAATAGGCGGTGGATTAGGTATATTGGCAGGCAATGCCTGGCGGATCGGACTTATGGGGGATGCTGCAAACGAACAGAATGTCCTACTCGTTTTAAACGCGATAGAGAAACTGCTAATAGAACTCGACTATAACGTTGATACTGGTACCGCTGTAAGCGCAGCTGCCACAGTTTATCAGCAATAACCTCATACTTCTGTCTGTAATATCTATCGTAACATCGGACATTAATCCAACTTACTCCCATTCAATTGTGCTCGGGGGTTTTGAACTGATGTCGTAGACAACGCGGTTAATACCCTGTACTTCATTGATAATGCGAGTAGAAACGCTTGCCAATACATCATCAGGTATACTTGCCCAATCCGCTGTCATCGCATCACTGCTTGTGACAGCACGCAACGCAACCACGTTTTCATAGGTACGTTCATCTCCCATCACCCCCACACTCTTGACAGGTAATAATACCGCTAATGCCTGCCAGATATCGTCATACAAACCCATCTCTTTAATTTCATTGATGAAAATATCATCCGCAAAACGGAGAACTGCTAATCGTTCCTCAGTCACCTCACCGATAATCCTTACTGCAAGTCCTGGACCTGGAAACGGATGTCTTCCAAGAACATGTGCAGGGACGTTTAACGCTGCTCCCACAGCCCGGACCTCGTCCTTAAATAGTTCACGGAATGGTTCAATCAGAACAAACGGCATATCAGGTGGCAGTCCACCCACATTATGGTGCGTCTTTATCGTGACAGAGGGACCTTTGGTAGAGACACTCTCAATAACATCGGGATATAAGGTTCCTTGTGCCAGAAATCGGCACGGCCCCAACTCTTTCACAGCTGAACTAAAGGTTTCTATGAACTGTGCCCCGATAACCTTGCGTTTCTGCTCTGGATTTACAACACCCGATAAGACATTGAGAAATGCCTCACCTGCATCTACAAATGTTATATTTATACCTAATGCTTGGCATGTTGTCAACACTTGCCCCGCTTCATTCTGCCGCAGCAAGCCATTGTCTACAAAAACAGATATTAAAGCGTCACCGATTGCCTGATGAAGCAGAGTCGCCAGTACCATAGAATCTATACCACCACTAACCGCACACAGTACTTTTTCATCTTCGACCTTTTCTTGAATGTCTGTTATGGCTTCTGCAATAAAGGTGTCCATTGTCCATCTCGCAGCACAACCACATATCTTTCGAACAAAGTTAAACAATATCTTATCCGAATCACGTGTATGCTCAACTTCAGGATGGAATTGTATCCCGTATAATGTTCCTTCCGCGTTGACCATAGCAGCTATTGGAGAGTTGGAGGTCTTAGCAATTGTCTGGAACCCATCTGGTAGTCTGTCTATCTTATCCCCATGACTCATCCAGGCGGTTACATTGGAAGCCAACCCAGTGAATAGCGGTTCTGATGTGTCTGTGATTTCTAATTGCGCTTTACCGTACTCTCGTTCTGTAGCAGGATAGACTTTGCCGCCTTCTAATAGATGTGCAATCAGTTGCATACCGTAACAGATACCTAAAACAGGGATACCGAGTGAAAACAGTTCTGCATCAATTTTTGGTGCATCTTTATCATAGACGCTGGAAGGACCACCAGATAGGATAATACCTTTTGAATTCAATTTCTTAATGGAACTCAGCGGCAACGTATAAGGATGAATTTCGCAGTAGACCTGTTGTTCCCGTATACGTCGGGCAATTAACTGCGTATATTGCGAGCCAAAGTCTAATACGACAATCGCGTCTCGCTTCATGTCACTTCTCCGTTTGTCGATAGCAGGTTATCAGGTAGGATTTTAATTTGTATATAGGATCGGTTTCCTAACAACACTTCTGGTCTTTATGTGTTATAGCAAATAAGTTTGTCACGGCTCACAATCAATAAGGTTCCCTGTTTCTGGTTCAAAAATCGCACCATAAAACCCAAGCGGTGCAAATTCCACATCGTCCCACATGGCTAAGTCAGTATTTGCATCTTGCAGATAGAAGCACCCCTTATAAGGGTGTCCTTCAGAGTCAATTGTTCGAACATGGTAACAATGATTGTGGTACTGGATCGTATTTCCATAGATAATAATGTATCTATCACCGAACAGACTTTGGGCAATCTGATTGACAACATAAGGTGCAATTTGTAAATAGGTCAATAGTATTGATAACCTTTGTGTTAACTATCAAATTGATTCACGACAACACTTCAATCGGGTTTATGTATAATGATATCAATCCTACGATTTTTTTCTTGCGAATCTTCATCAATGAGTTGAGATTCACCGTAACCAACAGCAGTCAGACGACTTTCAGATATACTACCGCTGTTAATCAAGTAAGTTTTTACAGAGTTTGCTCTTTTCTCAGTTAGGACCTTATTAGCACCTGCTGCGCCGAGTGAATCAGTATGTCCTTCAATTTTTGCAGCATAGTCTTTAAACGCCTCCTGTTGCAGTATTTCAGCGAGTTTCATAAACGTAGGAAAATAATCTTCTCTGAGGCGAGTGCTTGTCGTAGCGAATAGATTACCACTTATCCTAATCAGCACGCCTTCATCACGTTCAACGATAGTAGATTTAGGTATCTTTTTCGTTGCTTCAACTAAAGCCGCCTTTTCTGTGTCATGCTTTTCAGTCTTCTGAATAGCCCGTTGCATGTAATCGTTACCCTGCAATGCAGCTTCTTCGGCGATACTATACTCCTTATTGGCAAATGCCGTTTCAGCATTTACGAGGGCTGTCTTAGCTTCTTCATGCAATTGCGACGCTAACTTGGGCACCCTTGTGTTCGTGTTTTGTGTAATAACTTCTTTTAGACTTGCCACAGCATTCTTTGCACGCGTTATCTTCTCTTCAAGTTCCCTCTTTGCACGTATCCGGAATTCAGCGACTTCTGAGGTAGAAATTACAGTGTTCGCTGTCTGTTCAGATTCTTCAGCCTTTTGACGGGCAACCCTAAATTCGTTCTCTTTATGGGCATTTCTTGCATCTACTAATTGCGTTCGTGCCTTTTTGTACAAGTCAGCAGCGTGGGTTTCCGCATTAAGCAATTCGGCATGCTTGATTTTTACATCCGCCCGTTCAATAGCAATTAACGAAGAGGTTTCAGCAGCAAAACGCAGTTGCTGTTTCTGAAGTGCTTGTTCAAAAAGGTTATCTGCTTGAGTCTTTGATTCTAATGCTGCTTTCTCTGCTTCAGCAAACTCTTTTCGTTGTAAGTGAGATGTAGCACGAGCAATTGTAGATTGCACGCGTTCATAATCGGCAGTCTCTTCAATACCAGGATATACCTGCTTGGCAAAGGTGACCAGCAATTCAGAACCTGTCAGGGGAATACGGATTTCTGCTCTACGTAACACATCTTGAGTCTTTGCAAGATCCGTTGTAAGTGAACCAGCACGTTGTTTCTCTTCCTGAATTTCTTTCAATGCTTGTTCATATTCTTCAGTTTTTATCTCATTGAGTAACTTCTGCAGATCATATTCATACTCTCTTTCTGAAATGAGTTCTTGATACACCTGTTCCCGAATTGTAACTATCTCTTCCCGTATCTGTTGCTGCTTTGCCTGATAGAATGCAATCCGTGCGACAAGTTCAGCCTGATTAGCAAAATCCATACTTTTTGCAATGTCGCCGTTCTCTTGAGCCTGTTTAGCATCCCTCAAGAGTTTCATTGCGCGACCATATTCGTAGGTCGCCAACTGCTCAGCATTTAATTCTTCTGCATCAGAAACAGCTTTCTGTCCATTTTGCAGCTGCGTCTCAAGAAGAACAAAATCTATCTTTTCTGACATACATCCGAAACTGATCAGACAAAATAGTATCATCAACACAGTAAGAATCCGCATCACAAGAATCCTCTAATCTTTTGGTGTCGCGCGTTCAGTTTTTAATCTTTCCAACCTGTATTTTGCTTCTTCAGTAGCCTTTTCCCGCAGTTTTAATTCCGCATGTGTTTCTAGTAATTGTGATTCCAAACGATCTGCCAGAGATTTCTCTGTCGCAATGCGAGCATGGAGATAGGCGCGTAAGCCAAGCCGAAATGCACGTTCTACATCCCCAAAGTGTAAAGCATCTTCGGAATTGACCAGCATCTCTTCTGCAGAGTTTATGTCGGCAACAGCGACATCACGGGCACCAACATTTTCAGCAGCAGTAATACTCAAACGTGCATTTCCCATCATTCTAATCGCATTTTCCTCAATTCGCTTGTTTGCACATCCAACTGTAAAAAACAGAATTAGAAGTGGATATATCCATTTCATGTTATCACCTTAATAGCATTAAGTTATACCATTTCTACTTGAAAATGTTGCTTTACTGTAGCACATTCTTTTAGATTGTGCCGTTCACCGCTTCATCTCTAAACAGTCGGTAATGAGAGAAAAAT
>CAZURU010000309.1:0-336 GCA_964623585.1 uncultured bacterium
TGCGTATTCGGTAATCAGTTCAGTAAAGTATTCCCCATTTCGGTAAATCTCCTCTCCATTTTCCCACAGGTCGTGTGTCTGATCGAAATCCGGTCTTCCCAATGCCCAGTAAAAGATATGTGAATAGAAGTCGATACAACCTGCCATAAATCCGAACCAATCATCAAACCCGTGATCCTCAGGTCGTGAACCTTCTGCGAGTCCGAGATGCCACTTGCCGGACATTGCCGTGTAATATCCGAGTTCATTAAGTGCAGTCGCAATAGTTGGCACTGAAGGAGGCAATCCTGTTGCTGTTCGATGTCCTGCTAAGATGGATCGTACACCAGCATGGCA
>CAZURU010000309.1:346-6482 GCA_964623585.1 uncultured bacterium
GTACAGACAGGGGAATTGGAATACCAATCAGTAAATCGGATACCTTCAGCAGCCATTCTATCCAGATGGGGTGTTTTGAAATCTGTTGCCCCCATGCAGGAGAGGTCACCGTAACCTTGGTCGTCTGTCAGAAAAATAATGAAATTAGGTTGCATTTTTTCTCCTTGTTTCTATTGTTTCCAGAAACTTCGGTCTAAACTGCGATACTGTATTGCCTCAGAGACATGCATGCCTTCTATGTTTGGATTTTCATCTAAATCGGCTATGGTTCGTGATACTTTTAATATTCGGTCATACGCTCTTGCACTTAGTCCCAATTGATTTATTGCGACACGTAGGAGTTCTTGTGCCTGCGTTTCAATTCTACAGTATTCCCGTATCTGTTTGGATTCCATATTAGCGTTTGCATGTATTGATGTGCCACTAAAGCGTTGATGTTGCATTTGTCGTGCAGCTTCCACTCGTTCTTGAACAGCAGTGGATCGTTCACCGGAGACATCTGCTGAGAGTTCTGCGTATTTGACAGCTGGGACTTCAACTTGTATATCAATTCTATCCAGTAGCGGTCCCGAGATGCGTGAAACGTAGGTTTGTATCTGTTTGTCAGAACATTTGCATTCTCTGTTTGGGTCGCTGAAGAAACCGCATGGACATGGGTTCATCGCTGCGACTAACATAAAATTTGCAGGATAGGTAAGTGATGCTGCAGCACGTGAAATAGTTACATAACCATCTTCTAAAGGTTGGCGCATGACTTCAAGCACGTTCCTACGAAATTCAGGGAGTTCATCCAGGAAAAGGACGCCGTTATGAGCGAGACTCACCTCTCCTGGACGGGGTATATTCCCGCCCCCGATCAATCCAGCGTCAGAAATTGTGTGATGCGGAGATCGGAATGGTCGTGTCATTACCAAAGGTGTATCGCTTGGCAGAATTCCGATTATACTTTGGATCTTTGTCGTTTCCAAGGATTCATCTATGGACAAGGTTGGTAAAATAGAAGAAATTCGTTTTGCGATCATCGTTTTACCAGAACCTGGTGGACCGATCATGATGAGATTGTGTGCGCCAGCTGCAGCAACTTCAACTGCGCGTTTTACATGTTCTTGTCCTTTTACATCCATCAGATCCAGAAGACTATCTGTGTCTACTCTCTCTAATGCGGTTTTGAGAGTTGGAGGTTCTGGTTGAATTACCTTTGTAGAGTTGAGGAATTCGGCGGTTTCAGTTAGGTTTTTAACAGGATAGACGTTCAGACCTTCTACGATTGCAGCCTCTTTTGCGTTTTCTGCTGGTAAAACAAGGTGTTGTAGTTCGTGGTGTTTTGCTGCAAGCGCGATAGGGAGCCCGCCTTGTATACTGCGAATGCTACCATCCAGTGCCAATTCCCCCAATATCATAGTATTGTCAAGGTTGCTAAAATTGACCTGGTTTGTTGCAGCCATGACACCGATTGCAATAGGCAGATCAAAGGCTGACCCTGTTTTTCGTATATCTGCGGGTGCTAAGTTTGCTGTAATACGATTTGATGGAAAATAGAATCCAGAGTTTTTTATTGCTGCTGTTACCCTGTCTCTACTCTCTTTGATTGCGCTGTCTGGCAACCCGACTGTGTTAAACGCTGGGAGTCCACCTGCGACATCTACCTCTACTTTTACGATGTATGCATCAATGCCAAGTACTGCACTGCTAATAACAGTTGCAAGCATGTAGTTATTTCCTTTATCTGTAGTGTGTTTTTAATGCGGATCTCCAGTGAGTTTGTCAAGTGCCTGTATTTGTCTGGGATCAGCAATAATGAACAGTCCGTCTCCTGCTTCAATTTTCCAATCCCCAGCGGGGTTATAGATATAGGTACCATCCTTACTGCGAAGCGCAATGACGACTAATCCGGTCTCTTCCTGTATGTGTGATTCTCTAAGTGTAACTCCGTCAAGTTTGGATTCGGGTTGAACAATGGATTCTGCGAACCGAGTTGTCTGACGACTTCCCTGCATTTTTGTGATGAAATCAATGAGATGCGGTTCAAGTATACCGGATGCCAGTCGGATGCCTCCGATATGGTCAGGTAAAACGACTTCATCTGCCCCGGCAGTAATAAGTTTGTCTGGTGAGTTGTGTTCCACAGCTTTTGAGGCAATACGTAACGTTGGGTTCAAGTTTTTTGCGGATATGACGACAAAGAGGTTATCTTGGTCTCGACTGAGACAAGCAACGAGTCCTCTTGCTCTTTCAACGCCGGAGCGTATGAGAACATCATCGTCCGTTGCGTCTCCGTGTATGTAAAGAAAATCCCGTGTTTCAGCGAGATGTTCTAACCGTTCGTCGTCCGCCTCTATTCCGACGAAACTGACTTCAGATTTAAGCATTTCATCAAGGACATGTACTCCTGTATCACCGATTCCACAGATAATATAATGATTAGATAATTTATCAACAGAATTCATCATTCTCCTATGTTTGAAAAAACTGAGCAATTCTCCTTCAACCAGAAAAGTTGTTGCGATGGTAATGCAGTAGAAAAACATACTGATACCACCGATGATTAGAAACACAGTAAAAACTCTTCCCGATTCACTCATCCCCATATCGCCGTAACCCACTGTTGCTAAGGTAATGACGGTCATCCAAATTGCATCAAATAATGTCCAATCTTTATTGGGATTGTCCTTTTCAATGATTGAATAACCGACAGTTCCAACAACTAAAAGTCCGATCAGTAGTAGGAAGGCAATAATAGTCTTGCTTTGATAGTTCATTGTCCTCCGCTTCTTCTATTTTAGCAAGGTGAAGTGTTAACGTTTTGATGGATCAGATTAATCAAGCCTTTCGGTTCTATTCTTCGTTTGCCGGTTCGGTCATATCTGATGTGTCGGTGTTTTCGTTTACCTCATCGGGTTCAGGTGTATCCTGTTCTGGTTGATCTTTTTGACTATTGACAGCACGGACATAATTGATCCTGAGTTCATAAAGGGAATTGGCTAAATAGTTGTTTTCAGGTGCTGTGAGATTTCCTTTAGTTTTTTCTTCTAACATCTCTATCGTATCAATCATTCGTTTTGCTAAACCGAGATTGACAATCACCTCTTCAGTTTCAGGATCACGAAAACCTTGTAGGTAGAGATGGGCAGTGGTTATGAGATCAGTAATAAAACCGATGAAATCTATTGGTGGGAGTTGGACGCCATCCTCTATTTTATTTTCTTCCATTTAGCATCTCCTGCTTAGCTGTATCTATTCTACGATAATTTGCGTGAGTAGACTTCCTGCTTGGTTGTTATTGTTTGGATTTTCATTCATTGCCAGAAAAATGACACCGTCTGCGGGTGCAGGATTATCGTAGCGTGAGCCAACTGCAAATACAGATGCCCCGATTTTTGCTATGAGTGCCCCGATATTGGTGCCGGGAAGTAGATAACCGCCACCTGCTGGGGTTTTGGCGACACCATCGGCCCCACACCATCCTGTTCTATTCTGCAGGTCAGGTGACCAGGCTCCATCAGCATCAATTACGATTCTTTGTCCTTTTTTAACTCGGACATAACTTTCTTGCCAGACTGGACTCGGACGTGCGGTCCGGATAACTGTTAACGCCATTCAAAATTTCCTTTCAATCATTGATACAAGCGGTTTAGCCGTTTGCATTGACCGCCCTATTTATTCATCTTCGCTGCGTTCACGAATTGTGATGTTCACTATTTTGTCATCTTGTACAATCTTGTCTAATACATCCAAACCCTTGATCACTTTTCCGAGTGTGGTATAGTCTCCATCCAGTGCTATAGCATGTTTACAGATAAAGAATTCATCACCATCGGAGACGGTTGCCTCTTCTTCCTTTGCCATTAGGACAACACCTCTTTCAAGGGGTTTATCGCTTTTCTCAATTTGCAGTGTCTCATTTGAAAAACTTGATCCTGCCTGAATGATGAGTTCTTCAACACGGTGGAAGGATTCGTTTCTGTAGAACCCCTTACCTGCATTTTTGATGAAGTGTTTTGAAGTGTTTGGTGCATCTGCAGCATAAAATTCAAATTCAATGTTGCCTTTATCGGTTTCAATGACAGCGATTGCTTTCACTGGGTCAATTTGTGGTTCAGGTTTTTTCTTCTCAGGTTCCTTAGTCTGTTTAACAACTGTTTTGGTTTCTGTTTGTGTGTCGGCAGTGTCGGTTTGCGTATCGGATTCCGTAGTCTCTTTTTCTTGTTGTGCACAACTGGACAAGAAAACTACAAACAGAGCGGTTAATATCAAGAGCGTAGGTCTGAATTGGTTAGTTTTTTGTAGCCTTAACATGTTTTGACTTTTCCTCCAATCGTATGGAAGTAATGACATCGCCTACTACGAGCGTATCCACGATCTCCATGCCTTGTATTACGCCGCCGAATGTGGTGTAGTTTCCATCGAGATGGGGTTGCGGTTTTAGACAGATGTAAAATTGACTTCCAGATGAGTTTGGTAAACTTGATCGTGCCATCGCCACTGTCCCTCTTAGGTGTTTCCGCTGTTCTGGATTTGTGTATTCATCTTCAATTGTCCAACCGGGTCCCCCGTATCCATCACCATTCGGACAGCCGCCTTGAACAATATTCAATCCGGGATTATTTTCTATACGATGGAATATTAATCCATCATAGAAGTTCATGCCAATCAATTTTTGGAAGTTTTCTACGGCGATAGGTGCAGAATCGGTATAGAATTCAATTACAATAGTGCCTTTTTCAGTTTGGACGACTGCGACCTGTTGTTTAGGTTGTTTGCCAAAAGGCAAGATTGCACATCCTGTTACTGTTTGTATAATTACAATTATGGATAATAGATAAACAAATTTTTTCATCAATCTACCTTCAATATTCCTTGTGTGTTAGTTACCTTGTTTGATAAGTGCCCATGTTGTCGTCAATTTATCTTGCGGGAGCACACTCGCTGCCTGCGGGTTTTCCATATCCGTTCGGAGTTCGTCTTCGGTAAGTGGATAGTTGTACATTTTAATTTCGTCAAGTGCGCCGTTGATGAAACGTTGGTTTCCGCCACGAGCACCGATAAACAGCGGTTCATTGTTTCCGGTAAGTGTGCCTTTGCATTCCAGTTGTTTATTGAGTTCACCATCAATGTATAATTTAATGGTTGTGCCATCCCATGTGCCTGCAAGGTGGTGCCAATTTTCGTCCTGTATATTGCTCCCAATATTATGTTCGCGACAATTGTCGGGTAGATCAAAGAACTGAAGGAGCGAACCACCTCTGTAATGTGCAGCAAGTGTATAGAGTCCTGCTTTCCATGTAGTGCCTTTTTCAACACCGGTTTGCACGTCACTTCCTGGACCGCCAGCACTTGGACGTATATTTGTCCAGAAATGGATAGTTATACCATCAACCATATCTAAGCTATCATTATCAGGAATTTCACCCCAAGATGCGCCATCAAATTCAAGTGCTTTTCCATACTTTCCAGTGATAAGCTCAACATCTCCTTGAAATGTTGCATCATTCCTGAACTTTGAAATATCTTCTGCAACGTCTCCTCTTAATTCATCAAATGTGAGATGTAGGACGAGGTCATTTGCAGAACAGATTGCTGTTGTCATAAACACAGCAGCGAAAAAGAATACGAACCAGGCAGATTTAGTCAGAATTGTCGGAATGTGTGAGAAGCGTTTCATTTACATACCTCTTATATATAATAAACATCATAAGCGTGCTTATATTGTTTTTCATGTTTGATTTAGAACATTGTGTTTTTCAATAAATCATCATCTCAAAGGATTTCTAATCATTAAGACTACCAAAATTCCTTGAAAAAGTCAAGACTTTCTTTTTTAGATATAAGTGTGTGTGTTCGCAAACAGAAAAAGAAGGGTCATCATTCCAATACAGAATAAAATACCGGTGATCCATAGGGTTACAGTTGTAAAACCTTTAAATGGTTCCCAATTTCTCCTGTATCTCTTATATTTCGTGTTCCAATCCCTTTTTATTATCATGATCAAATTCCTTAAATGCATAACGTTGAATGAATTTTCAGTGTTCACCATTGAGTAAACTAAAGAGTACGTGAGTTTAATAATTAAATGCAATATGCGTTGTAGGTCGGGTAGAGGTACGCCAATAAAATATTAACTGGCGACATGTATTAC
>CAZURU010000310.1:0-6445 GCA_964623585.1 uncultured bacterium
TCTCCCCTCTTATCTTTGTCTTATCCTGGCATAATCCTGATAATCCTGTAAATCCTGGTTCAGACACCCGTAAATCCTGGTCAAATCCTGGTTGCAAAACAAAATGTTATCCATTATAATATAGATATGGTCAACAGAATATCTTTTTACTTATGTTCCATACTACTGTTTATGTGTCTTGTTGGATGGATCGGAAGTTGGAAACAATCTATCACAACGGGAAACGATGCATATTGGAAACAAGAATATGATGCAGCAGTAGATGCTTATCAAACTGCTGTGTCCGAAAAACCTGAAAACCCAATTACCTATCATAATCTCGGCACTGCATACTATAAAATAGGCAACTTTAGGAAAGCATCTACTGCATTCCAAACATCTCTCATAAAGGGAGATATTCGCAATTCAGCAGATGTCTATTACAATTTGGGGAACGCACAATTTCAATTGAGAGATTATACTGCTGCTATAGAGTCTTATGAGAACGCCTTAGGATTAAACCCTCACGATGCCGATGCAGAACATAATCTGGCATTGGCACGACAACTTCTTAAACAACAACAAAACATGACACAACAGCATAAAAAGAGTGGAGAGAAAACAGTAGAAACAGAAAATGATCCGACTAACCTTTCTAAAGCCGAAACCGACCAACTCCTTGAACTTCTGACCAAGAATGAAAACCTACAACGACAAAAGATGCTCAAACAAACACTTGATAGCGGATATAGACGTGATAAAGATTGGTAGTTTTATCATTCCTCAATTGCCTGCGCTTACATACAGTATCACGTTCAGTTTTCTGTTGCCTAGTTTGCTGTTAATTTCTCTCACAACAAGTGTTCACAGCAGTGATATCAAAGTTGAAGCATCTGTCACCCCAAAACATATCCAACTGAATGAAAGAGCAACGTTAAAACTCAAAATATCAGGTAATACGTTGATGAAACATATTGAGGCGCCGTCATTCAACTTTTTACCGAATTTTCTCGCCGTTCCGTTGCACTCCAAAACGATACCGCGTTTAGTTGATGATAGACTTACAGTATCTATGGCATGGATATATGAACTTATACCACAAAAAACAGGTGAAGTTACACTTTCTGATGTGCAATTCTCATACCAAGGTCTTCCCTATAAGGTAAGTCCAGGTATAATCACGGTAGGTTCTGTTGATAGATACATAGATACCGCAACGGACGGTATACACAAAGTAGAAGCTACAGTAAGCAACAGCAAACCTTATGTGAATGAAGCAATTGAATATCAATTTCGCTATCTATATACAACAGTTTTACCCACACGCGAATCCCCCTCTTATGTACTTCCTACACTTACAGATTTCTTAGTAGAAGACGTGTCCAATAATTCTACCACAACAACACGGATAAATGGAAGAACATATCATGTAATTGAATACGTGAGACGGCTGTATCCACAAAAGACCGGTAAAATACTTATTCCCCCGGCAGTGTTAAAGCTACCCATCAAGGGGAATCCTAAGACGCTCAAAACTAAGCCTATCGCACTCAACGTTCATCCCTTACCAGAAATAGGAAAACCCGTTAATTTTGATGGTGCTGTCGGTGAATACGGTATAAGTACATCGGTTGATAGACGCAGGCTTGAAGTTCGTAAGGCACTGACACTTTCAGTCACAATTACAAGAACTGGCACAGGCAGTGGAAATATCAACACCGTAACGGCACCGAAGCTAACACCGATGAACGGTTTTAGAACAGAGGCACCCATCCTTGCACAGCGTAACAGTACCAATACACGTATCTATCAATACGCGATAATACCGCTCAAATCAGGTATATTGCAGCTACCCGGAATTGAACTCTCTTACTTCAACCCAACCAAAGACACTTATCAGACATCAAGAACAGATCCGATTGCATTAACCGTAACACCGAATCCGAATGTGACGGTTGACTTTGAATCTGATGCCTTACATTGGGCCCTATGGTTACTTCTTAGCATGCCTATATTAGTTTTAGCAGTGGGTGGTTACCTCATCTATCGTATAAAGTCAAAATCAGGGAACGACAAAAGTTTGTCCGCTTCACCGATAGATCTATCTGTCCAAGCGATGTCATCCCTGAAATCCGTAGGTACTAATGAAACAGCAATAGATGCTGCTGCCTTTGCAGAGTCAATAATAGGAGTCATTCACCAGTATCTATGTCATCAACAGGATACGGCTTTACAGCAGTTGACCTCACAAGAGATACAAAATATATGTAACCAGATAGGTATCTCAGAAACTGATCAAAAGGAATTGTTAGACATCGTTACGAAATGTAATTATCACAGATTTGCCCCTGTGCCACTTACTGAGGATGAACGCACATCATTAATCTCACGTGTAGAAAGAGTTATTAACAGCATTGAAAGCACCTGATGTTTTGCCAAGCACTACGGTGAATATAGAAAGGAATAGACTATATGAATATACTTTGGTTATTAGTTCGATGGATACATGTTATCGCAGCGGTGGTATGGATAGGTGGTAACCTGATTTTAGCGATGGTAATAGTACCACATTTCAGACAAAACTTACCACCCGTTCAACGTATAAAGATATTGACACTGATAGGTAAACGATTCGAACCGATCGTCTGGGGATGCGTCCTTATCTTGCTCTTTACAGGCATCGCAAATATCTTCAATTCTGTAGACCTATCCTCAGCTGACACATCTCTACTTATAGTGCCCTTTATGCGAACATTAGGGATTAAACTGTTGCTGTTCATTATACTGCTTGTTCTCACTGGACTTCACAGTTTTATCTATGGTCCGAAATTGTCTAAAGCAATTGAGGGTTTAGACGCAGAAACAGAGGAACTACCAGCAAATGTCAATTCAATTCGCAGGAAGATGGCTATTGTCTCAAGCGCAATGGGCGTCGTTTCATTGCTCATAATATTGGCGGCAGTTGCCCTAAGAATGGGAATTTAGCGGAAAGTATATCGACTAATACGAAATGGCTTAATATCAAAGTCTGTTTCGCCTGTTGATACTAACTCACTCATAATTCGTCCGACAAGAGAACAGAACTTAAAACCGTGTCCAGAAAAACCGGCGGCTATCAGCAGATTAGGACATTGTGGATGGATGTCAATGATGAAGTCCTCGTCTGGGGTTTCGGTGTAAAGACAAACTTCTGCAGCAACAGTTTTACCGAGAGAGGGAATACGTTCATTGACATAACGATCCAACCATTGGATATAATCAGCATCAGGTGTGCGATCACATGTATCAGGCAATACGACGTTAGCACCTAAAGCGTGACGTGCAACCTTGACTCCGTTTTCTCCGAAACTCGGTATGCCGTAAAGAAACTCTCCAGCCTTTGTAATCTCTGTGAAGACAGGAAATTGGTTTGGTTGGAACAATGCAGTATCAGTAGGTCTATAATAACAGACCTGCTGCTGCGTCACTGAGAGAGGTAAGTTAAGTTCTTTAATCAGGTTAGAGGTCCAGGCACCCGCGGTCAATACGATTTTTCTACCTTGAAATTGTTCGTCCTCAGTGTGGACAGTAGGAAAACTTGTCTGCCAATCTATTTGCCATTCTTTTTGCCATGCTATATAATTGGCAGGTGTATTTTCTAAGATAGTCGCGCCGTGCTGCTCAGCCAATTGGAGGTGTGTTAAAACGCATTCGGAAGCATACAGAAAACCGGTGTCTTTCTGCCAGAGTATATCCATATCGTCAGACACGTTAAACTGCGGAAAACGTTCTAACAATTGTGTCAGTTCCCACCACTCACAATCTACATCAGTAACGTCTAAGCTCTGCTTAAGGGACTGCATATAAGGGTCGCCATTTTCACCCAAATTTACACTTCCAGTGATGAACAGCAGTCGTTTCCCAGATACGGATTCAAGCCCTCTCCATTCACTATAAGCAGTTTTCATCAACTCTGCATAGAAGGGTTTGTCATAAAAGAATCGAATAATGCGAGTCTCACCGTGTGAACTCCCCAATTTATGTCCTCGTTGGAACTGTTCTAACACCAGAACATCAGCCCCCATTTTAGCAAGATGATAGGCAGCAGCACTCCCCATACCCCCTGTCCCAATAACAATTGCATCGTAAATGTGTCTCCGCATGCTTACGTGTTCTTCTGTAGATGTGTTATGAAAATAATTGACAAAAATCGAAAACTAAATACCCCTGATGATTAATCTTCTTGGGTTTTCTCTTCAAAGTTGAATTTTCTCAAAGAAAAATTTGTCCATACTTCATCTAAATTATCACCTTCACTTGAAGAACCACCATACGATCCTACCTTATAATCCACGCTTGTAGCAGTGCTAAATTTGTCTGCTATCTCAAAGATATGTTTGGCATGACGAGCATGATTAGGATCATTAACACGACATCTTAATATGTCCGGTGGATCTGAATGCTGTTTATCATACACCAAATAAGGGTAGTCCATTAGTATGTCTTTTAGTTTGTGTAAGGAACATTTATCAGATTCCTTGGTAGTATATTTATCATCATCATGTATGAAATGAGCAGTGTCAGAGTAAAGAGTATCTAAATTTAGGTGTTCCCTAACAATAGTAGCAATTTCTCTAGCTGCATTACCTAAAGTTTCCTCAAGTTCTTCTCTGGAAAGATCCTCTAATTGATCATCCCTGAGAGTTGCAATAAATATACCTTTACTCAAATCCATCGGCAACATTTCTTTTTGTTCTATACCATTGCAAGCATACCGAACATGTCCAAAGAAAGTTGGACCGAAACCCTGCACATTTAGTATTTCCATTCGGAGGAACTTAATAGAATTAATGACGGATGTTTCTTTCAAGTCAATAATCCGTTTCTCAAATTTGATCATGATAACGACTCCTTTGGAGTTATGAATCTATTTCTATCAACTCTACATCAAAACGTTTCTTGACACATGATGGAGGAATATGACCATAGACCAAAATCTCAGCGTCTCGTAGTGTGTTAACTAACGCCGTTAACTGAGGTGTGAGATTAGGAGGACACTTCTCACCTGGTCCCGGAGGTTTAGGTAGTCTGCCTACCTGATAATCTAACATTCTTTCCGGATCAACTACCCCTAACAGAAAATCTGGAAGTCCATTATGCTGATAGAAGGAAGAACTATCTTGAATTTCAGCATGACTAATACCATTTCTAAATAAAAATGCCTCTCTACTGTAGCACATTCTGTTAGATTGTGCCGTTCACCGCTTCATCTCTAAACAGTCGGTAATGAGAGAACAATTAATTGAAATGGTATAAGATCCTGTAAACTCAGTGCCACTTCTCTAATTGGATCAAATAGCTTTAAGTCTGAAGATAAAGGTATGCAAATCTCTAATGCATATACATAGCCTGGATTACTTTTTTGCAGGAATGCTGTCTGCAGTTCCACCTCTCACCGCATAATTCCACGCTACTGCATAAGAACGAGTGAATGAAATATAGGGACTGTTGTGTGTTCCTGAGGCTATGTGGCGTATCAATGCTTCAGTTGAAGGGTTTGTTTCTGGTGCCCTTGCTGTAAAGCCTAATTGACGTGCGTCTTTAGCATGCCAATGTGTTCCAATAGCTGCCCCTTTATAAAATGTTGCCATATACAGATTGAGATAGGATTACTTGGAGTTGCCAGAACTACCAATGCCTATATATTTAATGTCCTTAATCAAGAGTTTTATGTCATTTTCATTGTATATTAATGTGAGTATAGTTTATCATGTTTGCAGCGAAGTTTCAACAGCTTAATAACGACGGGTGTGTAAAGTTTTTGTCACTAGTGGATAGGCCACTATTCTGATAACGGGAACGGATTTGGTACAGTGGTAAAATTCTGGAAATGGTCTTCACCCCGAAGCAATATCGGTTTCCACGGACGTTTAAGCGAATTATCCTCAGCTTGCTTGACTGATGGTGGTATATAACGAATGGTTAAGCCGCATCTACGCCGCGTAGAATTATTGGGTAGGCTTCCATGAATAATCTTCCCGTGATGTATAGACATCTCACCCGCATTCAGCACAAGGTCAACAGCGTTTTCTGCATCCGAAGCGTCATATTCTTTACGAAAATGTGTCGTCTCGCTGTTATCCGCCACGCGTAAGCCAGTCAAGAATCCATCTTTCTGATATTTTTCAGCGAGTTGCTCGTTAGTCTTTTCCATGTGATGTCCTTTTTATACCATATTCTTAAATGAAAATACCTCTTTGTGTAGCACATTCTGTTAGATTGTGCATCTTTCTTTGTACCACCCAAGGCAGGTGTCAGCATATTACCGATGATTATTACTCGGTCTCGGTGGAGGCGGATCATTGAATTCTAAACCTTTTTCGGTAGCCTCCTGTTTCCGTTTCTCCCAGTCTGTATACCATTCTTTGTAGGCTTCTTCGCGGCCTTCTTCGCGGCCTTCTTCGCGGCCCAGTTCAATTCCGCGTTC
>CAZURU010000311.1:0-6428 GCA_964623585.1 uncultured bacterium
CCTTCCCCATCATCGTCATGCTCAAAAAGCGCATGAAGCTGCTGAATGCGCCCGAGCACAGGGAAAATTCTGGGAATATCGCGATTTACTATTTGAAAATTTTGATAAACTAAAAAAAGAGGACTTGATCGCGTATGCACAGAAATTAGACCTCGACCTAGAAAAATTTAAACAGGACCTTGATTCCGGTAAATTTGCAGATAGAGTTCATCAAGACATAAGAGAAGGCCGTAGATTTGGGGTTAATAGTACACCTTCTATTTTTGTAAACTCCAAACCGATAAAATTGAGAAGCAGGGATCATCTTTCCGAACTTTCAAGGCGCATAACTTTAGAATTGCAAGGGCAACAATCAGGCCAGATCGTTAGAGATGACAGCGGTAAAAGAATCTACGCGAAATTTGAGGGTGGAATGGTGACAGAAGATGATTTTGACGACGATTTTTTTTACTCTGAAGCAAAGCAAATTTATGATCTGAAGATTAAACAAATTCGAGAGATTTTCAAACCTGTTGTTCTACAAGAGGCGGCAAAGAATGCAGGCACCGGTATTGACTCATTATTCTTGCGAACAATTGATGCTACGCCATCAGATGTGCAAGTCGAAGAACAATTCGATCTACTTAAGAGCACGATGCTTAAGAACCCGAGATTGGCTTTGTTGCCCGATGAAACCCGGAAAAATGAAATCCTGCGTCTGATGAAAATTGACCCAATTGAAGGAAAAACATTTCGAGAACTCCTTTGGCCTGTCGCAGAACGTATTGCTCGAAACAAAAAATTTGATAATGAAAGGGAACAGTTCATTCACGAATTGGTTGATAAAGCGAAAATAGAGACCTATTTCGATCCACCAGAGGTACCCATTTACAACCTGAGTAATGAAGGTCCGCCGTCTATCGGAGCACAAAACGCGCCTTTCACAATTGTGGTCTTCAGTGATTTTCAGTGCCCTTATTCTGCTCAAGCCGGACGAGTATTGAACAGGTTATTGGCGAATTATTCTGAAACAGTACGTCTCGTATTCAGGCATTTCCCCTTGCCGTTTCACGAGAATGCCCAAAAAGCTCATGAGGCGTCTGAATGCGCTCGAGAACAGGGAAAGTTTTGGAAATATCACGACATTTTATACGCCAAACAAGATGCATTAGAACCAAATCATTTGAAGCAATATGCCACTGAATTAGGACTTGATTCTGTACAATTCGACCGCTGTTTAGACACAGGTATATATGCTTCAAAAATAAAAGAAAATGTGAAACAAGCATCCATCTTAAACGTCCGCGGAACACCTGCATTTTATATTAACGGCAAGCTGACAGATGTTTGGGAATATGAGGAATTTGAGTGGTATGTCACTGATAAACAGAAAGGAGGTTTAACTCATTCATCGAAAGCAGTAAGCCCTGGATGTGGTCGGTAGGAGAATCCGTCGGATTTTCTTGTCGGTAGTACAGAAAGGGCGCGTTTTGCCTGCCTGTTGTAGAGAATTGTCAACAGGTAAAATCCAAATCCACAGAATAGGAGGTGATATTTGATTGTTGTGGGCATTATGGCTCAAACTGAAGGATTATGTAAGTTGTCAAGTTATTTCGTTTTAACTCTCTTGAAGGAGGTTACATAATGATTGTAAACTGGTTGTCCAAAAATGCGCCAAAACTCGGTAGAGTTGTGTGTTCTGATGGTGCCTTGGCTGCTTCCCAATAGTGCTAGGGCCCATACGCATGATGCATACCACATTGTACGTTGGATAGTCTGTAGTGATAAGGACTATAAATATGCAGGTCAAGCCGTAATAGCTGGTCGTAATGCTATTATTTCTGCTTGTAATGGTATGGGTGGGACGCTACTTTGGAAATGGGCTAAACCCTACTCATGCCGGGTCACAGACGAGAATGGGAACACGAAGAGAAAGTGGGGGGCAGTGGCTGATGGAGAATGTGAGTTTTTGGTAGGGCCCCACAATCACGACGAGTATGATAATGTAGGAGATCCTGCGTACGCTGACGCTGGCACATGAGCAAGTCCTGTTTTTAGCTGAAATCAGGGAAGCCGTTAGTTCCTGGCGAAAGTGTCTTGATTATCTGTTGCGATTCTGAGTATTCGTCAGGGGTGTACAACTGTCTACCTGTGCGGTCCATATGTAGACATGCGACAGCAGTTCATTGGGTTCGATATCCAAGAGTGTGATCATTAAGCTTATCGAAATGTGGATTCAACTCATCAATAGCACTGACAAGCTTTTATACATCACTTCTCTATGTTAGCCACCATCGCGGTTGGGGTTTAGGCTGCGATGGTGGTTCTGTTCATTCGTTACTCTTTTCAGGTGTTTGCTTACCGTGCAAGGTATGTGCTCCATGCTCAAATTAATCATAGAAAAAGAACTGCTGACGCGATTTTCTGATGCCACCTTTATTATCGCCTGCATCTTGAGTGCCCTGCTCATTTTTCTGAGTTTTTACTTGAGTGTAGGCAATTATAGCGATCTTGTGAAGGACTACAATGGCGTGCAGGAACTCAACAAAAATTTACTCCAAGCCCAAAAAACGTATCTCGATATTGAGGCGAAAGGTATAGACATAAGCAAACCGCCCGAAGTGCTATCGCTTTTCAGCGTAGGCATAGCGAATTATACCGGCAGAAATCTGAACATTCATTTGCGGAGAATCCCCCAACTTGAGGGAAGCAAAATTGAAGGCAATCCGATTTTTGCGATTTTCGGTGATCTTGATCTTGCTTTCATTGTCAAGAGTATTTTTAGCCTCTTAGCCATTGTCTTCTCATATAATATGCTCTCTGGGGAAAAAGAAGGTGGCACACTCAGATTAATCGCCTCGTTTCCTGTGTCGCGAGACGCTCTAATTTTAGGGAAATTGATCGGGGGACTGCTCTGTTTACTCATCCCTCTATTTATTCCCACACTCTTGGGCATGGCTGTTCTTCTTGTGCTGCCCAATGTTCACTTTGACAGTGATGACTATCTGCGCCTGATGTTTATTTTTACCATATTTCTGTTGTATTTAACAGTCTTTTTTTTATTGGGTGCTTTTGTGTCGGCTCGTACAAAAAGTTCGAGTGTATCCTTTTTGGTTGCACTTTTTATTTGGGTGTTGGTCGTGCTCATCATTCCTAAGAGTAGTAGTATCATTGCTGCCCAATTTATTCATGTCCCTTCAAGTCAGCAATACCGTATCCAGAAAGCGCAAGTAAGGAAGGATATTTACCAGAAATTTGACCAGATTAACGAGAAACTTTGGCGAGACTCGGTAGTCAGTCAGCCAAGCAGGGAAGGAATGGATAGAGAAATTTGGATCGAACTCACTAAAAGGCGATGGGACGAATACGAAAAACGATTAAAAGAATACGAAAAAAAAATAAAAGAAAGTGAGAAACAACGGGATGCCGAGTTGGAAAATGTACAAGCTCGGATGGATAGAGAATACCAACAACGACAACAAAATTTGGCTAACCTTGCGATCACCCTTTCCCGCATATCTCCTACCTCTGCAATGACACATGCAACGATGAGCTTCGCCGATACTGGAATAGGTAGTCTTAACCATTTCATCAGATCAGCACAGGCCTACAGAGAACGATATATCGCATTTATGACAAAAAAAATAGAACCAATTGAAAGCTTCGTTTTTGTTCAGGATCGCTCGACATCTCAAGAACCCAAAAAGCCCGAAAAACCCAATTTGAATGAAATTCCCGTATTTACGTATAAAAAAATGTCGCTTGCTTCTGTTGTACAGGAGACAATCGTTGACATTCTCTTGCTTGTTCTACTGACACTGCTCTTTTTTATTGGTACTTACGTATCATTTCTGAAGTACGATGTACGTTGAAGGCAAAGTTCCCCAATGATAAGCGGTGTGAAGTGTCTATGATAAGCAGCGTGAATACACCGTGGTGAACATGTGAAAATACAGACTTGACTAAATGCTCTAAAAAAGGTTGTGGGCAATGCGCCAGCAATCTTTTTTCTTGAAATGCCAATATGCGCTGATACCCGCTTCGCTACGTTATAGAGCTTGCACTGGAGCGATGTAATCCAGTGCCGCGCCTGTGCGCTACTTGTTAGCCCTTTACTCTGTGGTTGCTTTTTACTCTTGTCGCATTTTTGAAGCTGAATTGTAATGTTTCAGGTTCCCAAGCGTAAGCAGTTCAAAGGGTCAGTAAAATTTTCTTTAGAGTTTGAAAATCGCGATGCGATTGTGTATCTTTTGCGGACAAGGGCCCCACTTTGGAACTCGCTCGCCACACGCAACTGTGTTGCAGACGATTGGCTCGAAACCTTGAGTATCTCAGGGGCAGTTGTTCGCATTGAGCTTAAATTGCATCTCTCTTTTTTCGGAAGAATGGTTTATGGTATGCCTTTTAAAGCGATGGGTATTTTTATTCGTCCTGATGTCTTGGGCATCTGCCAGTCATACACAACAAGTGCTGGAGATTGAGACCTGTTTGGCACTGGCGCGAGCGCACAATGAAACCCTGCTGTCAGCCAGACAGCGTGTTGAGGAGATCGATTACGATAAGTGGGTGGTGCGATCCCGGTTTTTTCCACAGGTGGATTTGGAAACCCGGTACAATGTGCCAGATCTGCGACATATAGACAGTGTTCTATTTCGCGATGAAGCGATTTTGCATGCGCGGCAGCGCGTGTTGGAGTTGGGGGCTGATGCACCTGAAGAAGTGGCATATAGGTCACGTAAGCGGTCAGCGCGGCTTGACTACGAGCGGCAAACGCGGCGCGTGTTGTCACAGGTGAGGCGTAATTTCTATTTGACAATTGTCAAAGGGCAGCAAATAGAAAACCGGCGCGAAGTGCTCGACAATGTTCGGGAAAAATTGTGGCGCATTCGGGTGAAATACGAACGCGGCGTGGCAAAAGAATTTGATCTCTTAACAGCGCAGTTAGACTCTTTGGAACAAGAAGCGCAGATCAGTGTTTTATTGGAGCAAAAAGCACGACTGACCTTTGATCTCTTGCGGTTGATAGGGCGTGATATGGTACAAGATGTGGTGTTGGTAGGGCAGGTTGAAGACTTTGAAATGAATTTGGAAGATGCTGTTGCTATGGCCCTGAGCCGCGATGTAGAGGTTGAAAGACTGGACGAGGAAGTTACCGAGGCTTCACGCGCATTTCATGAAACGCGATTGGACTATCTGCCGGATATTGGAATAAAAGTTGGCATGAAAAGTGGCGATAAGGTTTTGGGCTTTGATCTGACGCGCAGCCAGCGCACCTGGCGTCTGGATGCCTCTTCAGATGTGTTGCTCTTGCGTACGGGTAGCCTGCCTTTGGATTCGCGTTTTGTAGCGCGAGACACAAATAAGTTCGCGCTTTTTCAATTTTCAATGCCGATTCTCTCGGGATTTTCTCGCTATGGGCAGACCGGGGCTGCGCGTGCCCGATTTTATCAGGCGCAGGCATCTTTTCGAGACCGACGCGAGCAGGTTGAGCGCAGCGTGCGGCAGCACTACCAGACACTTCAAGATCGGATTTTGCAACGCCAGATCAATACCCGACGCCTCGAGATGGACAGAAGGCGGCTTGAGATTCAGGAACGTTTGCGCGATCTGGGACAGGTCACAGACAATCAGGTAGAAACATTTCGAGACCGCTTCTTTGCAGGACAAGAGCGGCTGTTTCAGAGTCAGGATGCCTATATCAATGCGCTGGAAAATTTGAGGGAGGTGATGGGATATTTTGAATAGGACACGCGCGATATGGGGCATTGGTTGTGCGTTCTTTGTGATGGTGTGGGTAGTGGAAATTGAAGGCACAGAAGAAGATGTCCGGACACCAACGAATACAGGTAAAACAAAAGTGCAATTATTGAATGAATTGCGACTTCGCAAAGCCGAAGTGGATTTGGATCGCCGTAGAGAAGACCTGAAAAATAAAAAAAGGGAATTGGAAATAGCAGATGAGTTGTTTAAAGAAAAAATTTACACGCTGAAAGAACTCAATGACGCGCAAAAGGCGTTTGAAGATGCTTCTGTTCTTTACAAGCAAGCTGTGTTGACATTGCGCGAGACGAAGTTGAATTTTTTGCGAGATGCCACGCATATTTCAGTGATGGAAGCGAAAAAGTATATTTTGCCCGACGGACGACGGATGGTTGATGTGATATTGAAGAACTCGTCGAATGTGTCGGAAGCAGAGACCTATTTGGCAGGAACGTCAGATTTGGGCGAAACGGGTGTCGAAATCGAAGGCTTAGACGCGCTCGACCAGGATATGTCAAAGGCACGCCTGACATCGCTTTTGGAGATTCAGAATATCATTGTCTCCATTTATCAGAACGGAACCATTATTGGCAAACCCTATGATCAGATTGTGCCGTCGCTTAAATTATACGAAGAAAAATCGCTCACCTTTCAGCTTCTGGAAGAAGAGGCCGATCAGATTACAATCC
>CAZURU010000312.1:0-6423 GCA_964623585.1 uncultured bacterium
AGAATGTGCTACAAACAAAAGCACAATCTAACAGAATGTGCTACAAACAAAAGCACAATCTAACAGAATGTGCTACAAACAAAAGCATAGCAGATGTTTTCTGTTTACATAAGGACAAGTTTTTAAGAAGTTAGTTTGTATCGTAAGATCATAACCTTTCACAATATATATTGTTACACAGTTGATGTTGTTTGGTGGTGTGTGCTTACAGACTTACACCACCATTTTTATTGCACTACAGAGAGTTTTTCGTTGAGGATTCTATGTTTAGGGTTCTATCAGGTGCGGTTAGGAAACCGCACCTACTGGTGAGTGCGACAGTTCTGTTGCATTACAGTCAGATTTCGTTGAGGTTTCTATGTTTGAAGGTCAGTCTTCAAGATTTAAGAAGTATCAAAGCATTGCAGGGATATTAGGTTTTATTGGATTTGTACTTGGAACGGTAATTTCAGGTGTGGGTATTGTTTTTCAATTTTGGAACTGTCCTTTTGGAGACGGTATACTTCACAGCATTGGATTTTCATTTCTGATAGGACTCGGTTGCGGCATTGTCTTAGGTAACCTTGTTGCCATTCTATTGGTAGGAATTGCCAAAATGAGTCGGAATTATCGTAAAACACCACAAGATTAAGGAGAATTGAATGGGGATTGAGATATTTGATATAGATGTGCTTTTCATCTTTGCGTTAATGGGTGTAGGCATGTGTGCTGGTTTTATTAACGCGATTGCATTCGGAGGCTCAATGTTAACGGTTCCTTTTCTGATTTTCCTTATCCCAACTATTCCAACCATCTCATCAGGTATAGAAGCAACAGCGTTAGCTAATGGTACAAATCGTGTTGCAATTCTGCTTCAAAATCTCAGTGCAATTTTTGGTTACAGACGCAAGGGTTTTTCAAATTTCCGCCATGCTGCCCTGCTTGCAATACCAGCAGTCATCGGAGCAAGTATCGGTGCTCTCATCGGTAGTGGAACAACAGATGCTGAATTCAAACCGATACTTGCGATCGTAATGGTTACGATGCTACTCTTGACGTTCTTTAATCCGACTGAATGGCTTTACAAGAGAATCAATCCGAGCGGTGTGCAGTATAGAATTATCACTTCCATTGCACTCTTTTTCGTTGGCATGTATGGCGGGTTTATACAAATTGGGACAGGGTTGTTGATTATTACGGTTTTACGTATACTTGATGGTGAAGATCTGGTCAGTACGAATGCACATAAAGTCTTTATTGTTTTTTTCTATACTATCATAGCACTTTGTGTGTTTTTGAGCAAAGGACAAGTTCATTGGATTTTGGGTCTGACTCTTGCCATAGGTACATCAACGGGTGCATGGATCGGTAGCCACATGGCAGTAAAAATGGGTGATAAATGGATTAAGGTCGTATTAGTATTAGCAGTTGTTGCGTCGGTAACAAAACTGTTATGGGATACAATTATGAGTGGATAACCATCCTTGTTTAGTTCCGACGGACTTCACTAAGGGGAGTGTAAAGTTTTTGCATTCTATTACGCTGAATCATGCAAGCCTGTTGTAGAAAGATAGCACAATCAAAGATGAATGTGCTACAAAAATGATTGAATTCTATCTGTCTTCAATTCATCAATTGGTATTCTTGATAGTTCATCCAATAGTTTTACTAACTGTTCTGAAATAGCATCCTTTTCACAAACTATTTCCAATGTATGTTGCCTACTTTGACTTTCCTCATTATGCTTTTTGGTTATATGCTGTTTGGCGATAATCAATGCGTCTTCCCACACTGACTTTCTGACTTCAGTATTCAATTCGTAGAGATGATCATATACAGTTATAATAGGTTGCTCTGTTTTTAGCAATTGTATTTTTGTGTTCTGTATGACTCTTGCCAATGTTAATGATGTGTGGTGTTGGTTTGTAGCTGCATTTTCAATATGTATATTCCATAGGACAATCGGTTTTTTTAGTCTATCTGCGAGGTTAATTAGCCGCTGGAACCGCCTCCAATCCGTTGGCTGTAGAAGACTCTGTGGATTACCGTGCAACAAAACAACTTTTGTCTGGTTGAGTTTGGCGAGGCCGCCGAATTCGAAGTTACCTTCTCCTCCAACTCTATCCCCGTATAGTTGTATTGTCTTATCAAAGAGTGGATGCTGGTATTCAAAATTAAGTGATGACATTTTGGCATATCCTATTATTGTCATATTCCGTGCGGCAAGGAACCCGCACCTATCGGCCATGGGATGGTTAGGAAAGCACACCTTCTGGGTATTTTCACTATAAAAAAAGCAGGGAGGCGTTTTAGACACCTTCCCTGCCAATTTTGTCATGTTGTGTGAATTATTCTCCACGTCCACCAATTGTATTTAGAACAAACAGACCGATTCCAGCGGCGATAGTCGTAATGAAAACGAGAGCGCGTTTGTTAGTGGAGACCTCTTCATGAACTCCCTGTGCGTCAACTATCAACATTTTCAGTTGAGCGATGCCGTTCTTGTTTGTTTCAATATTTGCCAATGCTGTTTTGACATCTGCTTGAACAGCCTTGATCTGGTCTTGTGTTGCTTTGAGTTCTTTCTGAAGATTACTCAGCATTTGATTTGCGGAATCAAGGTTGTCATTGAGCGTATCTAACATACTTTGCAGAGTGTTTCTGGTATTTCTGACGGTTTTATTGACATTATTTGCGGAATCAGTGTTTGCTTTTTTGACAGCTTCTATGACTTTTTCCTGAGATTTCTGACTGGCTTCAAGTTCACCGATTTTTTTCTTCAGTTCAGCCATAGTGTCATTCAAACCCTTAATTTCCGCCATTAATTTATCCCGTTCTGCTTCAGATTCAGCCAGATTGGCGTGTAGTTTTTCTAATTCTTCCTGTTGTTCTTTCACATCTTCTTCAGCCTTGTCTGCAATAGGAATAGCCATAGAGAGAGGTATGCGTAGTTTTTCACCAGGATAGATCAGATTAGGATTAGTAAAATCATTATACTTACTTAGTTCTCTCCATTTGAGAGGGTCTTCGAGATATTTCTGACAGAGATCCCATAATGTATCCCCTTTTTCAATAGTGATGAGTTTTGTTTCTTCTTCACTATCAAGAGGCGTGATTCTTGCCGAGGCAGATAAGGCGTACACACCGGTAAGTGCTACGCATATATAGAGAATCATTGCTAATTTTAGCGTTGACTTTATCGTGTTCATGCTATTCTCCTTATCGTTATTAATATGCATAGGAAATGGAAACATAGTGTGTGCTTCCTGCCCCATTGATTTCACTTGCCATTCCTTCTTGTATGGCGTAATCGACTTGTAGTCCAGCAACGTTGACACCAAAACCGCCAAAGAGGGTTTGTGCATCTCGTGATGCTTTTACACCAGCTCGAAGTGCGAAGTTTGTTGATCTACTTGTGAACAAGTTATATTCGATTCCCCCCCGTAGACTAAACGGACTCTGTTCAAGGTTGACGAATTCTTGTTCAAGATCAACTGAGAATGTGACGACATTTCCCATATAGAGGTCATAAGCGAGCCCGGCATTTACCACCATTGGAATAGTTGCTGATGCTTCGCCGTAGGAAGATCCGAGATACTTTGCAACGATTCCATAATGTAATGTTGGAACCTGTACTTTTCCATCATTTGCTTCATTATGAACGTGAAGTGCTTGTCCCATCATTCTTTCGCTGATATCTATATGTAATGCATGTCCCATCAACCCGATATCCACACCCCCAAAACCACTTTCGTTTTCAACGTCTTCTAATCCGAAGTTATCTGCTAACATGCGTCCAGTTAGACCGATGTTGAAGTTTCCGATAGCGATTCCATAAGAGAGTGAATAAGCGTTGAAACTAACATCAAATTGGCCCTCTTGTTGTCCGTCATCATCCGTGTGCATGGGTATTCCAGATACGCCGTAATTACTTGCGGCGATTCCGACGGCACCGTATGAACCGAGTGTTTTTGTTAGTGCGATGAAGTTGTGGCTTCTATCGAGTGCGAGTCTCTGTGTAGAGAAGTTAAGGTTAAGGTCTGCAGCAGAGCCGAGTCCTGCCGGATTCCAGACAGTTGCTGTAGCATCTTCTGCGATTGCTGTGAATGCGCCGCCTAAACCGATTGAACGGGCACCTGCACCGAGGCGCAAATGGGGCCATGCGTTTACTGCCGAGTTATCGTCCTGAGCGAAACAGGTAGGCGACACAGCCAGGATAACAAACAAAAGGGGTATTAACCCGCATAGCAATTTTTGCTTTTTAATAGACATTATATCCTCCTTGATAGTCGTGTCATTGGAGATCGGGGAATATCCTGATCTCCAATGACATCGTACTATTATTTACTTTGCGCCCGTCAGTGCGAGCTTAAGGATGGCGGATTCTGCCTCAAAGCCACCTGTTACGACGATATGTGCGTAATAGATACCTCGGGCTAAACTTTCACCACTACTTGTTTTACCATCCCAACCGATACCGTTCCCGCCAGTATGTTTACCAGCTGGCATCAACTTGTTATCCACAAGGACTCTAACAGGTCGTAGTGTAGCATCGTAGATGACGATACTGACAACAGACATCTGGTTAAGTCCGAATGAGATACGCGTGTTTTCAGCGAACGGGTTCGGATAGTTAAACGGTGCCATCAACACGGGTGCGTCTGTATACTCAACAAAGAAACTAAACTTATGAACAACGTGGTTAGCTTGACGGTTATCATCGCTATTCTCAGAGAACTTACCCTCTTCATTTGCGTTATCAGATACCTCAAGAATAACTGTGTATTGTCCAGGTTCTTTGAATCCTTCTGATGGTGTATAGACGACCTGTGAAGCGGACTTCTGTTGATCCGTAAGGTTTATTACCTGTTCAACACCGGGTCCCGCTATAGATAGTCTGACAGAATCGACATTCACACCCGTTTCAGAATCACCATAAGTGATTGAAATAGTAGGTTTAGCAACTTCATTATGTTTGTATATCAACCGAGCACCGTTCTGCGGTGAATACGATGTGATAATCGGAGCAGCGGTATCAAAGTCAACCGTAAATACTCCAGTTGCTGTAGATGAATTATTATAGAGATCAGTTGCGCGAACTTCAATCGTGTATGTTCCTTCAGTGAACGGTACATCAGGAATGAAGTCAACACGTGTAACACCTGGATCGGGTCTGTGAGGCGGTGGCTTACTATCATCTTCAGGTTCACTATCATCTTCAGGTTCACTATCATCTATTATGGTCCCTTCTACTATACCACCAAGGCTGTTCTTGACACGGATTGTCATAGCTTTAACAGTGGAGCTATCAACAGCACTTGCTGATACGGACAGCAATCCAGCATGGATAGTACCTGAAGGGGTGATAGAGGTGATTGTTGGCGGTGTTATATCTGATTCAAGGGTGAAATACCACCTATGTTCCCTTACGCCGCCTTCACTTTCCACTCTGAGTGAAACTTGATGTGTGCCGAGGTCGAAACTTTCTGAAATCTCAAACTTACCATCCGCACGATCAACAGGATATTGTTTATATTGTTCATCGTCAGGTTGGGGTCTAAGTGTTCCCTCATTTATAGCGTATTCTATCCCAATGATGTCAGATTGTTCATCTGTGATGATAGCAGAAATAGTAACACCGTATTTCTGTTTTTCACCAGTGACATCTGCGGCACTTAGTCTAAGGAGACCAGATGGAGAGACTTCAGAAATGACTGGTCGCGTAGTATCCTTCGGTATTGCTACGTTGAATACGACTGATGCCCTTGCAGTCTTATCATTTTCATCTGTAACTTCAACGACTGCTTTGTATTCGCCATCACCTAATGCAGGTGCTGGGGTATATTCAAAAGCATTGTCTTCTGGTTCAATTCCTTCAACATCTTCACCATTGATGGTGAAGGTCGTAACGCTTACATCTGTAATACCGGTGTATTCTACTCTGATGATAGGTTCACCGTGTTCGTAGGTCTGACCTGACGCAGGTGAAAGGATTGCCACTGAAGGTCCTGGTACATCAACTGTGAAGGTCGTACTGGTTTGTGCGGTTTCTCCATTAGCATCTGTGACTTCAACAGATACTGTGTGGTCACCATGTGCTAATTCTGGAGATTCTGCTTCAAAACCGTTATCTCCGACCATCTGTGTTGGCACCAGAGTGCCATCAACTGTAAGGACAACCTTAACTTCGCCAACACCAGTGTAATGACCTGATATATGACTAAAGGTGTGGTCATAAGTGTGACCCGCAGCAGGAGAATCAATAGATACTGATGCTACAGGATAAACAACTGAGAATGTTGTTGACGCCTGAGCAGTTTCATCATTTTCATCTTTCACTGAAACGGATACTGTGTGTTCACCTTCAGTTAGTTTATCTGAAAGATCAAAAGTGAACTCGTTGCCATCTACCATCGCTTCTACGGCATTGCCATCAACCATAAG
>CAZURU010000313.1:0-6414 GCA_964623585.1 uncultured bacterium
AAACACTGACTTACCCGTGCTTTTGTAACTGATAAACTTTTTTCAAACTCACGTTTTTAGTAAATATCTCATCTGATCTTGTAATTCTTTTACTTGTTCAACGGCATCCTTAAACCCGTTAAGTCTCTTTTCAATCCCCTTTTCAATCAATGTTTTTAACACAAGCAGTAGTGCAGCACCACTGATTAGAACGATGAAAGTGACTATACCTATAAACCAACTACTCCAGGCTCTTAACCAGTCGTTGTTAGACTCTCTCAATTCACCTTTTAACTTGTCAATATCTGTGTTATTGAGTTTCGCTTGTGCTTCAGCAAGTTTCGCGGCCAGTTCGATTTTTTCAACGTTTTCCACTATCTGAAGTTTGCCCTCAAGTTCAGTAACACGCTTTTTAAGTTTCTCAATTTCCGTATCTGTTTTCGGAACGTTCTGATTTTGTTGGGCAATTGACGTGAATACAACAATACCTAATAATACTGTCAATAGTAAATATATGATATTTATTTTCATATTCATATTCTTCACTCCCCATCCCAATTCTATAACAAAACCAAATATATGTAAACCTATTTGTTCGGTGTGAATCTGATTTTCATTTGACTCTGTTATTCTTATATGTTATCATGGTAGTAACCGAATATACAGTAAACGTTAAAATTAAAGATACATGTTTATGACTTCATCAATGATTCTATCTACATTGTACTCTCTGAGACGTTTGATATTCGCAAAGTCGTGTTCAATCAGATTGTAGTTGGGTGAATAAGGTGGCAAAAAAAACGCCTTTGCTCCCGATGCTTCTATCAACTCACGCGTCCGACGCGTCTTGTGAATCTTGGCATTATCAAGAACCACCACGTCTGAGGCAGACAACCGTGGACATAAATAGAAATACGCAGAGTTGCAGCTGCTATTAAAGAGACACGGGGCTGTAAAAGCCGAGCCGATACGTGCGGCGACCAACGTCGTTGTTCGTTTCCGCGGCCCTGAGATGAAACTGAAAACACTTTCACCTTTCGGGGCATAAGCATAAGGTCTATAACTCTCAGCACGAAAACCGCATTCATCAACATAAATTATCTTTTTGCCAGTGGCGTGTTTCTCGGTGAGTACTTGACGGTAGACTTGACGTTTCTCGTCACACCACTCCTTATATCCGATTGTTTTTTTTCTCGTGTGATGCCGAGTTTGCGAAGTCCATAAGCGATAGAAGACTCTGAAACACCGAAATGTGAAGCACGCTCGTTTTGCGTCAAGTCTGGGAAATCAGCAACATGTTTTTTCACTGCTGCCTCGTCAAGCACTTGCATGAAACTTACAAACGTATCGGTAGAGAACGACTCAGCGACCTATCTGCAGTGTGCGGAGGGTGCCATAAGCGTATTGATAAAAAATAACGGATATTTATAGTAGTGAAAATTAATATTAAAGGATAATACCATGACAGAAAAGACAGGGCAAAAACCAAGTCAGCAAAACAATGAAAACACCTTAAGTCATCCATTAGCAGTTCATATAAGAGTGAAATTGAATAACGGGAAAGGGAATGGTAGTGGTTTCTTCGTTCAGAAAGACTTGATTGTAACGAATATACACGTTGTCGCACTTGCAACATCAGTCTCAGTAGAACAAGTAGATCCCAAAACAGAGTCAATAATCAGAAAATTTGCTGTCAAAGGTGTCACTGCATTTGATGCAAAAAATGATCTTGTTGTTCTAAAAATTGATGGGGAAGGAAATCCTTTACTAATCGGAGATAGCGATTCTGTTAAAAGTGGAGATATTGTTCAAATGGTAGGTTACCCTAATGGAAAATTCAAGGTTACAGAGGGTCCAATACATAGTATCCGAAATTACGACAAGTGGATAAGATTGAAAGTCAAGACTTCTGGTGGATACAGTGGAGGACCTGTGCTAAACAGCAAAAAACAAGTCATAGGTATTGCTGTTAGAAGTGAAGAAATTCATAATCTTGTTATTCCCGCTAACACTCTCAAACCAATTCTTTCTCGGTCTCAACCAGAAGAATCTTTTACACAGTGGCAGGAGAGGAAACAAATCCGCGCTTATACCCAATTAGTTCAAAGTCAAATTAATAAAAATTGTGAGAGCTATGATGAAGCCATAGCTAACTTGGATAAAGCAGCCGAGTTATATCCAGAATTTGCCCTGATTTTCTACAAACGCGGAACACTGAAGTCTGTTCTTGGGGAAACTAATAAAAAAAATAGTAATGAGGTAGAAGCACAACATCATTACCGAGATGCCATTGACGATTATACGGAAGCAATCAGACTATGTCCAGATTTTGCCGAACCTTACAACAATCGTGCTAATGCAAAACGTCTGCTTGGAATATCTGGAACCACTTCGGGTAATGGGGAGACTACGCATTATTTAAATCAAGCAGCAATTGATAGTAATACTGCCATTAAACTTGAACCAAATAAAGCTCTATTCTACCACACACGTGGAGAAATAAAGTATGCGTTTGGTGATTATTGCGCAGCAATAGATGACTATGAGAAAGCTCTTGAAATAGACCCCAATTATACTGATGTATTACCTGACCTTGAATTGGCACAAAAGGCAAAAAAGTAGCAAGTCTTTAGTCTCGTAGGTTGGGTTGAGGAACGAAACCCAACTTTTCTCAATCAGTTCTTGGTAGCATAAACTTTCAGTTTGTGCTGAATCGCGCATGCACAAACAAAAAGTTTACGCTACAGAAGAAACATCTGATGCAAAATAATCCTGAAAATCCTATAATCTTGTAAATCCTAGTTCAAACACAATACACCGATTCAGACAACATCCTGCCCCTCCAAATTATGCACCCGCATCACCTCATTCCCGCGCGGGTCAATCACCTTCACAGCGACACACTCATGTTCCCCAGCAGAAAATGGTAAAGACACTGTCCCACTGAACCTCTCAAAACTTTCAGCGTCAATCACACCCTTGAGATCGCGGGAGATTTTGCTCCACGCCTTTTCATCAGGAAAGAAGGCTTGCGTGATACAGAAAGTCCGACCATCATAATCCGAATCAACGAACCACGCTGCAACCTTATCCGCACCAGCCGAACTCACTGTGTTATCCACAGGATTATAGATATCCACACCGTCCATCGTGATAACGTGTTCTCCATCGTCATTTGTCCCAAGCGTCGTGCGAGGCAATCCAAACACTGTAAAAAGCTGACTGGTAGATGTCTTTTTCAGCAAGTCATCCATCACCACATCCGGACTGATATTTGCCATGTGGATACGCACCCTCGGATTCGGATCTTCTTGGATAATGATCTGTGCTGCACCATCAAAACTGAATCCCGCAAAAATCAACTCATCGTAACCGCGGCGCGACGCAGCAGGTAGGCAATCTTCAACTTGCATCACCGTAACAGGTCCGTGCTGAGGACCGAACGCAACAGCGACTCGGCGATCCGAATCACCATTTTCCCAACTACCTTCAGCGTGCAGTACACTTCCTTCAAGCGGATCAAGCGTATCGAATTTCTGTTTTTCATCTTCCGCAAACTTCACACCATCTTCCCGCAACAAACGAATCATCTTGTCAAGATACGCCTCGGCATTGACAGCCTCGTGTTCCTCAGTATCAGAGTCAAATGTGTCCTCTATCTCCTCAGGTTCGCCACCGATAGGAGACTCAACATCAAGGAATTCCTCCGGAGGTTGCACCGCCTCCACGGTGAACGGACCACTCACCCGTATCCGTTTCTTATCCACCTTTGGCTGATCAACTAACTCCTCACCGTCGGAGGCTGCAGCAATACATTCATTTACTTCGTCCATCTTTGCGCGCCATGCGTCGCGATAATCGGTCAATGCATCCTGCAATGCTTCCGTCCAATCATCGTCAGTATCAAAAGGCACTTCCCACTCCTGCCATGCCATCTCTGGCAGCTGCCAACGTCGTCTATTTGCATCGGTGATAGATCTTTTCCCGTCGCGTCTCTCCTTCTCTGCCAGTTTCGCAAGGAGTTTTGTGTGGATGTCGTCCGTGATTTCTGCTAATGCGTTGTTTAGAGTCTCTAACTTCTCTTTGAGGATCGGTTCGTGCTTTTCAAAGATAGGATCAAGTGCGGTGTTTTGAGCAATACTCCTGAGAGTGATGTGTGGGACGGTTTTATTGACAAACCCACTGGCGACACCATCAGTGTCGTCTTTGAGTTTGTAATATTCAAAACTACTTGTCAAGAGACGTTGCCGCGCTAAAGCGATTGAAACGCGACTCGTATCAATCGTAATCCATCGTCTACCCCACTGTTCTGCAACATAGGCAGTAGTGCCAGCTCCACAAGTCGGATCAAGAGCAATATCTCCAGGATCTGTAGTCATGAGGAGGCAACGTTCAACTACATTCGTAGTAGTCTGCACTATATATCGCAAATTCATTTCGCCTCTGGTATCATCCCAAAGATTGGTAATGGGAATTGCTGGAAAGTCATCCATATATCTGATGAACCCTATACGTTTATCCGTAGCACCAATTCGATCAGCATTTATTAATCGATGTATACCGACTTCATTAGTCTTCCATCCACCACTACCCAATGTGAATATTTTTTTTCTAAAATCTATGGGAAACCTGCTATTTGGTCCTCCGCTCTGGCTATTCAAGGCGTGAAGTCCAAACAGTTTCGCACCATCAGGAATATTGTCTAAATTCTGTCTCTCAACACTTTTTAAATTTCGTGTTGAACCGTCAGCTAATAATACATTTGGATAATTTGACAAACCGCTTTTAGATATAGCCTTTGGCATATAAAGTTGACGGTACTTCAACTCATCACTATTTTTCCCATACCAGATAATGTAATCTCCTACCTCATCTAACCCTTGAGACATAAGTGCTCCCGTTTTCCTAAAATGAATCAATCGAACAAAATTTTCTGGTCCGAATACCTCATCCATAATATTTCTCACTCTATGGACATTCTCATCACTAATCTGCACAAAAATACTCCCGCTGTCTGTCAACAAATCTTTTGCCACAATCAATCGGTCGCGGAGGTAAGCAAGGTAGGAATGGATACCGAGTGTCCACGTGTCGCGATATGCCTTTATCTGCTCCGCTTCACGCGTCAAATCTTGGTCTCTATCCTTAACATCTCGCTGAAATACTGTGGGTTGAAAGTTAGAAGAAAACTTGATACCGTAAGGCGGATCAATGTAAATCATCTGCACCTTCCCCGCGAGGTCTTCTCGTTTCGCGAGGGAACTCATTACCATCAGGCTATCGCCAAGAATCAGCCGGTTTGTCCAATCCACATCGTGCTTGTAAAACTCCACAGCCTCGTTATAGGTCTGCTGCGGATCTGCAAAAAGCTGACGTTGAACGTTCTCGCGTTCTGCTACTTTCAGAATCGCTTTCGCACTCACGCGTTCATGCACATGCAACGCAACCGGATCCACAGTGAAAGATTTCGCCTCCTGTTTCCCTGCCCATTCCAACCAAGGTTCGTGATGTTTAAGGGCATTAGCGATTTTTTCTGCTTCTTCTGGTTCAAGCGTTTGGCGCTGTGCTTTTTGGAGGAGTTCATGAAGTTCGTCAACATGGCCGTCAGGATCAGAACGCAGTATCGGTGGCAGGTGCGGGTTGTATGCGTATTCCTGTTCGGGAGTATCGGGAGTTCTCCCTTGTCCAGCCATACCCGCGGGTGGGTTGTTCCTTCGGGTTGCATTGTCGTGTCGGTAATCTTGGACCTCTCTTTGTTGCGTGGTGCGTCTGTTTCTTGCCATTATAAATCCTCTTTTACAGAAATCGAAAGCGTAAGTGACAGTGAAAATTGATACTTGACGAAAAGCCAAATATGGTATAACCTATGCGATAAGTGTAATATACACTATACCAGATAAATGTTCTTAAGTCAAAGGAGAAACCTATTAGTGACACAGCGTCCCAGTAACCGTCAATCTCAAATAAAGGATATTCTCAATCAAGACCTGAGCAGACTTGAGAATATCCTCCAAGCAGATGTCCTCACAATCTTTGGTCCGATATTACCTGGGTTGGAGAAGATTATCAAGGAATCTATTGAACGTATCCAAAATCATCGGGATCGAATAGCCATTGTTTTAGATACAGTTGGTGGTATCGTTGACGATGCGACTATTGAAAACAATCCGAAAATTGATGCTCAGCTTATATCGGATTTTTACCGTCTCGTTGATGCATCACAGGGTGTTATCCGAGGTGGAAGGGGAGCTAATTACAGTTTGTCACATCCGCTTGATTCCAAGGTCGTAGCAACCGATGATCCACGTCAGAATGAGGAAGATCTGAAAGAAGTGAAAAAGACCCGAACATAGGCAAGTTGTGTTTTAGTAAAACCTATGATTAATTGGGCATACTCAAACAGTGTAAATGCCTATGACAGGCATTCACACTGGC
>CAZURU010000314.1:0-6402 GCA_964623585.1 uncultured bacterium
AGTACCCGATTGATGTCTTTCGTGAAGGTGATTTCTCGTTTGGCATGCCAATACCAGGACTTCTTATCATTGCCTTAATTGCAGGTCTGATTGCAGCAACTATTTTGGCATATAAGAGTGCCAGAGCACGAACCAACCGATTCTTTCGTGGGTTTCTTATAACGCTCCGTGCTTTAGTGCTCTGCTTCCTCGCCTTCTGTCTTCTCAAACCTTTCTTAACTATCTATCAAAACAACCCAGATGATTCTTACCTGTTGGTAATGATTGACCAATCAAAAAGTATGCAAATCACCGATACGGAGGATGGGACATCACGGTTGAACCTGACAAACCGATTACTTTTTGGTGAGAGTCCTGAAGAGGGAAGTTTAGACGGTCTAATTGGGGAAATGCATGCGAATCAGTTTAAAACTCGTCTGTTTGGTTTTGATAACGATGCGATAAGAATCCCTCTTGAGATACTCGCCGCAGCTGAAGGGGAAAACACAAATATACCGAAAGCAATAAATGATGCACTTGATGATCTACAAGGCATTCCACTCTCAGGCATCGTGTTGTTTACCGACGGCGTAGACCGCAGTGGTACAGATATAACAAAATTAGCAATGCAAGTGCGAGAAAGGAAAGCACCGATTCATACAGTTGGCATTGGTTCGGAAACTGGAATTTCTGATATTGAATTGGTAAAGGTAGATGTACCGCGTTCTGCTGAGGAAGACTATCCAGTTGATATATCTGCCACTGTAAGACGCACGGGAAATGCTAAGAAGGAAGCAACGATCCAACTCATGGAAAATGGTAGAATAATTCAGACAGTGTCAGTGAATATGCCACAGGAGACAACAAGAGTTCCATTAAAATTCACACCACGTCAACCGGGAACACTGAAGTATGAAGTCCAGGTGCTCACCGAAACAGATGAGGCTATACCCCAAAACGACAAAAAAACATTCATACTAAAGGTAAATCCGACAAAGAGAGTAAAAATACTCTTCGTTGATACACAAAGATATGAGTTCAAGTTCATCCGCCGTGCATTAGAAGACGACCCAAATATAGTCCTGACTGTCCGTTACGTTACCAGCGAACAGAGTTTCGGTGGAACACAAGACAGTTTAGCACAGAAATTCACTTTCTATCCAGATTCTAAAGAAGTACTATTTGATTACGATGCCATTATCATCGGTAATCTACCCGCTACCGAATTCACACAGACACAGCTTGAAAACACAGTTGAGTTTGTAAGGACACGCGGTGGCGGTTTTCTGATGTTAGGCGGGACAGATTCATTAGGTAATTCCAATGTCAGTAACTCCTATCTTAATACACCAATCGCCGAATTACTCCCTGTCGAATTGGAATTAGGGGAGCCGCCTAAATCGCCTTCTGTATACCTACCGCCTTCACAGATTCCGATGGTAGAGGGATTCAAAATGCAACTAACAACTGAAGGTAAGAGCGATCCATTGATGCGATTGGTGGATAATCCAAGTGAGAACACAAGACGTTGGAGTGAACTAACAGAACTTAAGGGATATAGTAAGGTAAAACGAGCAAAAGCAGGCGCCACAGTCCTTGCTGAACATCCAGATGATAGGAATGAATATGGTAACCGCATCCTTGTTGCTACACACAATTATAATGCCGGACGTGCTATGATTTTTACACCGAACAACTCATGGGTGTGGCAAATGGGTGAAGATAGTAATGACGAAAGCCACGCACGGTTCTGGAGACAGACAGCTAAATGGTTGACGACTGCACCAAAGGCTTCCCTTAAACTTGATATAGCCAAAACTGAATACACGTTGAAAGAACCGGTTGTGATAAATGTAACTGCCATGGATAATGACTATACGTTAACAAATAATGCAAAATTGCGTGCAATCGTTGTAGGTGAAGATGGTTTCCGCAAAGAGTTTGCACTTGAACAGGAATTAGGAAACGATGGTCAATATAACGCCAGATTCATACCAAGCCGATATGGAGAATATACGATAACTGCAACCGGCACGCTCAATGGTGAAGCTCTCGGTAAACAGCAAGCACTTTTTGAAGTAAAACAATCTTATGCTGAATTCAGCGATGCAGCACTGAATGTGAATCTTCTTACAAACCTCGCTGAAATGAGCGGGGGTAAATATTACCCTATTGAAGAAGCAGGACAATTGGTTAAGCAGATATCGCTCGTTGAAAGTGCGACATCTCAAATAACGGATGTAGATATATGGGATCTTCCACTGATTTTCGGGCTCATCATTTTCCTCCTCGGCATGGAATGGTTTTTGAGAAAACGGGGCGGTTTAGTTTGATAGTTCCCCTGCTGTTTCAACCGAGACCTAAATATGAACAGAATAACTTCTGGCACTCTATTTATCGTCAGCACGCCAATAGGAAATTTAGAGGACATAACGTTCCGGGCACTACGTATCCTTAAAGAGGTGGACTTAATCGCTGCTGAAGATACCCGCAAAACACGTAGATTATTAACACACTATGAAATCAATACACCTCTCACAAGTTTTTTTGAAGGCAACCAACAGCGAAAAACAGAAAAACTGATTGAGCGACTAAAGGATGGAGAATCGATTGCTCTTGTCTCAGATGCAGGCACACCTATGATATCTGATCCAGGATATCCGCTCCTGCGCCAATGTATATCAGATGAAGTGCGGATAGTACCAGTGCCAGGGGCATCTGCTATTCTCACAGCGGCAGCAGTTTCCGGAATGCCACTCCACAACTTCATTTTTCAAGGTTTCCTATCACCAAAATCTGGAAAACGAAAACGCCAATTAACCCAACTTGCGATTGAGGAACGTACATTAATACTGTTTGAGTCACCACACCGGATTTGCCGTTTTCTAGAGGACGCCTTGGAGATAATGGGAGACAGGGAAATCGTCATTGCACGAGAACTGACAAAACGTTATGAAGAGGTCTTCCGAGGGAACATCAGGGCAGCACTTGAAAAATACTGTTCCACCGAACCACGCGGGGAATTCACAATAGTTATTGGAGGTTGAAGGTGTCTGACAAAAAGTCTGATAGCATCAATACTATCGCTGTCATCGGTGCGGGGCTAATGGGACACGGTATAGCACAAGAATTTGCCTCTGCTGGATTTAAAGTATATCTTCACGACATCACAGAGAAACAACTCGAGGCAGCATACATGCAGATAGAGCAGAACCTTACATTACTTGGGGACAATAGTGTTGTTGATAGATCAGACATTCCAGATATTCTGGACCGTGTTTACACTACACATGAATTCCTTGAAGCTACTGAGAAAGCAGATTTTGTGATTGAAGCAGTCACTGAAAATCTCACCCTAAAACAACAGATATTCGAGAAATTAGATAACGTGTGTCAACCGCATACAATTTTAGCCAGTAACACAACGGCACTAATGCCGAGTCAGATTAATGCTTATACAAACCGAAAAGATAAGGTGCTCAATGCACACTATTTTAATCCTCCCTACTTAATTCCGCTTGTTGAGCTTATCAGAAGTCCTGATACTTCAGAAGAAACTTTATCTATCACCTACAATCTTCTAACGCGTATCGGTAAAACACCTGCCATAATTGAGAAGGAAGCACCCGGTTTTGTAGGACCACGCTTACAAGCTGCTCTGATTCGTGAAGCATTTTCCATAGTGGAACAAGGTATTGCAACTGCTGAAACCGTAGACCTTGTCGTTCGCAACAGTTTCGGTAGAAGGCTAAGTGTCGCAGGTCCGTTTGAAGTATTTGAACTTGCAGGCTGGGACTTAGTATTGTCTGCTTTTGAGGAGCTTTACAAAGACTTGAACAGTTCCTCAGAAATCAATCCACTTTTAAGAGAGATGGTTGATTCAGACAAACTCGGTGTGAAATCTGGAGAAGGTTTCTATCATTGGACAGAGGAAAAACAACAAGCACTCCGTAGGCGAATGTCGCAAGCATTAATTCGTGCTTTTCAAGAGAATGACTGATCTGCAACTATCCGATTTTAAAACGTAAGTGACACTACTGAGTAGGTTTGTATTCTCCCGCTTATTTCTATTCATAAATCCACATGTCAAAAAAAATCCTGCGTAACATCGGACTACTCCTCGTTATTTCTATTGCAGTCTTCATTATAATCCTATATTCTATGCAGATTCAGGCACAATTGTCAAGTTTTCTTGGTGAGTTTGTCTCGGCATTTAGTAGTATTGAATCAGCACGTGAATACATTGCCGGTTTCGGTATCTTTGCCCCACTTATCTCTGCTTTACTGATGATTTTTCAAAGTGTCATTGCACCATTACCTGCCTATTTAATTACATTCGCAAATGGTGCTTTATTCGGTTTCTGGTTGGGTCTGTTCCTATCTTGGGGTAGTGCCATGTTAGGTGCTGCTTTATGTTTCTTTATAGCACGTTTTTTTGGAAGTAAACATGTTGCAAAAATCGTCACACAGCCTCTTGTTGACAAGACAGACGATTTCATAAAAAAATACGGGAACTACGCTATTCTAATGGCGCGACTCTTACCTTTTGTCCCATTCGATGTTGTGAGTTATGTAGCGGGTCTAACACGTATGCATTTTATCGGTTTCTGGATTGCAACGGGTATCGGTCAACTGCCAGCGACTGCAACCTACACTTATCTCGGTAACAGAATATCAACCCATACAAGATTGATGCTTTACGGTTTCGGTATTGCGATTACTGTGTCGCTTGTAATATGGTTGTTAAAGAATCGGAAATCTAAGAATTAGTGATAGAGTAAACACAAAAACCAATTGACATTAATTTGTCTATATTTTAAATTGAATAAAAAATGAAAATAATACCATTTCTAAATAATTGAATAGCATTATTCTGTAGGTCGGGTTGAGGAACGAAACCCGACACGAAGGTTTAGATAAAGACTTCCATGGCGGGTTTCGCAAACTCAACCCGACCTACAGAAAGACAATAATGGCAATTGATCAATTAGATTTGGTATAACCTATTCAAGAAGGAAGCAGAAACATGATTCGGATTGGCGTAATCGGAGTAGGTGGCATGGGTAATTCCCATTGTAACTCACTCCCTAATGTAGAAAACTGTGAATTTGTAGGTGTCGCAGATTTGAGATTGGATGCGGCAAAAGCTGTTGCGGAAAAACACAACATTCGTGCATTTCAAGACTATCAGGAACTTCTTCCACTCGTAGATGGAGTCGTCGTTGCTACACCTCCAATAGCACACACCAAAGTAGTCGTTGATGCAGCTGAAGCTGGAGTTCACGCATTCTGTGAAAAACCCCTCTCTCTAACGCTTGCGGAAGCAGACGAGATGATTGCTGCATCCGATAAAGCCGGAACACATATCATGGTTGGACAAGTGCTAAGGTTCTATCCGGTACATAAACTGGGTAGAAAAATAGTTGATGCTGGCGACATCGGGGATATTACTTATATAGAAACCGACTATTCAGGACCCTATAATGCCCCAAGGAATCGTCCAGAGAGTTGGTACGGAACTGTCGGTGGACTATTGGAAAATGGCATTCACAAGTCAGACTTAATTAATTGGTTCGGTGGAACAGCACTGACTGTCGCTGCGGAAGTTGGTAGTTTCTCTGGACATGATGACTGGGAAGATTACACTGTTTCGCTCATACGATATGATTCAGGAGCAGTCGGTATTCTACGATGGGGTGGTTTTCTCGGTGCACGCGGCACAAATGATACGATCATTGACGGCACTAAAGGATCACTACGACTTGACATGGGTGCTGACTTAGCATATCTCAAAAAACGAGGAGACCAAGATTGGGAAAAGATCGTCCCTGATCGCTCAGGTCCAACGCATGTTGTTGGAGAACTCTCACACTTTGTAGAATGCATACGAGACAATAAAACACCGATGATTGATGGCAGAGGTGGAAAACACGCTGTCGCCATTGTCTTAGCCACATATCAATCGGCAAAAGAGAAGACAAAGGTAACGATTTCATAGATGATATATACTAACGAATACGTGTCTACATATGAAGATTAAATGATTAATTCGGTAATTGCCTGTTCACATGATGCATGTTCACGCCCCTGCTGGCGAGGTTTCCTAACCTCGCCAAATTACCTATAGTATTTTTTTAACTTCACATCCTAAACTTTACTATCTATGAGGATGTGATTTGAGGAGTAATATGATGCAAAATAGAAAGCAAAACAGACTTGGTTATAGTATTTCTCTCTGTATCGCGTTTATGCTGGTTTTTGGAGTAATGTTCGCCGCTTGTGTAGAGGAACAACAGATAACAGAACAACTTCAAGAAACACCAGACGAAACTGCTCAGGATTATGAAGAACCTGCTGTTGCATTACCCGGGCTCCCAAACTATGTTGCTGGATAATAGTCATGGCTGAAATTAAACAATGAAC
>CAZURU010000315.1:0-6395 GCA_964623585.1 uncultured bacterium
CGTTTGTCAAGGGACGCTGCATCTACAGCAATTACCATCTGCACACTCCAATTCTAATAATACTATGAACCATTTTTAGCAACGTTTAATTGCGACTTACTTTGTGTATTCGTTCTACCTCCCGAACTGCATACGGCTAAACTCCATTAAGTTTCCTTTCCTAAACTGATGACGTTATCCCTATATTTACCAACAATATCTGGAGAGTGCGTCGCAACGATTATCTGTTTCTGTCCTCCGAGCGTTGATAAAGACTCCAAGAGTTTTTCCTGCCATGTAACATGCAGTGATAATTCCGGTTCATCTGCGATATAAACCACGGGTTCATTAAGTTTAAGTAGAGCTTGTGTAAGCAAAATCAAAATTTGTTTTTCTCCTGAAGAAAGAGAACGCCAATTTATAGTGAAAACCAGAATTAATGATACATGTTTAGAATTTCATTTTGTGGATAGTCCAGACTACCCTTGTGGGTAAAGTAATAGTCGGGAATCGGAGTTCCCTCCTACAGCACAAAATGTCCCATTAATTCAAAAGTTTACTATAATTCTGATTTTGAAGACAACTTAATTCTTAAATCACTACTCTCATCAACCTTAATGGTTTTGTCTTCTAAAAATGAATTAACGGTTTTCTCATAATGGTGTAACGGAGCAAAAATATCCTCTCTGTCTTCCTCAAGTTCCCTTGCATATTTGACCATGTCTTTGGTTCTACTAATAAGTGGAAGTACCAGAATATCTTCTAATTTATAGCCAGGATCTGGATCGTTAAGACGTATGTCTACTGATTCTAAAGGTTTTCTCCTTGAATATCTTCTTTCTTCATCTTCTGTTACAGGTAAGCGACGATTGACAGGTAGCCAGACAAGAGGGACTAAGTTCATTATTTCATCAATTCCCTTTGGCTGTCTTATAATTCTACCACTATCATCAAATGAATCATCAAAATAAAAAACTTGTCTGTAACTACCTCTGGAAAGAGAATCTATATCAAATGGATATACTTTTTGCCCTAACTTGAGTTTTAAGAGATCTTCTTCAATATAGACTTTAAGAGTCCTATTAGATTTACCTTTAAAACTCCTCAACTTAATTTCTGCTTGATCGAACTTGATGTTTGTGATGTTTGAAATATCAGCAGTTAAAATAGAATGAAGAAGGTTCAAAACAGTGGTTTTGCCAGAACCGTTCGGACCTATCAATATATTTACATCGCTGTTGAAATGCAGATCAATGTCCCGATAACCCCAGAGTTTGGTTATCTTAAAAGACTCAATATAATAGTTATGCATGATCTGTTCCTTTTTCTAACAGAAAACTTCAGAACACCATCCTAATATACGCCAGGGCAATTAACGTTTACAATAATAGCACAACTAACGATAAAAAGCAAAACTTAACCAAAAAACTAAAACGTCAAATGCATTGACAACCATTGTAAAATAGGTTAACATAATTCTGTTTTCAATTGTCTATACCCTTTGAAAATTATATGAATAGACAGTTGCATTCTGTTACACTTCGTCTTGTTAACTTCAAGGAAAAATGCCATGAAAAAAGAATTATCCAACTACATAAAATCTCCAAAGGACTTTGAAAGATTCTGTAACCTTTTCCTTAAAAAAGAGGTGTCTTCCTTTGTAACAGTTTATGGGGCAGAAGGACGTGATAAAGGTATTGATGCGGAATACAACGGAGATTATACAGATAGAAACGGTAACAAGAGAAGTGGACGTTGGATTTTTCAATACAAGTTTTCTGCAACTAAAGATAAGAATCAGGCGCGTAGAAGCCTTATTACTGCTATGGAAGGCACTAAGACGAAGAAGGGTGAATTGGAGAAAGCGAATGATGCAAATTGTGAACACTATGTCCTGATGACCAATACCTTGCTTACAGCAGGGAATGTCAGTAAAATTGAAAACGCTAAAAACGATAAAGGATATACTTTTACGTTGACATGTTGGGATGCCGAAAATCTCATCACAATGCTTGATGAATTTCCCTACATCCTAAATTCATTCCGAGATCCACATCTTCCCGTATTTCTTTCTTATGAAGATATGTTCCGAGATCAACTTAAAGGCGACCATAGACTCTTAAGATACGACTACGATACCTTTGGACGAGATAATGAAATTGACCAATTTAGATCCTTTGTCCAAGACACTGACAAAAGATTGTTAGTTATGTCCGGTAGTGGTGGCATCGGTAAAACTAAACTTGCAATTGAATTCGCAAAAACGGTCGAACAAGAACATCATGACTATGAACCTCTGTTTGTGCAAATTGCCGAAGATAGTTTTGAGAATGCGTTGGCAGATATTCCACCGAATAGCCCGGATAACCCAATTAGAAATTACATCTTCTTTGTAGATGACGCGCATGACTACTTAGACAACCTTGGTGGTATCAGAATATTGCTTAATAGTGCGGAATATAGTGAATCTAAGGCTGTCCTAATAACACGAAAGCCGTTTAAAGCATCTCTGAGAGGGATTTTCTCATCCACGCTACCAGATTTTGCTATTCACGAAATGGAAATTACAAAACTGTCGTTTGAGAAAACTAAAGATTTTATCCAATCAAAGATACGGGTCCGAGACAGTGCTTTCTTGAATGAATTAGCAAAAATGGGAAAAGATACACCATTAATCGCTGTAATGGTGATATACTTGTTCAATGAAGGTGTTGATCTAACCAGCTTAACAGAGGATGAATTGGTAGAAATCGCCTTTGAATCCTATTTAAATGACATCTTAAGTAAACACCTACCAGAAGCTGACAAAAAACACCGTGAATTGCTTAACTGGCTTAGTGGGATAGCACCAATCGATGTTGAAAACGAACAAATTAGTGAAAAATTATCGGAACTCTTAGGAGTAAAGTTATATGAGATAAATCAATACCGAGACACCTTGAAGAACTACGGACTACTTGTTCAGTATGGAAGGAAGCAACGAGTATTTCCCGGACCACTCAGCGATTATATTTTAGAAAAAGCATGTTTCCTGTCCGATGGAAAGCCTTCTTCTTTTCACAATAGTTTATTGGAAAAATTCCTACCACTTTTCCCAGTAAATCTCATTAAAAATCTTGCTCGTGTGGAAACCATTACAGGTGAAAAAGGTCTTCTTGACGAGTACATTGATACCCTTAAAACCCAAGCATTTGAAGGTGACAACGCTGTTCGGGAGCATATTTTAGAAAATATGGAAGGTATCTCTTATTTTCGTCCTGACGATGCAATTGAAATATTCAATATCATTCTGGATAATCCAAACACTGAAGACTTTGTAAGGATTAATTTAGGTATACCATTTACGCTTACCCACGAACACTTATTAGAGAAAATTGCTAAGGAAGCACAAAAAACTGTCTTCACGCTTTCCGGTTTTCGTAAGACACTAAAGGTAATTCGTAAACTGCTTCAAAAGAAAGATCTTAATCTATCCAATTATGATACTCCCCAAGCACTACTAAACAGAATGACAAGTTTCCATACTAACAAACCCAGTATATTTCAAATGGAAGCTCTTGAAGTGTTTGAAGTATGGAAAGAGAAAAATGAACCTGAACGCATTTTGGCTCTGCTCAATGCCCTTAATTCAATGCTCGTGTTGGATTTCAGCGAAACATACAGCGAAGGAGCTTTTTTGAAGTTTGGTTGGCACCACCTAAAATATACACCCGAACTAATTCAACTGAGAACGAAAGCGATTGATATAATTGCTTATATCCTAAAAACATCCGAACATAGTGTTGTCAGAAAAAATGCAGTAGATTCTATTAACCGTGCTATAAACCCTTTAGAGAGTCCATTTCGAAAGGGAATGGAACAATCAGATAAAGATCAATTACACAAGGAACAAAAACGGTTATTTGACATAGTAGCTTACCACATGCAAGAAGAATCTGATTTCACTGTTCTTAATGCAATAGATCAATTCCTCAAAGGATATGCAGAAAACGAACATTCGGAAGGTTTTCCGAGAAAGAGAGCAGCAGAATTACTTGAGAAATTCAGTGAACATGAGATTTGTGAAAGATACCTTTTATACCGCCAATTTACTGGACAATTCCGAGACTGGGATATGAGCGAAAGTCCTGATAAAACAAAAGAATTCTTGAAAAAGTACATCGCAAAGTATACCCCAGCAGAACTCGCAAAGTTAATGTGGACCTATATAAAAAATGCCGAAGATGGGAAAGAATATAGAAGTTTAACCGATGGCATTTGGGAAGAAAAAGGATGGAATTCTGGAAGTGCTACCTTTTTACTCAGAGCAGTGGGAGAACTTAACCCAAAATATGGAATCGATTTATTAAATGAAATTGTTGCTTGGGATATAGATGAATCCCAATGTGCATCAGGATTGATCAGCGGTATGCGGGTATCCGAGCAAGATTTAGCACAAGAGGCAATTCACAATCTCTTAAAGCAGGACAGTATCATTTCTAAACGTGTCGTTGCAAGAAGTTATTATGGGATTAGTAGAGATAAACAGGATATTGATAAAAGAGATTTGAATATTTTAGATCAATTGTCTGAAGTGACAGATTCGGAATTGCGGACTTACATAGCACAAACCCTCCCAGATTTTTTTGGTGTGGAAACGGAATATGTCCTTGAGATTTTAGTTCGGTTATCTACCGATGAAACACCGAGAGTGATGAGAGAAACTATCAGAGCACTCTCCAATGATAATCTTAAGTTTTCACCACAGGAGCATTTGGAAACATACAAGCAACTTATGCTAAACTGCCTAAGTTTAGAACGACTTGATTATGAATCTGAGATAGTTCTCCAGACTATATTCAAACATGATCCGGTATGGGTTATAGAATTTTTTGAAGAACGAATTGCTTACAAAGAAAATATGTCTGACCGTACCTATTCATATAAGTATGACGCGGTACCCTATCATCCACACTATTTATTTGATAACGTTGACTGGAATGAGAAGAACGCGAATGCAGCGTTAAGACGAGTGAGAGATTGGCTACTTAAATCCTCAAACGTCCTTCGTTTTGAAGCACCTAAACTGATTACATCAATGCTCAGTGGAAACGAATCCCGGGGTAGTGATGTCAAGATTAATGGTGCAATGCAAAAACTTTTTGAAGAGTGGATAGACTCAGATGATATTAAACTAATGCAGAATGCTGCTTATCTTATGCGGGGTTTTCATACAGATGCTATTTTTTATTCACTATTAGAGAAAGTTCTCATAAATAGTGAGGGAAATAGAGACGTATGGAGTGCTTTAACAGCAGCATTGTATTCTGGAGGGGGATTCAGAAACATCGGAGAACCTCCGCCACGTCTTGTGAAACGCATCAAAGACCTCAAAACATTGCAAGATGGAACACAATCTCACTATGTTACACAATTTACCGAGGATCATATAAAAAATACAGAGCAAGATATTAAAACACAATTACAAGAGGATGAAGAAATTCTTGACAGGTTCTCCTTTCAATATCGCAAGAGAAATCAGAAACCAGTTAATACATGGTGATTTTGACAGTGTAGTTCATCCTCTATCTCCTCTTTCAGGTGTTACATCAGATCCTAAATTGAATTTCTACAATTTTTTCTTTCCTCCAAACACACCCCCAACCAGTTCTACTACAGAAGTAATCACTTTCTGCAAGGATGTTTTTCAAGAGACAGTTGGTTTTGTAGATGATTGTTACAGATTAGCCTGTGATGATCTTCAGCAAAGCGGAGTTCTTCCAGTTTAGTAATTGAACTTGTAGCAAGTAAAAGCTAAGAATTCAATGTAATACCAATTCTATTAATTATTCTCTCATTACCGACTGTTTAGAAATCAAGCGGTGAACGGCACAATCTAACAGAATGTGCTACAGTAAAGAGGCATTTTCATTTAGAAATGGTATAAATAGGACTCTAAAGCGGAAAGAAAAGGACACACATTATCTTCTTTGCTCCTCTATTTTTACGACATCCTTATGTTTTACTCAATATAAGTTCAATGATAATTTTTCGGGTGACTTTCAACGATTCTTAGATGTTACTCGCTATGAGTTCGATTAATGTTAATATCTTTCCAATTCCACCACTTTCTAAAATTTGTGATGCAGTCTGTAAATAAAGCGAAGAGTATCTTGAATACGTTAAAGGCTAACAGAATTATTAAAACCCAAAATATAATTTTTTCTGCCCAATACCAATGACTATTATTAACTTCCTTAGGCAGAATATCGTCATGAAACATGAGTGCAACAAATTTTATAATGAACCCTTAGTATTCTGCCAATTCACCAAACAACTTGTTTAATCCAACATTATCAGCCATAACAGTCTCACTTTGTTTAGTAATACCATTTCTACTTTATAATATACCATTTGCGTAGGTCGTGTAGAGGCAC
>CAZURU010000316.1:0-5349 GCA_964623585.1 uncultured bacterium
CTAAATCAATACTCTGTAGCCAGGGGTCATCCCATTCAATTTCTTCAGATTCAACAAATGTTTCTAACAACCATTTTTTTGCGACCCAATCGATCCTATCTGTCAGGTCCATAGGGTTATTTTCAAGGGCATCAAGGGTCTGTTCCCACTGTGTTAACACCCAATCTGTCTCACTGTTCTGACTTGCAAGATGTTTTTGTGCAATTTCAAGAAACTCGCGTTGATGATCAATAGCCGAGATCATTTTACCATCAACTTTTTGTAACATCCAACGATAAGTTTGGTCATGCGAAATCAATTTTATGGTGTCAATCGGATTTGCGATTGCACAAGTCTCTGGAATAAGCCGTTGTTCAATCAGTTCAATAACAAGTGTCGTTGTACCGACCTTTAACGCCGTGGCATATTCGGACATGTTTGCATCTCCAACGATTCCGTGAAGTCTTCGATATTTTGCTGGATCCGCATGGGGTTCATCTCTTGTGTTCACGATAGGTCGCTTGTGCATTGTATCTACACTCGCTTCTACGTGAAAGAAGTCTGCCCGTTGTGTGAGTTGGAAATGTCCTGGCGTAGCGAGTCCCGCTTCAGTTTCAATGCCAATTTTACCTGCTCCCGCAAATATTTGCCGTGTAATAAAAAACGGGAGAATGCTTGTTTTGAGGTAATCGAATGGCACATCCCGGTCCATTAGATAGTTGTCATGGCATCCGTAGCTATGACCGTAGAAATCTGTGTTATTTTTATATAGTATAACGCGTTCACCGAGTTCTTGGCTTCGTCTTTCAGCACATTCTTGCAGTATCCGTTCACCGGCTTTGTCGTGTGCTACTAGGTCAAACAAGCTTTGACATTCAGGTGTTGAATATTCTGGATGCGCGTGGTCGTTATAGAGTCTTGCACCATTTATCAGGATGCGGTCGCTCTTTATTTCACGGAAAGAGCGCTCAGGTTGATTAGCGAACCTTTCTTTATCCTTTTTTTCCTCTTCCTCTTCATCAGGATGGTTGTTTAGATGTTTTGCTCGAAATCCACGTTCATCTTTGAAAGGGTCTTCCCCCTTGTAATCCCATTTCGGCAAAAATGGTTCGCGTTGATAACACTTAATTAACTCAATGGATTCCTTGACGGTATCAATCTGTTCAGCGTCTTCAAGTGTGATTCCGTATTCGGTTTCAATACCAAAAAGTCTATGCATTATTTGTAACTTTCCTTTGGATCATATCTTACTTTAAGTCTATGATTAGGGGTCCACAACGGTGTTCCGTGTTCATAATTCTTGATCAAATAACTGACTAAATCAAGATCTGCTAGAGCTTTAATAGGTGTTGACATATTTCTATTACTTGACATTACATAAGCTACTTGCATTCCCGCAACATCCATGGGTTTATTTCTATCCAACAAACCAAACAAATTCCAAAGGTTTTTAAGCCTGGTGCTTTTATAATTTACATCTTTACCTGGATTAAGACCCATATTTCTCAAATATGCTTTTGCATAATTTATGGAGGGGGCAGTGTAAAGATATCCCCCACGACGCTTATAAGGGTGTCGTTTCTTTAACTCAGCCATAAGACGTTCTACCAACATAGATTGTGCATGGTTTAACTTTGCTAGACCTGCACTAAAATCACCTATTATGTGATATGCTTTTGCTAAAAACACATATCCATCAACCTCGGATGGATCAACAACTATTATTTTCTTAGAATAAAGAACAACTTCCTCTGGATAAGTCTGAAATCCATATTTGCACAGAATCCTCAACAATTCTAATGAATCGCTATGAAATTCCAGAAGTTTCTTATACCTTCGATATCTAATCTGACTAGACTGTTCAAATCTCATATCTTCAGGAATTATTGATTTAAGTTCATTATCAGCAATTTCCTTTCGCACTGTAAAAGCGATATGTGAGTTAGGAAACTTGTTTAGAACTTCGTTAACCAGCATTTTATTCCTTACTTCTATTGGTGAATTCACTGTAGCTTGGATTACCTCATTATATGCAATAAAAGCTTCATCAACAGAGCTGTCGCTTTCCTTACCGGTCAAAAATGATATTAGAACCACGACACTTATAATGATTAACGGGGGTATACCCCAAAACAAATACCTTTTCATCGTGTGCACCTTCAGTTATATGATTTGTATAAGGTTGACGCTTATCTGTTATTTTGAATAATCTGAACTACCATTATTAATCCGTAAATAGATAAGTGCTAAATCACTGGACTTGATGCTTTGCGTGTCTCTCTCTTCTCTGACTGAATTGGTGTGACTTTTACAACATTTACAGGGTCATAATCAAGGAGTTTGAGCCAATCTTCGGTAGCCTCTGTTGGCGGGAAAATATCGTTTTCGCTATATTCATTTTTAAGTGAATCCATAAGGTCATCTAAAGTGATGCCAGTATCTGTATCAGGAGCAGCTATTGCGCGCTTCATTGCTGATTCTTTTGCTCTCTGAACGATTGATTCTATAATTGCGCCGCTGCAGAGGTGTCCCCGATAAAGAATATCACGGCGACCGCTGCGGAGTGCGACTTCAAGGAATCGGTTTTCAGAGGATTCCCGGAACATCTCATCCACGACTTCAGTTATCAGTTGATCAACGATTTCTTGGTCATGCGTCTCCCCTTGTTCCGTTTCAATTGGCAGGTCAGTTGTTAAATAGATACCGAAGATGTCCTTCGCAGCGTCTTTATTCGGCCGCGTTACTTTAATTTTTCTGTCAATCCGTCCCGGACGGAGAATCGCAGGATCAATTAGGTCTGGTCGGTTCGTAGCGAGTATAATGACGACCTCTTGCAACGGTTCAATCCCATCCATTTCTGCACAGAACATAGGCACGAGTGTATTAGAGATGCTGTGTGATCGCATTGCCCGTCGTGTTCCTAAAATAGACTCTGCTTCATCAATGAACACAAAAGCGAGTTTACCTTCATCCCGTTTTTCTCGTGCTGTTGAGAAAATTTCTCTGACTTTCCGTTCGGATTCACCGAGCCACATGTTGAGGATCTCAGGACCTTTAATGTGCAGGAATGTCCCTTCTATCTCTTCACCTGTTTCTGTTTTAAGCCGTTCCGTGAGGTTGTATGCTGTCGCTTTTCCGATGAGTGTTTTACCACAGCCCGGAGGACCGTGGAGCAGGAAACCTTTCGGGACAGTATACTGAAACTTTTTAAATAGTTCTGGATGTAAAATCGGTTGTTCAATTGTATCTTTGATCCGTTGAATGGTCTCATCAAGTCCCCCTACTTTTGACCATGGGATTTCTGGAACCGCTTCAAGGGCGTAATCTTTCTGTTCTTTGGATGCAATATATTCAACCGCCACCCTCAAACTCGGGTCAAGACGAACTTCATCACTAGGCTTCAATTTAACATCTGCAAGATCAGTCGCGCGTTCTATGATGACAGATTGCAGGCTCGGTTCGGACCCGACGCGAAGTCTGCCATCCGGTAGAATATCAGAAATTTTAGCAATTGGCCCCGATTCATTATAGCCGAGTTCGCCGACAACAACAAAGGCTTCATTGAGAAGTACACTCACACCTTTTTTGAGATTATCAGATTCCAACTGTGGGTCCACATTGGCATAGTAATCAGCACCGCCAATGGTGACGCGTGCGGTATCGTCTTCGGGGGTATCAAGGAGAGTTCCGATGCGATTTGCTGGAGCAGTCAGTGCCTCTATCTGCTCTTCCATCTCTTTATGAATGCGAATCGCTTCCTGTTCAATAGCCCGCAATCTTTGCCGGAATTCCCCTTCGTCGTTGATAATAGAACGTCGCAATTCAAGCAGATATCGCCGTCTAAAATCTTCAACAGGTGTTTCCGATATGATCATTCTAATAAGACGAAGTGAATAACCTGAACTGGCTTCATTTTCTCCGAGCTCTTCATCTATATCAAACTCAAAGACATCATCGTCATCGACGTATTTGTTATCGTATCGACTTCGGTCTGCCTGTCGCTGAGAATAGTTGGAATTCGTCTCCTCATCTTCATTTTCTGGTTCTTCATCAAATTCCAAATTATCTTTGTCTTTGATAGATTTATTATCGTAGTGGTTCCCACCAACTTTGTTATACTTATCCTTATCGTTCATTGTGAACGGCTCCTCAAACAGAAAGGTTGACTTGACGATACAGTTTACCACATTTCTCTCTTATTTTGTAATCTCCATTAAATGTTGAGATTTTGCTAATATTTTGATTCATTTGTGGCAATTTCCATTAGTTTAACACATACTTCAAAAATATTGCAAGTTAAATAATAGTGTCTTCTACTTTAAAATACGCTATATTGCGGTTAAGTGCAAGCGAAACTTTAAAGTGGGTGTGTAAAATTTTTGTCACCTTTTTTGTCTGAATCGCGGATTACGCGGAGAACACGCCGGTTACATAGATGGGCGCGGAAGGGTTTTCTGGATCATTATTTATAGAGCTAACGTTACTTACGTATTCCATTCTAATGGACAATTTTCCAGATAGGGTCGTAACAACTCCCGAAGTCTGCGATGTGCATGATAAAGGTGTGTTTTAACAGTTCCCTCGGACCGATTTGTAACGACAGCGATCTCTTTCATCTGAAGCATCTGATCGTATCGGAGTCTGAAGACGCGCTGCTGTTTCGGTGGAAGTTGTTTCACTGCTTCCTGAATGATTTCACCTAACTCTGTCATCTCAAGCTGATCGGATGGAGATGGTTGCTTACTAATTAGCAACAGCTCGTCTGGTTCAGATGTTAAATCGTCAAACAGAAAAGTTTGACGTCTATTCTGTTGGCGCAAATAGTCAATGCAGCAGTTGATAGCGATGCGATAGAGCCAACTATAGAATGCAGAATCACCTTTAAAATTTGGTAATGCTTTATACGCTTTTAGGAACACTTCTTGACAGAGGTCTTTACTCGTTTCAATATCCTTGATGTTTTTGTAAATCAACTTTGCAATTCGGTCTTGATACTTGAGTACGAGGATGTTGAACGCTTCAATATCACCATTTTGGAAGCGGGTAACATACGTCTGTTCATCAATATTTTCTAAATCATCAGCAGACAAGAAATCCAAAGACCTTTTCGTTTCTGGCATATTATTTCTCCATTTTTCGCTGTGTGTGAAGACGGTAGCGGTTTTTTGCAGTGAATATAAGGGTATGGAATTATCTATTGATACACCACAGGTGTCAAAAAGTTCCCACATTCTCTACGATTAGACACTTCCATCTACAAAAATGTTCATTTTTAAGAGTGGGAGAATGGAAGGATGGAAGGATGGAAAGATGGAAGAGGGGAAAATTGGAAGGACCACTCACGTCATCCCATGCGAAAGGTTTTGTGCT
>CAZURU010000316.1:5359-6380 GCA_964623585.1 uncultured bacterium
GCACATTCATCCTTGATTGTGCTACGGATGTGTTAACAAATCACAAGAAAACAGAAAACTGAATATCCCTGAACAACATGTCGTTAAATAGTATCCCTACTATTTTCTTTGCGGGGTAGAGACACGTCAAAGTATTCACGCACCTTTCTGATAATGACACGTTTGCGAGACTTCACCGTGCTTTCAGGTATGCCTAATATCTCACCAATCTGAGTAGAAGTCCATCCCTGTAACCACAAATCAACGACATCTTTGTAAATGGGATCCATTCTATCAATTGCTATAGACAGTTCATCAAGACGTTTTTCCTTTATTGCTTCCTGTTCTAAATCAGCCATATAGCGTTCTTGAGCGAATGTTGTTATTTCTTGACGTTTTATCTCATCACGCCAAAAATCTTTGCATTTGCTGCGGACAACTTGCTTCAACCATTTGTCAACGGCGTGGATACCTGCTACACCTTTACGGTGAAATCTTCCGACGATTGCAAGACATATTTCACTATATACATCATCAGATGCGTCTGTGTTTTTCACTTCCTCCCGTATGATTGTCCGTATTAAGGCATCATACTTTAGAATGAGCTGAGAAACAGCATCAGAATAACCGTTTTGAATCTGTTCCAATAAATTTGTGTCTGTAGGAAAAGATGACATAATGTCCTCGCTTTACGATAGAATATACATATAATCACATTAAAATATCATGTGTTCGTGTTACGTAACGTGGGAGAAAGCAAAAAAGATTACTACGTAAGTAATAATATTACAAAATGCGCAAAAAAAGATGAATTATGATGTAAATTGTTGCTTTCTTTGCGGTTTAACCGTTGAAGGAATAGAATTTTTGTGGATGGGTTTTGTAAGTGGGGTTTGTCAGGATCATGCATTGCCTTAAGTAAACGGAAAGTTCTCTTTTATTCAAAATGGTTTAGAGGATATATTTAATCCTTTGAAAGTTACTGATTAGGACTTACGCAATTTGCTTGAATAATTTTCCTCTTTGTGCTAATATAGTCTAT
>CAZURU010000317.1:0-6365 GCA_964623585.1 uncultured bacterium
GTCATGCCAAGGTGACAAAGACGAAGACCGCGACGGACTTTGCCGAGTTGATGCGAGAGTTGATGGACGTGCATTACCCGGAGGCCGAGTGCATCCGGGTGGTGCTGAACAATTTGAACACGCACTGGCCGGCTTCGCTGTACCGGACGTTCCCGGCCCCGGAGGCGCGACGGGTGTTACGCAAACTGGACTTTCATTACACGCCTAAACATGCCAGTTGGTTGAACATGGTGGAGATTGAGATTGGCAATATGAACCAGCAATGTCTGGACCGTCGTATTGACAGCATGGACTTGTTAGAATCGGAACTGGCGGCCTGGGAAACCCGGCGCAACCGGGAGCGGGCCAGTATCAATTGGATGTTTGATGTCGACAAGGCCCGGACTAAGCTACACCGGGCCTATGACAAGTTAACCGGTCAGAATTAAATTGAAAGAGTACTACTGATTATTTGGGAATTATGAACATTACTTGCCAGATTTCTCCGCTTCGGCTTTTGCGGCCTTTGTGCATTGGTCTATATCAACGGGCTTTTCGCGACAATTGAAGATACATCGCTGATAAGCGTAGTCACTGTTGCTGGAACGGTCATAGTATTTGGTGTCGCAATTGATTTCGCAGGCTCCACGTTCCAGACCGGCTGTAACCCCGCCTAGAAGAACGTCGCACATCCATAACCCAGGGGCAGTTGTGCAGCCGGATAGAAACAATGGAACGATCAATAGCGGAAATAATCCGTGTCGCACCGCGATTCGGCGCGGCGCGTTTTCAAGCCTCATCAGCAGAATGTAAACGTCTGACCCTTAGGAACGGGCCAATCGGCCACCTTGACGAAAAATTTCATTGGTTCGTCCCTGAATCTGAGTCGTTTGGTTTGTTTCTTCCCACCTAGAATCTCGTCGTAGTAAATAGCGTGGCTGTCAATAGTGTTACCGTCACAGTCGAATGCAAGTAACTCTACACGTGGGCTTAGTAACAAGCGATAGCCGGTATTTATCATGGTAGCCATATAAGTACACCTGTACTCATCGCATTCCTTGGTAATGGTCAACTCCGCGGAACGACCTGTCGTGGTAGCGCAACCGCCCAGGATCAATACTGCAAGAAGCACGACGACACCACACCTGAATTTTTGCGCAGAATTAATGGTATGTTTCATGATCTCTCCAAAGAAAGGAATGGGAATAATCAGGAGGTTGTGATCAGGGCCGCATTTAGGCCGTGTTTTTCATCCCTATACTGAAATGAATAAATGCTGAAAGAATAAATTCTCGTTTTTTAATAGGACAGGGATGTTTTCTTTCTCCTCCTTTTCGGCTTGGAGAAGGTCCGGCATAACCTTCGACTTCGTATATTTCTTTACAGTGAGCAATCCAACATGTTTTCACACTAAAACCATAGTTCCGTTTTATCCAGTCTATAATTTCTTGATATGTAGCCATAGTTATTATTCTCTTTATCAGGTAGAAAAAGCCCCGCATGGAAGTACGGGGCTTCTAAACTAGCAAGGCTTTAGTCTGAACACCCTGGTTCGGACTGTAGGCTCGACCCTGATGATCTTTGATCGATTCACTCGGATTGTCAATTGCACTTTCGCCGGTGTCATCACCACCCGAAGTCAAACCAAAAGGATAGATCGGGCATATCGGCAATAACCACATCGGGTGTTTCCGGTTCCTGTAATCCTTCCCGACAGTCGTAATTGATGTACTCAACTCCAGCGAGTTCGGCAGCCAATCGGATCTGGAATTCGTACTGTCCTTCTTCGCCATCCGTGTCATAGATGACAATGCCGGGTTGTTTGCCAGTGAGGGCAGCGAAAAACAAACTCTGCTGGACAGAATCAAGGCTGCTACGCTTATCAAGTCCGCCTTCCCATACTTGCGTATCCGTTTCGCAATCGACAAGCACGTAGCCTGTTTTTCCGGCCCCATAGGTGTAATCGTGACGGGTTTCCTGCTCGCCGCCGACCTCAGCGCAGAACTTCTCGTTGAAATCAGCTTCGGTGGCAGGAGCGGTTTCTGTTGTCATTTTCTCTCAGGAAGTAATGGAAGACCCTTGAGCAACTTGTCACCTATCTCCACATGGGCCGCGTCGATATTCGTGTACCTCTCTGCACTGGCCGGGTGAGTATACAGGAATGAACCTTTGATGCTTTGCGGGTATTCTGCTGCAATACGCCGCCAGAAGTTCCCCACCCCCGATGTGTTTATTCCGGCCCGCGCCAGCAGGTACATGCCCACATAATCGGCCTCTCGTTCAAACTCTTTGCTGAATACCAATGTAGACATATCAGCAAACATGCTCTGTGTATCAAACCCGTAAGCCAGGGCGATTACATCAACAAGTGCTCCCAGCAAGTAGTTTCCTATTTTCTTGTCAATATGGCCTTCAGAGTTGTGAGCAATTTCATGGGCAATGACTAATTGCAGTTCCTCATCATCTTGAGCGAAGCGCATCATTCCCTGGGTGAAAATGATATTGTTTCCGTCTGCATAGGCATTCACTTCGTCGGTCGGAGACAGCACTATTTCATAGCCGCATACCTCTTCGGGTTTTATGGTTAGAAAGTGAGTAACACCAGTGCGGGACACCTCAAAGTCAACCGGCAAACCTGTCCTGGATGATGCGTCAAACTGTTTTCTGAGACGCTTTATGTAATTTACAGGTTTATTGGCATATTCTATGAACTTGTCTCCCGGCTTCATGCCTGCCAGGTGTGCCGGCGAGTCAGGTATGACATGAAGGATTTTTGGCCGATTACTTATGTCAAGATCATCTTCTGCAACGTCCTGATACTCCCAGGGTATATCGCTTAATGCGACGGTTAGAATCCCGAAATCGTATTTAACATCTTCACCGCATAGTTCAGTACCATGTTTTCTTATCGGCCATGAGAGATCGGCAAGGCGCGCTTGTCGTTTCCAGATGTTTTGCAGATACAATGCTTGCTGTCGGCGCTCTTCATCCTCGACATCTTCATCAGAACCCCTGGCAACGTTGGTGGTTGGCGCGCAACTGTTAAGTGAGAAAAAGCAGAGAATGAGAAGGCAGGCCAATCCAAAATTGGACGCGAAAAAAGGCTTCATAACAGTTCCTCTATAGCTGTATGAATTGCCGACATAAGGCGTCGGGCCTTGTCACTACCTATGGGATATAGAGAAGCCTTACCTATTCGCCGGGACAGGGGAGCGACCCCTAGCCGGATATGGCTGTTTTATTCAGTAAGAGACCCGACAGTGCACGGGTCCCATAGGTAAAGTGACACATACAGCGTATCCATCCAGATTGGCTAATGCAAGGAAAACTTGCAAGTTTGCAAATTGCACTTGACACCGTATACGCGGCGCTCTACTCTTGTGATGTGATTTTCGTCAAATGCAACAATCAGACGAGGCTGCTTAAATGAAAGAATCCAAATTCAGCAAAGATGAATTTGGCAAGGTGGAACGCAAGGACGTGACCCTAGAGGAAATGGAGGAAGTCATGGGGCAGGTCATGTCCCACGATGCCAAGCCGGACAATACTGAATACCGGGAACCGACCATCCTAGAGCGAGTTATCCCCTGGCGGCTCATCCGCCGCAAAATTGCAAAGGCCGGTTAATCCCGGCCTTTTTGCTGATTTTGCTCCATAAATCCCATATTTAAACTAAGACTTCAATCAACAGGTTTCTAATTAAAGCAAATTCTATTGATGTCAGCCAGATGCTGAATTACCGTTTCCAACCAACCGTCAATTTGCAGACGTGAGACATTGGAACTGCCATTGTGTGAAATGTTATTCTTGTTAGCTACAATCGACTCCAGTGCGGATGATAATTGCTCATTCTCCTTTAGGTATAAATCTATATCTTGTGCAGGTGGCTGCCAAGTATGGTTGAAGAAATTGACAATTTTGCCATGTCTGAAATTTGAGTACGAAGCGATCTGCCGAGATACAATTATCATCGCTTGCTTATCACATCTTGATCGAAATTTTTCCCTGACGGACCCTTTAAAATAACTTTCGATGTGTCCATTTGCTGATACACAAGCGTATTGCGCGACAATTGACTGTGTTTCGTCATCTTTAGCTTTTGCATCATCAAGCTTTCTTCTTAATACAGTTAGCTCATCACGCAATAGATCATTGTGCAATAGAACCTTTCTCATTCACCTGAAAGCACGGTATTCGCGAGTTTAAACCTTGACTGCACTCTGTCGATATCAGCAGTAGAGCGAGAAGTGAGCTCCAAGAATTGCGTATCATTGATTAACTTTCTATAGCGTAATTTATAGTCTTCTATACCACCATTTTCCCCCAACAACTTCGCTGTCTCGACACTTATTGCATCAAAAACAGCGGCGTTAAATGCACGGGCTGGACGAAATGCCTGACTGCCCACTTGATCATAAATATATTCAATAGTCTTTCGGAATTGATTTGCCATGATGTCACTTTCTTGTTTTTCAAGATTTTTTACCTTTGCCATATAGTCATCAAGAAATTTTTTCATGGGATTTGAATAACTTTGTTGATTGTATAAGAAAGCAAAGAAGCGCAATATCAACTCATGGTCTTTAAGTCTTAAATTATTGGATCTGAGGACTGATTTCCAAACAGAATACTTAGATAGATCTTCAAGAAATTCTACTATTTTGCCGTGACACACACAGGATCGAATTTCTTGAGCAGATAATTTAGTACCTCCAGTATTAATACGTTCGAATATTTCATAAATACTACGATTGTCTTCCTCTGGGAAGTCTTGCTGAAAGATGGTCGCGTGTATAATTGCATCCTTAAGCCTACGTTGATCCTCATCATCCAACTCATTGAAGGATTTTCCATCATACTGGCTTGCTACTTTGGTTAGTCTAAATATTTTTCCACGAAACTCATCCCCGTCAACGTAGAGTTGTATTGATTTGGTACGTTGCTGTCCGTCAATAATGAGATGCTTGCCTGTATCAAGTTCTTTGAAAAGAAATATCCCAGGAACGGGTAATCCTAAAAGCAGACTTTCAATAAATCGGGACGCTTGAGGCAGACTCCAAACAAAATTTCTTTGAAATGGTGGCGTATACCAATCCTTTTTTCCAACTCGGTTAGATATTAATTCTACGGGATAATCAGCCCCGTAGCTTGATATGGAGAAGTTTTCAATCGGCTCAATTTCATCTCCCGTATTATCTTCTACATCACTTACGGTGTTCTCTAAAATAGAGCCAGTGCTTTCCTCGATGTTTGTCATTATCTTCGAATGGCCTTAACAACATTAATTGGAGCTCATAGTTCGCAGATTTTATATGTTAAGCAATTCTTCTGCAAAATCATCAATCTTGCTTGCAATACTATGGCGTTCTATCTCGTGCTCCTCGCAATTAGGAAGGACTAGCATACAATTACATCTCCATAACATTGGCCAGCGCCTCGGTTTCGATAGACTTTGGTTTTTGGTATTTCATGATTGGCGCTGCTGTTCAATATTAGTTACATGAATCGGCACGGCTCGCGTTCCTTCCAACAGTTCAATTAAATGTTTTCTAAGAATCATTTGCTCATCCTCGATTTCACCATGTGCCCGGGGAGAATAAGATGAATTTTTTATGTGTGTTTTATCGAAGTCGTAATCGAGAACTAATGCCATTTTATAAAGAAGCTCAACAAGCAAATCAATTCGCTTTAATGTCCATTGCTCTGTTGACATATTGGTGTTGTTAAGTAAATCCAAATATTCTTTCCATGCTCTGATTACAGCTTTTTCCTTTTTTTCTTGACTATTGAATTCTAAATCAATTCGATTGAGAGCTTCTACATGTGACCAAGACACAGTGTAGGCCCGGGTTGCCATTAATGTTTTAAAAATACTTAACTTTCTCTCCTTAATTTCTTTTTGATTATCGAGATGGCGTGTGAGGCGGACTGCGATAATTGGCCCTATAAGAACTACAATAATCATTAACCAATCTGCTATCGTCATATTTTATTTCTTCCAAGTCGTATATTATGATTTATAGAGTTTGTACTCCTGCGTAAGTAATCGCCTCAATTCGTCAGTAATCCCGATCTGCTCGGACATTCCTCGTGTGCAATCAGGCGTTTGCTTATTGAGTCTAATTGCATAGGAATTTCTTCTTTGAGGCTTACAAACTAACCCACCTTCTCAAGCCGTGTACGTTCGACCGGCCCCTTATCACATCACCTTCACACCGATCAGCCAATCGTGCAGCGCCATGATGAACGCCAGGTAAAGCAACAGACCTACCACCACGGCAAGGAGATCGTTCACGGGGCTTTCCGGAAAACCGGGCACGGGGCGGTCCCTGCGATGTCTCATGGAGATGCGACCGATTACCGCCCAGGCCAGGAAACAGCCGAAC
>CAZURU010000318.1:0-6310 GCA_964623585.1 uncultured bacterium
CTAACCTCGCCAAATTACCCAAATATTTTCTTTAACTTCATACGGGACTAAAGAGCCGTGTTCGCTCGTGATCTTTAAACATATCGTCCCTACGGGACTAAAGAGTCGTGTTCAATCGTGATCTATAAACATATCGTCCCTACGGGACTAAGAAATGGACAATCCCAATAAAAATATTCCTACATCCCACTGTTCCATTGAAGCACAACACCAAGTAATTCAGGATTCCATTCCATTAGCAACTGATAAGCTTTCGGTGCATCGTGTCCTGCGAGCCGATGGCTTATCAACGGTGCAACGTTAAAACGTCCATTTGCGATTAGAGATAACATTAAACCTCCATCATCTTCACTGGTCCAGAAATTCGCAGACGATTCTTGCCGTGGACGAATGGAATTGTGTGCACCGTAAAGGATAAGACCTTTCTTATGCACATCACGATAGAAATTGACTTTCGGTGTTTCACCGCGTGTGCTTGCTAACAATACGACACGCGCACCCCAACCTGCAACGTTTAAGGCGGTGGTAATAGCATCAGGATGTCCTGTCGCTTCTATGACAACGGTAGGTCCCTTCCCCATAGTGGCATCGGCTAACTGTTTGGAGAAATCTGTATCTTCGGGATTGAATGTGTAGTCTGCACCGATGTCTTTAGAAAGTTCCAGTCGACTATCTGTTAAATCTGCAGCGATAACAGGTACGGCTCCACTCAGTTTTGCAAGCTGCAACGCAAGTGAACCGATGAGACCTTGTCCGATGACGATTGCTGATTCCCCTAATTCTATTCGTGCTTTTCTCACGCCTTGTAACGCTATTGCACTGAGATTAAAGAAGACCAACTCATCGGATGGTGCATCAGATGGTTCTATCTTGAGTACGCGGCTCGGTGACGCGACAAAGTGGCTGGTGTGTCCGTGGGTTGAGGCAACACGGTCACCTACCGTATAACCTCTGACGTTTTTGCCGACCTCTACTACTTTGCCGATATTACTATAACCTGGGCGCGAAGGATATCCGCCGCGTGCGTTAGGAAGTGATAGCAGGAATGCGCGTTCCGTGCCAGGACTGATAAGCGTGCATTCTGTAGCTATTAAAATTTCATCATCCTTGATACCAGACAGTTCAAATGTCTCAATATCAACTGTTGCACGTTCTGGCCAAATAACTCGTTGTGCTTTCATAAAAGTATCATACCTTAAAAAGATGAAGGATAGTCGTTCTTAAGAATATATCAGAAAAACGGCTATCCTTCAAGTATTTTATTATCAATCTAACGTTGTCTGCAGTGTTCAAGGTATGTCCACACCCGCTTATCTGTCTGACGGTGATATATTGGGTGTTATATTGAGTGTAACATAACCTGATCCATCTCGGTGAGGAGATTTGACATAGAGTAGAATACGCGTTTCATTATTCTGTTTAATCTTGTTGAGGATCATAGAATAGGTCTTAAAATCCTTTATAGTTGCATATTCTATTTCTTGAATGAGGTATCCGGGTTTGATACCTTTTTTCTCTGCCTCACTACCGCTTTCAACCTTCGTGACGATGACCCCAGTTTCACTTTCTGGATATCCGTATTGTTCAGCGAGTGCAGGTGTTAAGTCTTCAGCTTGAAGTCCAGCAAAAGACGACTTTGGTTCCTGATTGAGCGAAGCCACTGTTTCTTCCGAACGCTTTCCAAGTTTAATCGTCAACTGCTTTGGTTTACCTTCCCGTAGAACTTCTACCCTAACAGATTTTCCAACAGGTGTTGCTGCGACTAAATGTCTTAAATGTGTCATGTCTTTAATTTGCTGCCCGTTAAACTTCAGGATAATGTCGTCAGATTGCAAGCCGCCCTTTTGAGCTGGACTGTCATCACCGACGAAGTCTACTAAGACCCCGTCTGTTGAGTCCAACTTGTATTTATCCGCTAAGACTTGGTCAACAGTTGCCATTGAGATTCCAAGCCAGCCACGTTCCACTTTTCCTTTTTCGATTAGGTCAGGCAGAAGCTGTTTGACAAGATTACTTGGTAACGCGAAACCTAAACCGATGTTGCCTGCAGAAAATCCACCAGTTGCAATATAAGTATTGATCCCGACTAATTCACCGCGAATATTAATCAATGCCCCACCACTATTGCCTTGATTTATAGGTGCATCCGTTTGTATGAAACTTCCATAAGCGGTAATTCCAGGGCGTTCTTTCGCACTCACAATACCTCGTGTTACAGTTTGCGAAAGGTTAAGCGGTGTTCCAATTGCAATGACCCATTCACCGACCTCAAGCCTATCCGAGTCACCGAACGGTAAAACGGGAAGTCCTTCTGTATCAATTTTGATGACCGCTAAATCTGTTCCACCCCCATTTTCTCGTGCGGCATCTCGTCCGACTAACGTCGCTTCATATTCTTTGCCATCTGCAAGGGTGACAGTGATTTTATCCGTTCCTTGGATTACATGATTATTCGTAAGTATATATCCATCTTGACTAACTATTACGCCTGAACCAACACCGGTTCTTGGCCCTGGATTGGGTTGGTCAAAATCAAAATGGAATCGAAAGGGAGTTTCAAAATCAAATTCATCGCCAAATCTACGCCTAAATTCATCTCTGTTCATTCCTTCGGGTGGGATTATCTGCATTCTTGGAGCCACTTTTCGGTTCTCAGGTTGTTCTGTTTTTGTTGTTATTTGCACCACAGAGGACCGTGTGCGTGCTACCAAATTGATAAAAGCACGATTAGCCCGTTCCAGATATTGAAAGTCTTCTGTTTGGTCAAAAGTTTCGTTTGTTTCACCGATAGCAGTTGGTATGACAAACTCTTTTGTGCCTTGATTGATAACAAGACCGGCTGCAACAGCGAGTCCGACTACGACTAATAGAATTGCTATACGCCTGCTGTGTTTGTGTCCAATATTTAACATGGTATATCTCCTCCTGATGTATTCTATATGTATAATATTGCGATAAGTCTACAGTGTTTTCATAAATTATGTTTTCATAGATTGTTCACATACATTGTGTTTTCAAAAAAAAACACACCATTAATGATTTAAAGTTGCAGAAAAAGTTCGTAAAAACAGTGTTTTATTCACCACGGGAGATCCTGTTCACATGTTCGCGTACAACGTTTTGAGGACAAGATTTTATAAATATCCACGCGCCTGGGACAAGAATTACAAATGCTCCTATGAAAATGTCATCAAGACGCCCGATAATTGGCAGTATGAAATCGGCATCAAAAGGGTACACAAAGTAGAAAATAGCAAAAGCAACTGCAAGGATCTCGAAAACGACAAGGATCGCCTTACGATAAATAGGAACGCGCTTGTCACGGAATAGTCGCAACGTCAACTTTATGAAGTTCGGGAAATGGAGAAAGAAGCGAAAAAAACGAAATATACCTCGTCCTCTACTACCGAAGAAAAATGGATTGATCATACTGTGTATATTAGCAAATATCATGGGTTTTATGCAAACGATTTTTTCAATTGATAAATTATTTCTTGACATCAACGTTGCTTATTATTATACTTACACAAACAGATTTCAAATTAAAAGGAGTGAATATGGCAACTCAACTCGCAGCGCAACTCTATACGCTTAGGGAATTTACAAAAACAGAGGAAGACATTGCGAAGACAATGAAAAAGGTTCGTGAGCTCGGTTACGAGGCTGTTCAATGTTCAGCACTCGGTCCGATTGAACCTGAAGCATTGAAAAACATCGTTGACAATGAAGGTCTTACAATCTGTGCTACTCACACAAACTACGCAAAGATGCAGGATGAACCACAAGCTGTTATTGATGAACATAATCTGTGGGGATGCAAACATGCAGCAATCGGTGGACTTCCCGGTGAATATCGCAGCACAGAAGGGTATTCCAAGTTTGCAAAGGAAGCTTCTGATGTTGCGAAACGTCTTGCTGAAGGGGGTTTGACCTTTTCCTATCACAATCATAGCTTTGAATTAGAACGTTATGATGATGGTCGTACTGGATTGCAGATATTGTATGAAGATAGCGACCCTACATATTTTAATAGTGAGATTGACACGTATTGGATTCAGCACGGCGGTGGTGACCCTGCGGAGTGGATACGCAAGTTGAAAGGTCGCGCGCACATTGTCCATCTTAAGGATATGGCAGTCGTCGGGAACTCACAACGATATGCTGAAGTCGGGGAAGGGAACCTTAACTGGACTGCTATTTTGGATGCATGTGAGTATGCTAAAGTTGAATGGTATATTGTTGAGCAAGATTCCTGCTATGAACGGGACCCGTTTGAGAGTTTAGGTATTAGTCTAAAGAATCTTCAAGAGATGGGAATTTCTTAATATTCATGGCGTAATATTCATTAAATTGAGGTGATAAAATGAAAGTAGCAGCAATGTTTGGTGAAGGTAAAGGTGGACTGGTTGACAAACCCGATCCTAAAGCAGGTGGAGATGTTGTTGTCGTCAAAATCCATGCTGTTCCGATGTGCACTGAATACAAAGGATTCAAAGCTGGTAATAAAGGTGAACACTTCGGACATGAAGCAGCTGGAGAAGTTGTAGAAGTGGCACAACCTGGACGCGTAAAAGTGGGGGATCGTGTTGTTGTGCAACCACAAAACTCATGCGGTAAGTGTAATATGTGTGTTAGCGGAGAACACATACACTGTACGCGAGGACGCAACATACGGGAAATGGTAGAAGGGGATGTTTTCGGGGCGACTTATGCACAATATATGCATAAAATGGAGGACCTCCTGTTTCCTATTCCAGATGACATGAGCTATGCACACGGAGGGATGGCTTGCTGTGGACTCGGACCTACATTTGGCGCAATGGAACAGATGGAGGTAGATGCTCTTGATACTGTCATGGTAACGGGTCTGGGACCTGTCGGTTTAGGGGGTATCATCAATGCAAGTTATCGGGGTGCCCGTGTCATCGGTGTGGAGAGTCATCCGTATCGCGCAGAACTCGCCAAAAAGTTAGGGGCAGAGGTAGTCCTGAACCCAACTGATGAGGATATTCTTGAGCAAATACGGGAACTGACAGATGGTATCGGCATTGACAAAGCAGTAGACTGCTCAGGAGCATCTGCAGCGCATCGGTTGATGGTTGATGCTGCCCGAAGAAAAGGACAAGTCACATTTGTTGGTGAAGGTGGCGAATTCCCACTCGCAGCCAGTAGAGATATGATACGTAAAGGTCTGGTTTTGCGAGGTAATTGGCACTATAACCTCGGTTTCTTTCCTAAACTGATGAAGGTGATTAAAGAATCCGCAGATAAAATTGATACATATATTACACATACATTCCCCATGGGTGATGTTCAAAAAGCCTGGGAATTGCAAGCGACAGGTGAGTGTGGTAAGGTAGTCTTGGAACCGTGGGCGGAGTGATTTGTCAATTCCTATATTGTAGTCCAAATAGAACAAAATCAAGGCGATGCTGAAACATCAGCATCGCCTTAACGTTGGATTCTGCTTTAAAAATGATTGTGCATTACGAGAGAATTAGACAACTATCAGATAAATTGATCAGTGGCACCGCCACTGTGTTAGCCTCCTCAGCCTCAGCCTCAGCCGCCAGATGTTTGCTCGATTTCTCTGATTTCTGGTTCTGGGGGTGGTACTGTGCTATCCGGATCACCAAAGATGAGTGCATACCCACCTTTACCAAACCATGATCCCAACGATAGGTGGTAATCATCAATATCATCGTGTGCCAAGAAATCTCCGCGTAATTTGTGGTCGTGTCTTGCGAAGAAATAGTGCCGATCATCGTCCCAAAGCAGTTCTCCATTCAATGAAATACGATAGGCGGTATTCGGGATTGGATCCATATCGTCGGGATGGACATACTCAAGTTGTATCTTTAGGGTTTCAATGAACTCCTGTACCGAACCACCTGCTTCAATGTAGGCGAGAATATCGTTCCAGTCAGCGAGACGAACACCTTTACCGAATTGCTGTTTGCATTCGGTTTTAAGATCTCCTGTTTCATCTAAATCGTGAACAATAACGTGGAAATTTTGGAAACTTGCTGCGACTTTCCGTTTTGACATAGAAGAATCTCCCCCTTGTGTTATATGAAATCGTGTTGTATGAAATCGTTGATTTCAGTAATAATTTCTGTTAGAATAGAACGACAGTAGGATACCTAAAAATGGACGATTCATCTATACACTTTTTTGGATGCACTTTTTCAATAAACTACCTATTGAGATGTTTTAGATTTAAAAAAACATAATGGGCACTACTCTATCAGAATAAAGAATTACTTTGACATATAATTATTATCCAAAGAAGCACAATCAAGGATGAATG
>CAZURU010000319.1:0-6218 GCA_964623585.1 uncultured bacterium
GTATACAAAATCGGCTATGAAATGTCAATACTTTTAGAATGTAAACACTACGTAGCAGCGTACTGGTTTATTTTTTGTGCATCATCTGTATTAAATTTAATTGCAGTTGCGATGAGGAGTGCTTCTTCGCGAATTTGCTCACTAGTTGAGGAATAAGAAAATAAACGATGTTGTCCATCAATGACATCAATTGAAGCATATTTAGAAGGAATGTGTAATTCGTTACCATGTTTCTGGCATTCATTGGACAAAACTAAAGTTAGGTTTGTTGGAAAGGCAACTTTAGAGTCGTTATTGACGAATTTGCGTAATTTTTTTAATTTGTCAGGAATAAGGATTCTTTGGTAGCCTCCACTTTGCTGATCGGTGGAAATATCCGATGAGATAGCCATCGGCTGCCCTTGGTATCGCAAAACTCGGGCAATACGTAGCAGTTCATTTGGTTTGAATGTGACAACGAAGAGGTCGGCTAAAACGTGACTTTGACCGGAAAAAAGGGTTTTATTAGTAAGTTCCAAACAGCGTTTGGTCAGTACTGTCCCCCCTAGAGACGCATCTCCTACATCACTTGGGTTAATACCAACAGAAGCCAAAAATTCATATTGTGCAGCTTCATTTATCGTACGTGCAAGCATTTTAAAGTATTCCCAGTTTTCTACGTTGAAAATATGAAGACGGTTTGTTTCAGGATACCCTTCAGGAATAATGTCATCTGTAATTAATTCAGGGCTTGTACCAATATATAAATAGCGCCAGTCTGATACCCCCGTGAAGTTGATTAATTCTTCCTCTGGAATTCCTTCAAAAAGGGAAAATAATTCGCGCCGGTCTAGAGAAGAACTTACAACTAATTCGGAGTGCTGGATGAACCTTGTTATTTTGCGACTGTTATTGTTTGTTTCAGTCGTAGTTTCAATCAGAATACAGATATTTCCCACCAAACAAACAATATCAATTTCAAGATGCCTTCCAAGTTGACTACCCGGATGAAGTGCTTGTAGTGGAATTTGACCATGCTCTCCATAGGACTTTATACCCATGCCTTTTAAAGTTTTCAATACTTGGCGCTCAAATAGCAAACCTCTTCTGTCTTGTGTCATAGATGATTAACCTTAATAGCCCAATCTTTTGACTAAATTTTGGGTGGAATCCAATTCGCTAGTAAATCAAGAAGGTTATCAATTTTTTCGCCAGGCATCTCCTTGACTTCTTCCTCTATCTGGAGAATTCCCCCATTTGCATACTCCTCAGCAATAGTTAATATTTTACTTCGGTCAGTCAACACTTCAACACCGTTTGTCTCGGTAACAGCCAACGCATAAAGCAAGGAAAGATAATCCTCATCTGTTGCAAGCACCTGCCAACTAAAAATATCAACTCTGTTCTCTAAAGGCACCCGTTTTTTATTTTTATAACCTATGAACGTAGCAAGCATGAAAAGGTTTTTCATAGATTCAAAAGGAGGAGTATCTTTTTCTTGATCTGGAATTTCTTTCTCAGGAGGTTTAGTGAGTTCTTGATATGTCAAATGATGGGATCGATCAATAAAGATTCGATACCGTTCTCCTGATTGTTGCTTTGCTGTTTCCATTGAAATGCTCCTAGAAGATAAGAATTCAAAACCTCAATTGAATTCATATTCCCATCTCCTTTTTAGTAGTATATTCAAACGGAGATAGATTTCAATATCAATTGCTAAGTGTTTTGTAACTATGGCTGGCGGTTCATAAATCCGGCCAGAGCATGATCTCAAGTTTTAATCGAAATTCTAAAACCCAATATCCTTGTGAATTTAACCCAAAGTCTGAAACTTACTTTATTATACAACGCGTCTGATCGTGGTGGTGGTGGTGGTGGCACTTTCCTTAATGGCATGTAATTCGTATTCTGCTCCGATTTGCGGTTCAAGGTTCATTCGTGCTTGCCCGTGCAATTCCTCGTCTGTAACGAATAAAACTAATTGCTTGGCAATTTTCGGAAAGATATCAGCGATATTTTCTCTATGCTCGCTAGAAAGTCTTCCAAAGGGCGTATCCATTACAATTGGAAAAGATTCATGTTCCATGTTTGGAATTATTTGCTTAACCGCCATCTTTGCTAATGCTCCTATGAAAGCAAGACTTAGGACTTGGCGTTGCCCTGCTGACATTTCAGGAAGTACGTCTTCACCTGATGCATCTTTTACTAACAACTTATAGTCCTCCGTGAGGTTAATTTTTTCAAAATGCCCAGCATTCCAGATAAGTCCTTTGAAAATTGGCCCAACTTCTTCTTGAATTTGCGTTCGCATATTTGTTGCGTATAGTTCATATATTTCTTCCATTGCCGATGCAGCTGCGTTAGCAAGTTCATAGTAACACTTGAGTTGTTTTGCTTTAGCGTCTGAACTTTCTTCCTTCTTAATATTCTTATCTAATTCGCTAATTTGTTTATTAATTTCCTCAATTCTACCTTTGTTTTGGTTTATTTCTGCCTCAAAATTTCGGATGTCTGATTCGCGTTCTGCACGTCTTGCTTCAAGTTGATCAACCTCTCTATCATCAAAATTACCAAGATCTTTTTTTATCGTTTCCAAGCGCGCTTCCTTAGTCTCAATTTTTGACTCCAATTGTTGTGAATTACTCAAGGTAGATTTTAACTTCACTGGAATATCTGTGGCACTATCACTCAGCAGTTTCTTCAAATTGTGCTCAGTTTCCTTCGTAACATACCCCAATTCTGAAGAAACAGCTCGATCGAGAAGACCGAGGATATTTTGATATTCAGGACTTTCACGATGAATGGGACGACCACAGAGGCAATTATCCTGATTCAGGAGTTCATTTAGAAAAGTTTTAGGAATTCCACTTGCAATTTCATTTTTTCCCAAAATTTCTAAGCTGCTAATTATGATAGGTTTTGCCAAAGGAATAAAACCTTGGTTGGCTAAGGAGCGAATTTCTATATTTATTTTATCTTGGCTTCCTCTTAACTCTAGTAATTCTTGATCAATACGATTCCGTTCTTGGGCGAGCACACGTGATGATTTAATTTCTTTAAGACGTACATCAATATCTTGTATTAGTTTTTCGGCAGCTTCAATTTCACTCTTTTTTTCCTCTATGTTCTTAGATAACTCATCCCGTTGTTCTTGGACCTTTTGCCTCTCATTAAGTAATTTATTTAAATTTCCAGTAGTATTGCGTCTAAAATCTCTTCGGTATTCATCAGCAATATTTTTTAAATGGGTCATACCGCGGTTGATCTCTTCAATTCTAAGAACGTTACGCACAGCACTCTTGACTTCCTCTTCGTTCCCGGGCTTAGTAAAGTTGTGAATCTGTTCACCATCGAAGAAAAAATGGACGCTTACATTTTCAGGGATTATCGATTTAAGCCGTTCTGAAGCAGCTTCATCATAAAGTTCGCGTTCAAGCCCTAAAGTATTGGTGCTCTCCAGCAAAAATCTTGTCTTATTATTTGTAGAGGTTATCCTTCTAGCGCAGTATTGGGTTCCGCGATACGTAAAACCAATTTCAACCATGGTTTCAGCATCTTTATTATCTATCAAAGCACGCCTATTTTCTAACTTACCAATATCGCCAAATTTCGCTCTAACAAATTTGCTGCCGTATAAACACCAATTGAAAGCAACAAATAAGGATGTTTTACCTGCACCGTTTGCTCCATGGATAACCGTTACGTGTTGATGTTCATCAGTAGTGAAGGAGAGGGTTTGTTCACCGTAATACGATCTAAAATTTTTTAATGTTATATACCTAAGTTGCACGTTGCTTTATCTCCTCATGGATAAACCGTTTAATTTCGTCCTTGATTCCCTTCGGTTTTTGCATATTTAACCTCTCAAGTTCAGCCTCAAGAACTTTATCAATTACATTTCTGACTTCAGGAGTTAAACTTTCCATATACTTTTCTATTTTATTTTTTTTCATCAAACATCTCCTAATGTTCCTAACAGATTGTAAATTTTAGCGAATTCACCCATTTTAGCAAGAGCCTGATTTCTATTCAAAGCTAAGCTGGCAAATTCATTAAACCTTCTCAATTCCTTTTCAACAATTTTGCGCTCTGTAGCAAATGTCGCATTTGAATAATGCTGGAATTTCAAAGGAGGGACAGCGATGAGATCGTGAATTTCGGCGTGTTCTTTGCCGGGGGCTAGCCGAAGAATTCGCCCACGCCGTTGAATAAATTCTTTTGGGTTACTACTGCTCGCAAGGATGTAAGCCGTTCGAGTGCTTGGTACATCAACACCTTCATCTAGGCATTTCATCGCTACAAGAGCTTGAAGATGCCCAGATGCGAACATCTTTAACAATTCTTTTCTTTCAATCGCTGATTCCTCCGCTGTAAATTTTGAGATGCGTAATCCTAAATGGGTCAACAGTTCAATCACAGGAACAATTCTCCCCATGGCACAGTAGAATAGGGTATGATGAAGTGAGTCAGTCTTATCAGTTAATAATTCTGCTAGCTTTGTTAGTTTGTTTTCTGCTCGGTTAAGTAGTCTTGCTCGTTTTATTAGTAACCGTTCCAAAGCTTCGTTTGGTTCATCGGAGTTATTCTTGTAATACAATTTAGAAATTCTTGCGGTGAGACGTTCATATTCCTCAAGTTCGTTGTTGGTTAATTCAACAAGATGTGGATGATAATAGTAAGGGCAAAGATATCCCATTTTAATTGCTTTGCCAAGAGAAAATTCGTAAACTGTATCTCCAAAATAGCTCCTGATTGCAGTCGTACCTGATTCGTCAAACCACCGGTTAGGAGTGGCTGACAACCCAAGGCGGTAATTAAAAACATCGGTTAATCTTTCGCGGCTCCGTTCTGCTCCAAGATGGTGGACCTCGTCTGCTACCAAAACAGCACCACGCTTCAATTTGGATAGCAGTTTCTGCATAGTCTCAGCAATAAAAGTAGTTTGCGTTGTAATAGTACAAATAACATCACGAACACCATAATTATATCGCACCAAGGCGGTATTAAGCCGATTCACCCAGGTTGCAGAGTTTTTGTATGCCAAGATCGGTTCAAACCCAAACCTGATAGCCTCCTCATACCACTGATCAACAAGGTGCTGATATGGACATGCGATAACTACAAATAGATGTTTCTTTTTCTCTCTCAATTTTGCAAGGGCAGAAAGGGCTGTGATGGTCTTACCCGTCCCCGTTGCCATTTCCCATAAACCACGGCATCCATTCTCAAACCACGCATCAATCGCTTCAGATTGATACTTTCTTAGAACTATGTCGTTTGGCAAATACGGAATGGTCTGTTCGATTATTTCCGGTTTATCTGTTGTTTTTACTTGTCCTGTTTCATATACCGTCTGATGGATTAAAACATCTTCCGTAACGGCAGTTAGAAAATCTATTACTTCCAACTTGTCCGTACTGTTATCCCACAATTTCTTAAAATTCTCTACTTTTTGTTGAACGCGTTCTTGAGTATCATCCCAAGAGCAATGAACATCAATAGATTCAAAATTATTTAATAAACCACCAACAGTTTCATTCGATGAACCCGAAAATGCTATAGCATTGTTATTATCATCTAAAAAAACGCCAGTTTTTTCATGGTAAATTGCATGTGGATAGGTTGTATTTGAATCGGATGGATATGCGATTTTAATGTCTAAATGACCATGTGCAATTAGCCATGTGATCAACATTAATCTATCATGGAAAACTGCCTCAAAATCGCAATCAAGAGAGGAATCTAAATTTTTTTCTTTTGCCTTGTAGCCGTGTTGAATCGCCTCAATGTCATCTGACATTAATTTAGGACCTGTTACTAAATTCATCTGTCCACCGTGTCGGATAAAAGTAGACAATCCTTTCACGTTCAGCGCAAGACTATTGCTGGTAAAATAAGCAACCGCGCGACAATACCGTGTAGCCTTCCTTAGACACGGCGTATAAAAATCTTTGACGAGGTTAGCTCCATCGGAGCGATATTCAGATTGTAACGAGAGTTCTCTGAGTGACATATAGATTTTCTGTTGAGGTTAACTTTTTTCTAACAGAGCAATTATAACATATTTCACAAAAAAAATCAAAACTTTATTTAATTTCTGCGAAGCATGGACTAATTAAGGTCTAAAATAGACCATTTTAATGAAAGTACCATCCCTGATTAGATGTCCTATCCAGTTCCATATAACAAAATCCTACGACCCAATTAAATTTTCCTTAACATTTCCATCTAAACATGTT
>CAZURU010000320.1:0-6198 GCA_964623585.1 uncultured bacterium
TATTAGCGCATCTGTTGTGATCATACTTGGTGCAGTGCTGGTATTCAAGGCACTGATCAGTGTCGGTATCCATATTTGAAGGTAAATTTTGTTCTGTAGGTCGAGTAGAGCGAAACGAAACCCGTAAGCGTCAATTTAGTGATTTTCCCAGGTCGGTAGGTTCGGTTAGGAAACCGAACCTACCGGCACTGGAAGGTTGGTAAATTAATGCCCGGCGAACAGGGAATTTAAAACTATAATGACTATGACGATAGGAATATTAAGTCCAGGAGATATGGGGCATGTCGTCGGTGATGTCTTACGGCAAAACGGACTTTGTGTGATGACATGCCTCCAAGACAGAAGTCAACGCACCCGCAAGTTAACGCATAAAGCAGGTATTGTTGATGTGCCAACGTATCATCAACTTGTCACTGAAGCAGACATAATCCTTTCAATCATGGTGCCAGCACAAGCGAAGATTGCCGCAACAACTATTGCAGATGCTTTGCAGGAAACTGATACAGATATAACATATACGGACTGCAACGCAATTTCACCGAAAACTGTTCAAGAAATTGGTGAAATTATCACATCAGCAGATGGGACTTTTGTTGATGCGTCCATAATTGGACCACCACCACGAAGACCGGAGACAACACGGTTTTATGCATCTGGACCTCAGCTGGACACATTTGCTGCGTTGAACAATTACGGGTTAGATGTACGTCCACTCGGAGATAAAATCGGTCTTGCATCAGCAATCAAGATGTGCTACGCCTCCTTGACAAAAGGATTGACTGCACTCTGTACTGAATTGCTCACTGCTGCGGAGATGTTAGGTGTTTCAGATGCACTCGCTGCAGAGTTCAAACTGAGTCAAAAGACTCTCTATGAGCGTATGGAAAGAGGATTGCCAAGTATGCCGACAAAGGCAAAACGGTGGATCGGTGAAATGGAAGAGATTTCAGATACGTTTGCTGATGTCGGTTTAACACCTCACATCCTTACCGGAGCAGCAGACATGTATCGTCTTGTCAGTGAAACCCATCTCGCTGACATATCACCAGAGCAGCGTGACCAATTACCCAACTTAGTAGGTTTGATTTCAGTCTTAGCACAACAGTTACAAGAAAAGTGAGGGGTGTGCAAACCAAATGAGTAGTTCGGGTAGAGCGAAACGAAAACCGACATACAAGTTTAACTTTTATTTTTCAACAGGTTCTTCCTCTTTGTTAATCGTGTGAAATGGTTCTGATAACCACTTCTCAAAAGTTGCTGCATCCGCAAAGAATGACCGCATCAACGCAAACTCTAAAGGTGTAGCAATTGCACACCGCAGATATCCTTCCTGAAAACCGTAACTCTGCACACGGCTATTCCATGCATAGTGAAACACTTTGTTATCTTCTACAATAAAGGCAGAAATTAACCCCATTTTGACAAATTTGGAAGAGACTCCTCCAAATCCTGCATTCTCCATCAGAGGCTTCACAAGATGTGTTTGCAGGAGTTCGTCAAATTCTTTTTTGTTAGTAGTTATGCTTTTTCCTGTTTTACTCCAATCCCGCATAATATAGTAAAAGTCTGACCATATTTCCAATTGTTCAGGTTCTACCTCTGTATCCTCTGTATCCTCTGTAACAATCAGTTTCATTAGTCTTGATTTGACGATATCTCTATGCTTTGCAGTCGGCATTGCAGCAAGATAGGTTGAATAATCCGCATAAGTCTGATTAGCAGCATGTGTGTCAATGTATGAAAGGTAAGGACTACTCGACAGAACCATTTCTAAGTTCTCTCCCCTTTGCGTGTCACTATCCTGCCTGTTAGACATCTCTCCAGCAATTTCAATAAGTCGTTGTAACTGTAGCTTCTGATCACTATTTAGCGGTTTGTTAGCAAACAGCCTTAATTCTCTTTTATAGTCCCCCTGTTTATCGCTCATTTGCTGAAATTCTTCAAATAGGTTCATAAACCAAGGTACAGCGAAAATCAACACGATAACGAGCAGTAAAACACCAATTCCAGTAAGTATTAGACAAGTAGGTTTCTTCATCAGATGCTCCTTTAAGTTTTAATCTATCGTAGCATCTTTTGAGAACGTATGCAATCAGAATTATCAACGCAGCGGGATATGGAATATCCCGGTTTGATAGGTGGCAATGAAAAACTTGTCGTTATGTACAGCTGATGCGTATCCACTCAGTGATATTCTCGGTTGTTTTGTAGATACCTGTGTGAGTCACAGCCAACAGCGCACCATCAGATGTAAGAAATATCTCATTGGCATCTCCACCAGGTGGTCCTTGCACCTGACTCCATCGGTTTTGTCGTATGGCAATCTGTGCTGAATCTACATCGGTATCATCTCCGATCTTCTTGTCAAACGTCTCTTGTCCTATACCTTCGTTTTTTCTGGCAAGTACGCTTCTGACATTGCGCTTCTGAAATTCAGGTTCTGTTTGGATATCAAGTACAACAGGTGCGTCAATGATTTCAATTGCGTTCTCTGATTGTGCTTCTAAACTGTAAGGTTTATGTGCCACAAAGAAGGACAAACATTAATGCACAAATAAATTATAGAAATGGTATGATTTTCCAAAGCCACAGAGAGGCGAAAGGTATATAGTCCGCATTGATCCAACCAATAGCAAACCCCAGAAGGGCGAAAGGTGTATTAAACGCACTAACGTTTTTTACTAAATTGACGCCTATGGGGCAGGCTTTTTTTGACAACCATCAGGTGCTCTGCCCTTGTGCTGCAGGAGACGGTTGTTTAAGATATGCCTGATAAAGATGTTGCTTTCGTTCGAGTGTTAGTTGTTGATTCTCATGAATCTTCGCTACACGCAACGAATCCAAGTCTACAGAATAGATGACATCTTGTAGGTTAGGATTATCCCGTTTCGGCAGCTTCTTGTTGAGGCTGCGTCCAAAGACGTACAATTTTTCTAAACCCACATCTGTGAAAGTAATCAGTTGTGAGATGTATCCGTAGAGACGAATATAACTTTGCAAGGTAGAACGAAACGCCTCTTTTTCCTCTGTTTCATTCTCCATCCATTTCTCAACAACGTCATCGAGAATGCCTTGTAGAAGTTCGTCGGGTTGATCAGCATCATAAAAGACTTCACAAAATCGGTTAATAGTATCTGCATCGTAGAGATCAAAATCGTCCAACTGACTCTGTAGGTCATACAACCGATTGGGATCGGTTTCCTCCGCGAGCGTTGTGGTCTGATAGTATTGCTGGAATGCGGCTTGTATCTGTTCAGGGTCATTCACAAAATCGAGTACCAGCGTATCTGTTTTGCCGGGGGCAACGCGGTTCAGACGGCTCAAGGTCTGGACACACTGCAGCCCGTCTAATTTCTTATCAACATACATTGTCTGTAGCATCGGCTCATCAAAACCCGTTTGGAATTTATTCGCGACAATCAGAATGCGGTATTGTGGACTCTTGAAGGTGTCTGCAATTGAAGCTTTTGAGGGTAAAGCGTTCATGCTGTTTTCCGTATAGTCCACTTCGCTGTCGGTGTCGTGAACGGTATCACTGAATGCTACCAGACACCCGTAGGGTAGGTTCATCGCCCGCATCTGTTTATCAAATTCCAACTTGTATTTGACACAGTGCAGTCTGGAAGGTGTGACCAGCATCGCCCGGCCCTTACCTTCTATCGTTTTCTCCGTGTGTTCTATGAAGTGTTCCAACATAATTTTGGTTTTCTTCTCAATGCTGGTGGGTTGCAGGTCAACGTAGCTGGTCAGTGTTCGCAGCGTGCGCGCCTTATCGTACTCTTTATCCTCCGACACGCTTTTGACCAGTTCAAAATATCGCTTAAAGGTAGTGTAATTTTGCAGCACGTCCAGTGTAAAACCTTCACTGATACTCTGGCGCATTGAATAGGTATGGAACGGAACAAACTTCCCATCCACATTCTTCTGTCCGAACAGTTCTAATGTCTTATTCTTCGGTGTACCGCTGAAACCGAAATGAGAGATATGATCCTGCATCCTGCGCTGTTCCATCTGCTTGATAATCTGAGCGTCTATACCCGATATTTCTTCGGTGTTATCTTCGTCTTCCACTTCTTCTTCTTCAATCCCTTTTGAGAGCGAAAATCTGAGGTCTTTTGCGGCTTCACCGCTCTGTGAGGAGTGCGCTTCGTCAATAATCACTGCAAAGGTCTTGCTATTAAGCGCGCCGATTGTTTCCGCAATCACACTGAACTTCTGAATCGTGGAAATTACGATGCTTTTGCCAGATTCAAGGAAACCTCTGAGTTGTGCTGAATTCTTATCAACGGCATGAACCACACCCTCAACCTGTCCAACCTGCTTGATTGTATCTTGCAGTTGTTTGTCCAGTACGAGTCGGTCTGTCACCACGATAATAGAGTCGAAAATCCGATTTGTCGTGTCCGAAGAACTGTATAAATGTGTTAGCAGGTGTGCCAACCATGCGATTGAATTGGATTTACCGCTCCCTGTAGCGTGTTGTATTAGGTATTTTTGTCCGACACTCTTCACTTTAATATCTGTTTTCAACTCACGGATTACACTCAGCTGATGGTATCGCGGGAAAATAAGCACTTTACGCGTTACATCTTTTACTTCGTCGATTCTGTGGTCGTAAACCTTTTCTGTGACCTCTTGCTCATGGATAAAGTTGTTGATTAGCTCCATCAGGTTATTGGGCTGCAGGATGTCCTCCCACAAGTAAGCAGTCTTGTGCCCTTTCCGATTCACGGGGTTTTCTATGTCCTTGTTAAACGGAAAGAATCGTGTTTCGTCTTCTTGCAATCGGGTTGTCATTGAGACCTTTTCATTTCCAACCGCAAAGTGAACCAGACACCGCTTGAATTTGAACAACGGTTCTCTCGGATTCCGATCTGTCCGATACTGTTTCTCCGCATCTGTGAAGACTTGACCGGTGAAGCTGTTCTTCAGTTCCATTGTCACTAACGGCAAACCGTTGAGGAACAGCACCATATCCAGCGATTTTTCGTTCCGCTGTGCGTAATGCAGTTGTCGTATTAGCGAGAATCGGTTTTGCATGTAAAGTCTCTGATGTTCGGGGTTCATGCCACTTGATGGTAGGAAGTAGGTCAGGTCGAAATGACACCCTCTATCCGCAATGCCTTTCCGAAGCACGTCCAACACCCCGCGGCGATCAATCTCTCTGCTTACGCGGTCGTGGAGTTTAGTGGGAGTATCTACTCCATATTGGCGTTCCAGTTTCTGATACTCCTTTAGTTGTGTATCTTTAATAAACCGTAAAGTCTCATTCGGTATTAGACAGAGAGATTTATCATAATCGGAAGACCGCAGAGATTGGTATCCCGACTGATTCAGGTGTGCTTCAATGTGATCTTCAAATTTTTCTTCAGTATAATTCTGCATCGTCTAAACCTCGTTTCGGACATCTATCTTGCCTGTCACCGCTTCAGAGATGAGGGATTGACGGTATTCTTTGAGGAGTTCTATTTTACGCTGTTCTATGGCTATCAGTTCGTCAATCTGTTCGGTTTTGTGGTCAAGGAAGTTTGCGATTTGGGTTTGTTCCAATATAGGTGGTAATGATAGAAGTAACTCATCAATAGATTTTTTGGTAAGGTTTGCCAACCCAGTAGTTGTTTCACTTTGAAACTTATACTGTTCTCTTGCTAGCGGACAGTTCATAAAGTAGTGTAGAAATCTACTGTTGATATGATTCTCGGGACGAATCCTCTGTACAAAGTTTGAATAACAAACATACATTTTCTCAATTTTCTCATCAACCAATCCTGTTTTTCCAATATGGTCTTGACTGCCACTGGATTTTGTTATCACCAAGTCATTTTTCTTTAGCAAGAATCTTTCTGTTTCTTCTTTACTGAGTTTTCGCTTTATTAACCTTTGTAAATCCCAATGACCATCTATCGTAATTTCTGTTGACCGAAGGACATTAATACCATTTCCAAATTCATCATCCTCCCCCCAAATACCACCAGAGTTTTCGGCAAGATGAAACTTTAACCGACTAATTTTCCAATGCTTCGGTATCTCTCCAATCCATTCGCCTCCTGATGGTTTCATCTCCACATTTGGGTCAAGTCCTTTTGTTACTGTCTGATTTATCAGTGCGGTGCGTTGTTCTTGTAGCAGTTCTGTCTGTCGTTCTTTGATGCGGACGAGTTCGTCAATCTGTTCGGTTTTGCGGTCAAGGAAGTTGGC
>CAZURU010000321.1:0-6193 GCA_964623585.1 uncultured bacterium
GGGTGGTCTGTGACGAGGTCCATCGCCGCAAATTGTCCGAGTATCTCCTGCTGAACGTCATACTCCGTAATCGTTTTACCGGCACGTAACTGCGAACCGATCCAATTGAAGGCGTAATCCTTCGCTTGTAGCACCAATTTTGCGGAAAGTTGATGCCCTGTCGCTTGTGCCTCGTTCAGACGCGCTTCTACCCGCTGCGCCAGTTCTGCAGACGTTTGCACGTCAACCCCAAACGAACGGACCCATTCCAATGTGCCAGCATCCACGCGTGAAATATAAGGGATCTCAGCGTTAGGTGAATACTCCATCGCAACCGTTTTGACATCAGCGAGTAGGGAACGGATTGCATCGTTCAGTTCTTCCCACCCCGCGTAAAGCGCGACCTCACCTTGTACATTGACAAAGTTTGATGTTTCTATTTTATGGACCAACCATCGCGGTTCACCGTGTTTAGGGATAAGGCAGAACCACCGGCGGGTGATATGCGCTTCCGCTAAGCCAGCGACGTTCTGTGAAATCGGGTTGATCCCCCGAAAATCGTATAAGAGCCACGCATCTAAGTCTAATTCTGCCAGTTCACGCTGGATTTCGGTTGTTTTCATGTTAGTTAGAGTTCCCTTCTTTGCTAAAACGTCTAATCTTCTGCCCGGTGTTTTCTCTTCTTATAGTCCGCATAATACCGTTTTCTAGTGTCTATGATGGACCAAATAGAAAAACCGATCCCTGCTACAGCAAGAATTGAACCTATGGTAATAATTACTGCAGTCATTTGATTAATCCGTCAGTTAGGATTTTTCTCATAAATGTCTGGGTATAAATACCTTAGCCCCAGTGGGCAACAGATGTATAGGATTATCGGTAATTTAAGAAAAAACAAACATCTCGGACCCAGGCCCGGTAGGTTCGGTTTGCAACCGAACCGGAACTTAGACACAAACTTTTCAGACACAAAAAACCTCTTGAGTTCCGTAGGAACGGTATGTTTATAGAAAAACGGTTCCATCCGCTCTTGAACCCTGTAAGGGTGGCATGTGTATAATAACTCTTACAAAATGCTGGCAAAAAGCCCTAAATTGACCCCTATAGTTTGGTTAGGAAACCGAACCTACCGAAAAACCTCATCAAGCCGCCAGACGAGTTTAAGCGCATCCGACCAACCTATTTTGGCAAAAAGATCTAACAAGTTGAGAAGGTCGTCCAAAGCCTCACCGTCACGCACTTCATGCCGATAATCAGCAAGCACAATCTCAACGAATTCTACAACCTCCATAACTGCAAGTGTATCAAGTGTATATCCGAACTTTTCACTTGATTTTACAACTCCTGCTGCTAAATGCAAAACCTCTTTCGGATTGCAACCGAGGAAACTCTTTAAAAGTTGCATGAAATAGTGCGCTGTCGGTGCAAACATAATACCACTTTCTTGGTCTTGCGCGAAAGCAATAACCTGTTGCATCAAAGGCTTGACTTCATTGTAGAAATCACGGCGTAACTCAAACGAAATTTTTTCGGTTTGCTTTTCAGATTGACCTTTTTCATGTGCAACCTCATAGTAAAGACGTGTGATAACTCTGTCAATCACCTCGTAGGCGCTGTGTAACTGTTTTGCTACTTCCTCAGTCTCATGCTCTTTGAGAATTTTATGCAACTCCCCAATCCTATTAGAAACCACATCAATTAATTTCTCTAACAATTCAATAGCTCGTCTTGCCATTTCGCGTCCGTTAGTTGTTTCAAAAACTCTCGGGACAACAAAAGTTTCCATGGTCTCTTTCACAGCACGAGTCAGAATGTTAGAGAACCGGACCGGGTCATTGAAAAAAGTATCTTCGATTGTTTTCAACGCCCATGGATTTTCGCACCTGATTGCTAGGTTCACCAACAGAAAACTAAACGGGTCGAATGAAGCCAATTTTCCCGGAGGCAACGGTATATGCTCAAGCAATTTTGCCATGACACGGGTTGCCTTATCTTCGTTTTCTTTTGTTTCCCCAACGACTTGCGTCAGTGAAAAGTAAAGGTATTCTTGAACAACATGATTCCGTTCATTCACTGCCCTGTTATCTATGATAGACCAGAATCTATCTGAAGCTTTGGCGTAAACATTGGTCAGTTCCATTGCTGTTACCATCCGTACGGATGGTACGCGGTCATTTGCAAGTCTGTCGATTGCGTTCAATATTTCTGGATCAGGTTGGATAAACGCGAGGCGGAGTAACCCACGAGCAGCTCCATGTCGTGGAAATGGGGAATAACCCGAAGAATTGAATTGTGAATCAAAGTAGGGGTCAGGTTCAGGTTTTTCATGTTCTGCCCCCTTTAAAAGTAACCGGCGGCAAAAAGCAAACATAGAATCCTCAGGATCTTCAGCAACTCGACTAAGGATTGCCACACAATCAATTAGTTTAAGCCAGAGTGAATCAATAACTTCTTTATCAGCTGCTGTGTCGTGCTGTATAGTAGCGTATGCCTTTTCTACATGAGGGAAAATCAATCGGATAGCTGCTGCAGTCGGTGTATCATTTCGCCAATTTGAAATGAATTCATCAAGAGGCTTGAAAAAACGGTGTAGTTCCTGATTTTCTGCTGAACTTGTATCAATTCCTTTGTCCTGAAACCTTTTTTGTTCAGTAACGGGTTCTGACCAAGTCTTAAAACGAACTGGGGGTTGGTTCACCGGAATATTACCTTCACGCTCCATTTTTTCCCGAATTTTCCTCGCCTCATCTGTTCGTATCAAATCCATCGGAATCTGTGCAAGGAGTCGGTTTCTCCGCATCTCAAGAGATTCACGATTATCCTCCGATCCACTTGAAAGTTTTAAAATACTCTTTTCAATCTGGCAAAGTTGGTCTGACGTAAACTCAGACGCAGCAGCTTCTAAAAATAGACCCAACTCATAAGAGGTTTCAAAATGTAACTGTATCGGTTTCGCGATGCACAGTTCAAAAAGATGCGGCGTGAAAACCTTGGGAAATTGTGCGGCAGTTTTTAAAAGCCGTTTCCAAAAAAAAGCAACCCAAACCTCATCGCGGAAAACGTCAAGTATTGAGTCAAGGAGTGGATCTCCTGCCTTAGCCAATTCGGTAATAAATTCAAACAGCGTATCTGCCATTTCAATTGGCTCATCGTTGTACTGCTGTTCATCCCACATATAGCTACTATCTTCCACAAAATATGCAGAGTTTCCACGAAAATTAAAGGTCTTTATCAAATTTTCAAATGTCCTATCCTCTCTAAGATAGCCTGCAATGTGAAAGCGAATAACGAAGAAATTCAAACTTTGAATTACTATTCGTGCTGCGGTTAATGGTGATGCTTGCAGAAAATTGCGGAAATGCTCCTCCAATCTATATTGACACATCCTATAGTCCTGATGGCGAAAAGTCGCCATAGGCATAATAGGACCACCTCGAATTATCTTTTCATCGCTGACCTCGTGATGAGCGAAAACTACCCGATAGATCTGAGTAACGAGTTCGCTGTCATATTCCCAAATTTTATCAACATGCTCGGTTAACCTCGCCAAGAAATCTATTGGAAAATTATCTTCCTGAAGCAGTTCAAGAATTTTCTCAAGAAGCATCCGAGATTTGTTAGGATCAGTGTGGTATGTTTGGGCAACAAGCGGGACCGCCCAACGTCCTCCAAACCGATCATACCAAGTACTTTCACCTGCTACTCTTTTCTCCCATACCCATTTAAGTAACCTTCGTCCAATCCGTCCACAAGCATTCACGACTTCTGAATTTTCGGACTCACTTGTTCGTTCAAGAATAGCCAAAGTAAGATTTGCCAAATCCCAAGCAAAGTCCTCGTGTAAGTGCAGCGAAACTTGATCGAAAAAATTGATCCAAAGTGCGTCACGCTCAATTTGCAGCGTTTGCAGTGACTGCAAGAGCCGCGTTACTGCTTCGTTTGCAATTTCTTTCTTTTTTTTGCTTCGCAGTTTTTCTATAAGTAGCTCCAGTTCCTCCACCTCTTGAGATTCATTCGCGATAACACTTGTCGGAATCAAACGCGCGACAAGACGCAAATGTACGGATTGATCGCTTGGGAAAATGTGCCAGAAAGTTTTCCAAAAACTTGTAGAATCATCATAGTACCAGAGGCGAGTAAAAAAGTAAGTGAGACTTGGTCGGAGAAAGAGAGGCCGCGATGGCTCTTCAGTAATAAAGTTTTCAAGGTGTTCAGGTTCATCATCAATAAGCAGAACACTAATTGCGTAGTCAAAAAGAATATTATGAGAGAAAGCAATCCGTTGTCCAGTTGAGGAAGCCTTTGCCAAAATTTCATCACTTTGAAGATCGTTCCATGCAGTTTGTCTGGCAGACACATCAAGGTTCAGATCTTCATAAACTTCGTGCTGTCTGACAGTCAGTGAACGCTCCCTAACCATCCATTGTGCAATTTTTTTAAGAATAAACACACGGTTGGCTTCGTTATGTTTATCGGTAATGCGTCTTTGCCAAAATAGATCGAATAACTGGACTTCAGAACGGATCTGACTGAAATCAGGAACATTTTTTGATGTCTGTATAATTTTTTCCAGCAGCCAAAGATTAAAAGGATTTGAGAGAACGTTTTTAAAGTCTTGAGAACCAGCATTATAGATAGACTTTGGACATCCAATCTGGTTAAAGGCTTGTAGAATTTCGTCCTCATTGAAGGGCGGAATTGTGAAATGGCGGCATAAAATATCTTTGCTCTGATATTGGGTATCATCAGGGTTGCCAAACAAATCCAAGAGTTCTCGAGATTTCATAGCGTCGTAGGTTCGGACTGTAACGACAACATTCCATTTCACAAGTTCTTGAATTGCCTGTTGAATAAGGTTTAGGAAGCGTTTACGTGTTTGTTCATCTCGCGCAGCATCAAAGGCATCAAACAATAGAATTGCGTTTTTGCCTGAAACCTGGATCGATTTCAACTTTTCAATGAGATCGCCTTTGTAAGATAACTCTTCTTGTAGAGTTTCAGCAGTACCGTTGCCAAGTTGGTCAATCCGTAAAAGGAGGTGCGGTATTCCAGCAGATTTTAAGCGTTGACGGAGTTCTTTCAATATGTATGTTTTTCCTACACCCGGGCTACCGATAATAACGCCATCACCCTGTGAGGCGAAATCCTGTAAGTCATCCAAGAGTTTCTCTCGTTCAATTTTCATCATCAATCCCCCTTTCCATCCGTTGATTCACCTGTTCCAACCAATCCACATCATCAGTCATAGATTGACTTATAACTTTGCACGCTTCACCAATTTCATCAAGTATACGATCTAATCCCTGATGTGAGTTGTCAGAATTTTCGTAGAATACAGTATCAACGCCATACTCCCTTCTGAGTTCGTCAGCTCTGGTTTTTGAATTTTCAGCATCTGTAGAAGAAATACTCATGATCGCGAAGTGAATCGATTTGTCCCATCTCCACAAGTCAGCACTGACAGTTTCTAACATCTTATTAAAATAGGGGTCCTTCATACTGAAACCGATAAACACTACGCGGCGAGTAGCTAACACAGCCCATAATAATTTCCTATACAGCATCCATTCAGAATCCCTCTGGACATGATCTGCACGGATCCTTAAACCGTAAGCTTTGTAGTAGTCTTCAATACTTAGAATTATACTACTTGGTGTGTCAAATTTCCCGTGCAAGTGTGCAATCCGCCGAGTCATTCTTTTATCATTATTCATTGCCATTAGAAATTCATGCACTCGTCCAGCGGATCCCTCATCAATAACCAGTGAGTTATCAGAGGCAGACTCATGTTCTATCTCGCCTAATGCTGCTTCAAGCACAGTATCGTAATTCGTTGTCAAAATCCCTCTGAATGGCAAAGAGACAAGCATTTTGTGAAAATCATCACATGGCGGAGATTTTCGCCTAAATAAGTCATAAAGAAGTCCATGATATCTACTTAGGCTGCCTGTTTTATTAGTAATGTGGAATTTGATGTCTTCAGCGTACGCTAAGAGATCATTTTTGCGGGTTTGATCCAGCCCTTCACCATAACTATTGGCTAAATTTTCCAACTCCCGTATAAGACCATTCCAAGTTATGTAGCCAACGCGCGCGCTACTTCCGGCCCCAACCATAAGTACAGCCTCGCCAGAGGCGACAAGGTCTATCAACTCGCGTTTTCGTTCTTCGTTTTCGTCTCGTTCTTCAGGTGTGAAAATTTCTGGATTGTTCA
>CAZURU010000322.1:0-6180 GCA_964623585.1 uncultured bacterium
GGTGTGCCTGCATTATGCAAACAAGAAGTTACCCGTTTAATTATTTTAACTTCATTATACCATTTTCGTAGGTCGGGTAGAGGCACGCCAATAAAATATTAACTGGCGACAGGATAAGCACAATCAATACATGTTGGATTTCGTTCTTCTATCCGACCTACGGAAGAATGGAAGAATAATAATTAAAATTGGTATTACCTCGCTCCGGGGGTAACTTTCAACTTCACCCGTTTCCCATCACGCATCACAACCACATCAACGGGTTCCCCAACCTTGGCTGTACCAAGCGCATCAGTTAGGTCATAGATATTTTCGATTTTATTAGTCCCAAATTCTATGATAACATCTCCACCTTTCAACCCTGCTTTCTCTGCTGGACCGCCTCCCACAACGTCAGATAGTTTAACGCCAGGCTCTTCGGTGGTATAGTCTGGAATTGTACCTAAATATGCACGCATTGAAGAGCGATTTCCCTGCTCAGGGGCATTACGTTCAACCTTTACATATTCTGGACGCTCATCAGCACTAATAAGGTCAGATACCATCCCGTAAGCCAAATTTGTTATACGTTCCATACCCGTATAGTTCAACGTTTCGGGGTCGTCTGATGGGCGATTATAGTCGTTGTGTAATCCAGTGAAGAAGCTGAGAACAGGGACATTCTTAGGATAGAAAGCGGTAACATCTGTCGGCATATAAGGGTCTGCTTTTAATGACAGATTAAGTCCGACAAGTACGTTCCCTTTCTCTATCAACTTTGTCCAGATAGGTGAAGAACCTATACCTTGCAGAACAAGTTTATTGTCGCGAAGTCGTCCAACCATATCAAAGTTAATGTATGCTGCAACATTTTCTAAAGGGAGTGTTGGATCATTGACGAAATGTCTTGAACCGATAAGACCAATTTCCTCACCAGACCATAGCGCAAAGATGAGTCCACGTTTGAACTTCTCTGGATGGTTCTTATGGTCAGCGCTGAACATCTCTGCAAGTTTTAAAACGACTGCGGTACCAGAAGCATTATCATCAGCCCCATTATGGATCATATTTTTTTCTTCACCTTTTGCCAGCGAACCTACTTCGCCGAATCCTATATGATCATAATGACCGCCGACGATGATATATTCACTAACGTTATCTGTATGGGTCGGTGGAAGTTTCGCAAGCACATTATTATCCGATTTTTTAATCTTTTTAACCCCTGCTGCAAGTTTTATTTTGACATTAGGGATTGGAAAATGTCCAACAAAATGTGGATTCTCATTGTCAAGACCTGTTTGAACGTCTTTCAGATTTTTTCCTGCTTGTGTGAGTAGAACATTGGCGACAGTATCGGTGATAGAACATGCGATGATGCCAGCATCAGTACTATTGCTATGAAAATTCAGAGGTATTACCTTGCCCGCGTTCTGAGAATTCGGTCCAGCCACTGTTAAGAACGCTATTGCCCCTTTTTCCTTTGCTTGTACGGCTTTATATCGGATACCTGCATGTCGTATTAATTCTTGTCGCCGTTCACCTTTCGCGTTTTCTGGAACATAGCGAAGTGCGACAACGATTTTATCCTTCACATCAATACCTTCGTAGGAATCATATCCTAAATCAGCATCATCATGTGCATGTAAACCGTAGCCAACGAATACAACTTCACTCTCTACCTCACCACTGCTCGAAAATGAGAAGGGTAAGAAGTCTTTTTCTACCATGAATTTAAGCTGTACCTCTTCACCGTTCGTCCTGTGTGTTAGTTCGAAATGGTTTTTATCAGGCATGAGTTGCCTGCCAGCATTGAATTCGAAAGTGTGGAAAAAGTCCCCCTCTTCTCCAGCAGGCTGAAGGCCGAGTTTAGTAAATTGTTCAACAATGTAGTCCGCAGCGTGTCTTGAACCTTTAGAACCTGTCATCCTTCCTTCTAATGCATCGTCAGCAAGGAATTCAACATGTCGTTGAATGGTTGTTTTAGGTTCATCAGCGAAATCAGAATAATCCAGATCTGTTTCTATCTGCTCTCCTATCGGCTCAGATATCTCGGTGATGTTGCTTCTGGGTGCTAGAGAGATTGCTTCTAAAGCAGCTTCATGATTCCACGTTGCCAAATAGAGTTGTGATTGCTTCTGATTGTTGCGGTTAGATGTCCAACACAACCGTTTCCCATCTGGTGAAAAAACTGGGAGTCCGTCAAATCCATCTGTTGAAGTAACTTGAATAGGTTCGTGTCTACCCATTGCGTCAACGATAAAGAGTTCAAAGTTTGAAAAACCGAGTTTGTTTGAAGCAAAAATGACATAAGCTCCACTTGGATGAAAGTATGGAGACCACGACATACTCTTGAAGTCGGTCAGTCGTGTTATCCCTGATCCGTCTTTACGCATCGTGTAAATATCGGCAGTTTTTCCATCTTCTGAAAAGTGCCGCCACACGATGTGTTGTCCATCAGGTGTAAAAAAGGGTCCACCATCATATCCGGGTGAATCAGTTAGCCGTTTCTGATTTGATCCATCAGCATCCATGATATAGATTTCACCGAAATAGGAAGGGTCAATTTCATACTGTTTTAGTTGTTTCGGTGTGAGCTCGCGCTTTGGATAAGCATCTCGTAAAGAACAGAAAACGATGTATTTTCCATCAGGTGAATAGGAACCTTCTGCATCATATCCCTCAGCATCTGTTAATTGTTTGAGGTTACTTCCGTCCCGATTAGCAGAAAATATGTCCATAGTTACATCGTAATCCCAACTGTAGCGGCGTTCTTTTCCTGATTCTCTAATTGCAATCTCCTCTATCTGTTTCGCTTGTGCAAACGTATCGTGATGTGTAGAAGCGAATAGTACCTCTTGAGTTCCCGGGCGGAAGAATGCACAGGTTGTTTTCCCTATGCCAGGAGAAACAAGATGTGACTCACCGGTCAGCAGGTTCAAAATGTAAATCTGGTAGAATGGATTGTCAGTTTCGCGTTCACTTTGAAAAATAAGTGAGTTTCCATCCTCAGAAAAATAACCTTCCCCTGCCCTATTCCCCTCATAAGTAAGTTGACGTATATTTGTAAGTAACCTGCTCTCTTCAACCTTCTTCTTCTCATTTTCACTCTCCGTTGCCTTTGGCAGTTCGGCATAACCAATTAGAGAAAAGAATAAAAGAGTCAAGATTATTGTGCAAAGCAGGGATAAATTCCTATTTAATTGCATCTCAATTCCTCCTGATTATCCTCCAAAACCCTCTAAAGATATTCGTCTGCTTTCTGTTTGAGAAATGCGAGTCCATCAGTGGCAAGACTCTCCGCACTAGGTGCAATGTCACGCCAGATACATGTCGCTGCAGCAATCTCCTTCACCGCAGGTGTAAATGATTCGATCACCAACCATCTGTCGTAGTTCACTTTCGCGAGCGCACCGAAAACGCCATCCCAATCAACCAGTCCGGTACCGGGTGTTCCTCTGTCATTCTCACAGCAATGCATGTGATGCAAATAATCACCCGTATTAATTATTGCATCTGCTTGATTTTTTTCCTCTATATTCATGTGAAATGTGTCGAGATGAACTTTGAAGTATGGACTATCAACTGCTTGACAAAGTTTCACAGCATCTTCTGCGATATTTACAAAATAGGTTTCAAAGCGATTGAGAGGTTCACTTGCAAGCGTTACCCCATGTTTTCCACCGAATTCGGCAACATCTTGTAACCCTTCAACACACCAATCCCACTCTTGTTCATTCCTACCACGACCCACCAAGTTGCCAACGGCACTATACATAGGTCCTACGAGTGTATCCGCACCTAATTCAGCTATCACTTCAATAGTCCGTTTGAGATAGTTGACTCCGTTTGCTCTAATAGCCGGGTCTTCATCAATTGGATTCCGGTCACCAGCCATGATATTACAACCGATAGTTTCTAAACCGGTTTCTTTTATTATAGCTTGTGTATACGGGATGTCCACCGTTTCTGGATCAAAGATGGGTATTTCAACGCCATCAAAACCCATTTCAGCGACTTTCGGAATTAAGTCCGCAGTCTCTTTTTCAAATTTATCTGCCCATAGTAATAGATTTACACCAAATTTCGGCATTTTATCGTGTTCTCCTTATTGTCAGTTTTATCCGTAGTTTATCACATATTGTGATGTTTTTCAACGTGAATATATGATGAAGGTTTACAAAGTTATTCTGCAAATCCAGATGCTTTAGTGAAATAGAAATGCAACACAATTGGGTCTTGTTCTGATTTAGTATCCCCCACAAATTCATAATCTAATCGCGTCCCAGCTGGCAAAAAAACGGGTTCGCGGTAATGGTAGATGTCGTACCATTCAGCCGGTATATATATCTGCGTTTCCTTAAGCCATATCATCTTTATGCGTTCACCTATCGGTGTGATTGCTACCACCTTTAGTTCGTGTTCACTGTCAACCGTTACAGGTGCCACTGCGAAGACATAAGAATCCTCTTCAAAATGATGGGCATGCGCTCCCTGCTGTTCATCTGAATTTTCTTTGCTTCTTCTATCCTCTATATTCGAAAGCGTGGCTTTGTATGTGCGAACTGTACCTGGTGCATCAGAGAGATAGAGTGCGATTTTCAAGCTTGCATGTACCTCCCGATCAGGGATTTGATAGAGTATATCAAGCGTTATCTTTCCACCCTTTGATAGTAGATGTCCAACTTTATCAGGCAGAACTGTTGGTTGGATACCTGGTCGCCAAACACCGATCCTTACATCAGGATTATTAACGGTTTTATTTACATTCTTCTGTTCTATCATATTATCATCTTTTGATTTTGACTTGGCATCTATACTTGCAATTATACCTCTTATTGATTTCCAATTATTGGATTTAAAGTCAATTGCACGTATATAAAAGTCTTCGTCAAAATCTGTGTTGATGAAGACCGTGATAGAAGCGTGTTGTCCCGTATTCTGTTTTCTGAATACAATCTGTTTTCTGAATACGATAGGTATCTCTTTGATAGCATAGGGTTGACCCAGTGACCAATTATCAGATGATTGAATCGTTTCTGGCTCGTCAATTGTTGATCCAGAAACTGCCCCTGCTTTCACCCATTTTGCTATCAGTCGAATCTCATCATCCGTGAGTCTACGTTCATTCTTAAAATCTCCATGACCAGAAACAGGCTGCCATGGTGGCATCACTCGCGCCTGTGTCTGTTCAGCGATTTCATCTGCATACAACTTTGCATTTTCATAACTCACAAGGGGGAACGGGGCAATTCCATTAGTTTGATGACATGACTGACAATTCCTTTGCATAATTGGAGCGATGTGTTCACTGTAATTTATATCTGTCTGTGCGGGTAAATCGGGAAGGTGAATCGTGCAGCCAAACGCAGGTGTCTCTTTCACGGGGACAGGTTTTCCTTCAAGTAATGCTAATAGTGCATCCTGCAAGTATTCATGTTTCACACGGGTTACATAGCGATTATCATCAATCGGACCGCGATAGCGAAGTGCGGCAGTGGCATCTACAAGATGTGCTTGAGGAGTCATCGTTGCCCCAATATGTCGTGCTAAACTTCCATGTGTATCTTTCACGATAGGGAATGCAAAATCTGCCTTTTTGAGATATGCATTCACATCTTCCACCGAATCGTTTTCGTTGGAATACACACCTATAATAGTGACGCCATGTTCCTTATATTTTGCGTGCATCCTTTTCAGACGCATTGCGTATCGCTGTGCCACAGGACATTCAGCTGATAGAAATATAAAGACGACAGGTCCCTGCTTCAAGAGCTTGTCTAAACGATAAGTCGTTCCATTTAGTGCAGTAAAGTCTATGCTGTTTATTTGAGTGTCAACTTGGACAGTGTTTGAGTCAGTAGATGTTTCTTGAATTACACGGTGTTTCTTCGGTATCGTATAATCATCTTGTGCAGATACTGATATTGATAGTAACAGAATGAGAATGAAGAATATATTTCTGAGTGGCATGGATTGTATTGTATAGTGATAGTGTTGAGTAGAGTGTTATGCACTAATTATATAGAAAAAACTCCTATTCGTCAATAGGAATTTTGTAGGTTGATTTGATTTATTTGAGAGGGTGTGTAAAGTTTTTGTCACTATAGACGTCAATTTAGTGAATAACGTTAGTGTGTTTGATACACCTTTCGCCCCTCTGGGGCTTGCTATTGGTTGCATCAATGCGCAGACTATATACCT
>CAZURU010000323.1:0-6137 GCA_964623585.1 uncultured bacterium
GTATCGCCATGCTGCCTGCCGGCAAAACCGAGTTGATGAAGTATTGATGCATCTACTGCCGGCTTAAGTACCAGATTAATGGCAACAAATGCCTCCCCCCAATCCCAGGCCACCAAAGCTTTCTCAACCAGCTCTCTGAAGCCCTGCCAACCCGCATGCTCTTCCCAATGTCGTTTTTCATTTTTCCCAAAACCGATATCCGGGTAGGTAACAGAAAGTTCATAAGTACGGTATGCTGTGTGTGTTAACCAGCGGAGAGAATCTGCCGTCTGAAAAGTGGCGCAGTTGGTGATTGTACTGGCGGGCGCCATCTGGGCTATATAAGCAGCCCCCATCTGAAGGCCGTGATAAAGATAACGGACCGGACAGTAAGCCCTGGACAACAGTTCCGCCCACTCCCGATCAAGAGATTTATCGTGCTCCCGGTCACTGAACTGGTCAAATAAGCTTCTTACGTAGGCCTCCTGTCCGTCTTGCAGGATATTATAGGTACGATATATGAGCTGATCAGGATCCCTGAATGTATCCCAGTCATCCATCTGAAGCGGACTGTTATTCCGGTATTTCAGGTACCATTGACTCATATGAGCATTGATGTCCATTTCCCAGGGTTGCTCAGGGTTATCGAGACTGGTATGCAGATTAGTGGATACAATTTCGTATTCACTGGGGCGACGTCTATTCCCCGCGAGATAAGACCATGTTTTCAATGGCTTTAAAGGTTCCGGCGTCTTACTCATGGTTGTCACTCTTCGAATTTGGACTTCTGCGATTTACCGCTGATGTCGCATTGATACCAATTAAAGTACTTTCTCAAAATAGAAACGCACATAATCCGGTGTGGTTTCAATCTGGCCGGCAAATGAGCTGAGATTAATTTCCAGTTCCCGCATTTCAAATTCGCGGCCCAGAATTTCTTCCATGGTTTCTTTACGCAATATACATTCATTCTCCATAGCAATCCTTAAGTAAGCCACCTTATCATCCACAAATACCTCCTTATCCGGATTATCAATTTCGACGGCTTCCGCCACGGCTTGCGCGACTTCACCTGACCTTATAATCGGCCCTACTCTATTATTTTCAGAGGCATCACGGCTCATGTAATTTTAACCTCGTAATTGATGTCTTTATCAGGATGGCCTTTATTAATCGGGATCAGGTATGGGCAACAAAAGGTATGACACCTTCCGTATTGACAAACAACTCATCATTCTCAATTCTAATTGGGTATTCAGCCAACCGGCAATCATCCGGGTTGATGCCTTTGCCCGATTTACAATCGAATTGCCAGAGATGAGCGCGACAGATTAGCCGCGCACCATCAAATTCCCCTTCAACCAAGGCAATTCTCTGGTGCGGACACATTGCCTGATAAGCCTTAACGTCACCCCCATCAAGCACCATAATCAATACTTCCGTGCCATCCTGCGTTTCGAATGACTCCATTTCGCCCTCCCATACCTCATCAAGCGTACATATTTTTTCGAACGGCATGACGGCAGACAAATGCTCTATTCATCGGAAAAAATAATTTCAACCGTTTCGGTGGGTTTAAGACCGCTGTCCTTGATTTTCATATTACGCGGAAAGAACTCCTCAGAGTCCTGTTTTCGAACACGCAAAATTTTGTCAGGTTGTGCGGCAACCCGCCTGCCAACGGAATGATAGGCCGCCGCTTCTGCAACCTCATCCATGGTGTTTTCGGTATCAACGGGAACAAGCTGAATAACGAAATCATGTTGAAAATTTGAAAATAACGGGAATGCAGCCATATCAACACCTTGCTCTAACCAATAAAGTTAACTTGCCTTCTTATGAACCATCTCTTTGTATACATCTATCCAGCTCAGATCATAAGCATCCTCACCAATCTCTCCCGGGGCCAGTCCCATATAATCCAACGCTCCATTTAAGTCCATTGGTTGCACCAAACCATTAAGGAAGCGGTCGACAAAGTTCAAATGACCGGCATAACGTTCCGGTTCCTGTTCAAAGCACCATCGATCGGGCGCTGAACCAAAGTGGTACAACCTGCCATTATATTCAAGAGGATAATCCTTAAGATTCCAGCCGTCTCCAGGTGTGCCGACGATTGGAATATTCGACATATTACAGATTACCGGGAGAGTCTCCGGTAGAGTTAACTCTGGCTTGTCATTGATCAGGTTATCGATTATCACGTCCCAGATCCGACCAAAATTGGAGTTCCATCCCGGATATTTTTCTTCAAGCCATTCTCGCTCGTCCGGATTAACACCTGCCCTCGGTTTCCACCAGACAGTAGGACGCCAATACCATACACCTATGTGCATACCGTGATGGGTTTCATCCAGAGCCCGTAAAAATTCATCCCAATACCAGGGTTTATCCAGACCAAGATCGAGGATATTCCGCTCAAACTGGCCTATAATCCATTCTTCCATAAATTCCTTGAAAGATTGTTTACGGAACTCTAAAGGCGTGTAGTAATCCATTATGGGTCCAGTCAAAACGGAAAATAACTTCCATGAACGCCAGAATGCGATATCTACCAACTTTTGAGCGTTGTCCTTCAGGCCTTTTTCCACCAGAAGCTTGACCATGGGACCTCCCTGTTGCGCGTGACGCGATTCATCAGTCTGGATACTGGATATCAGGCTGGAAAACGTATGATCCCCTGCCTCGGCAGCATCAGCGGCAAGACCGAGAAACTGCATATTGGTAAACCCTGTCTCGAAAGCAAAAGTCAACATAATGCCGGTACTGATGGCATCACGGGTGAGGATCATATCCTCAAATAAATGACGTGCGGCAATTGCAGCCCACTCGTTGGTGTGCAATGCCTTATGCGCCCAATCCCAGCGGCGGCTGGATTTACAATGGGCATGGGGGAAAAACAGCTGCAATTGCGCATGGCGCATCTCATCCATCATCCCGAACGTGGCCATGTTGCGATTACCTGGCGCCTTTGAAAAGCGCGCCATCCTGGCTTCACCCGATACTGCGTAATATTCACCCAAAGCAATTGCGCCATAGTGTGCCTGCAATGTGCTGACCCAGCCGGGGTCGGCCCGATCAATGAACCTGTCTCTCTCTAATGCTGCTTTTACGGAATAGGCGCCGGAATCCTTTTCACGTTGTGTTTCGACATATTCGGGATAAGTAACTTTGTACGGTTCATCATATACATCCCAATCTTCTAAACTCAACCCGCGGCTGCCTGACATGGATTCTGGATACAAATCCTCTTCAGAAACGTATTTTGGAGACCAGTTTGTCGTTCTTAACAGGTCGTACCATTCTCTACGATCAATTATTGCCATCGCTTTTTCCCCGTTCTTGCTGCTCTATAATGGTACTTTGGAAACAATCAGGATTTTCTTCGGAAATTGTATCCGGAGCATTAATCAAAAAAGTACGGATTTTCAACATGCATACAAATTAACGATACACGAATCATGCCAATTATATTTTATCAATACAATCAGTCTGATAGGTATAGGTTCCGTCAACCGGTAATTCGTTTTTCACTATATCATAACATTTGTGATATTAAGATTAACCACTTGAAAAATGCTCAGTGTATCGTAAGGTTGTAGATGAACAGCCGCCATGAGGAAGTTTAATTTTGTGTATAGACCAGGTGATTGAAGTATTTCGTCATACAATTATTCTCAAAAATAATCAGGAGTAAATGTTATGAAGGCTGCAATTTACTTTGGACCGGAAGATATACGGTGTACCGATATCAGCGTTCCTGAAATCAAACATCCGCATGAAATCCTGGTAAAAGTCACTGCAACGTCCATTTGTGGTTCGGACCTGCATTTATATCGTGGAACCCTTGATGCGATTATGGAGAATGGTAAATCTCAGACCGGGCATGAATTAGCAGGAGAGGTGCTGGAAACCGGTAATTCCGTAAAAAGATTTCAAGTTGGCGACAGGGTAACCATGGCCTATTCCTGTTCATGCGGTGAGTGTTATATGTGTAATGCAGGCCAGACGGCACATTGCGAAACTACTCAAAAAGGGGTATACGGCTTTGGCGTTCCGTTTGGTAATTTGAACGGCACGCACGCTGAATTAATGACCATACCCTATGCCGATGCTCATGCAATGAAAATACCTGAAACGGTTACAGATGCAGCGGCAGTCACCTTGTCGTGTAACCTGCCATCAGCAATCGCAGCTAATAACCTGGCTGATATACAGCCCAAAGAAACTGTTGCCTTGATTGGTTGTGGCCCTACAGGACTGATGACGCTGGACATTATCATGCAGAAAGCGCCTGGAAAAGTAGCCGCGCTTGACCGTGTTTCTCATCGCCTCAATTATGCGGAACAAAAGGGTGCTACGGCTATAAACATTGATAATACTGACTGGAAAGAACAGGCCCTGAGCCTTTGCCAAGGCCGCGGCTTTGATAAAATAATTGAAGTTGTCGGTTCGCAGGAATCGTTACAACTGGCTCTTGACCTGATCCGACCGGGCGGAACCATTGCAGCTATTGGCGTATTTTGTGATCAGGAATTCAACCTGAACCTGGCAGATGTGTTTTTACGTGACATAAGCCTGCACATGAATGGTTTTGCCAATGTGCAACCCTTTATGCAGAAAAGTCTGGGCCTGGTTGAGAGAGGTATAGTCGACCCAAGCACATTATTCACGCATGAATTTTCACTGCAGCAAATAAATAAGGCGTTTCTGGTTTTCAATGAAAAGCAGGACAATGTGCTTAAAGTACTGATTCAGCCATAACAACAGCCATCTGTATTACGTTGTGCTATTAATTTTTTTCAGACGATAGGCAAATTGTGGCCGGGTCAGACCCAGCATTTTTGCGGCCTTACTGACATTTCCATTGGCTCTCTTCAGCGCTTTGTCCAGCAAGATGGCTTCAATTTGTTCAAACTTTGGAAATTCCGGCGCTTTTTCTACGATTTCATCTGCCAAACTTTCGGCAATGTTTACCTGAATTTCTTCGGTCTTGCCCGGCGCTTCACCCCTGATTTCAGATTCCATTGTGCTGAAAAGAAGACTGGATAGTTTGATTTTGTCATTATTATTTGTGAGTATTATCCCTCGTTCTATGACATTCTCAAATTCCCGGACGTTCCCGGGCCAATTATAATTCAGCAGCCCCTGCATGGCTTCATCGTCTATATCAATCCCGTATTTTCCATATCTTGTACTGTGTTTCTCAATAAAATGGCTCGCCAGCATAGGGATATCTTCTTTACGTTGACGTAAGGTAGGGATAATCACAGGGTATATGTTGAGGCGAAAATACAGATCTTTTCGGAAACGGCCTTGTTTTACCAGATCTTCAAGATTGGTATTGGAAGCGGTAATAATCCTGACATTTACCTTACGCGCACGTACATCGCCAACCCGTTCCAGTTCATGGTTTTGCAAAACACGCAGCAATTTAGTTTGCGCAGATTCGGACAGTTTGTCTACTTCATCCAGAAATAAGGTACCATTGTGGGCGCGTTCAAATCTTCCCGGCCGTGACTTCTGGGCGCCCGTATAAGCGCCTTTTTCGACACCGAATAATTCCGATTCGATCAATTCTTCCGGTATGGCAGCACAGTTGACGGCAATAAAAGGTCCGTTCGTCCTGTTGCTGATATTGTGTAAAGCATTTGCGAATAAATCCTTGCCGACCCCGGTCTCCCCCAGGAGCATTACAGTTGCCTGGCTGTCAGCAACATTTTCAATTAACTTAAAGACTGCCCTGAGGCTTTCTGCTTCGCCTACTATATTGTCAAGTTCAAAAGCCTTGTCGATTGACAAACGTAGTTTTTCAACCTGTGACTGTAGCTGTAACATCTGGTCAGCAACATTATCGGGCTTGAAATAACGGTACTCCTCTTTGTCAATTCCCCAATCTTCAAGAGGTTTTCCTACAATTCTGCAAAACTTGTCACCACAACCGATACAATCCATCTCTTTATACAGGATAAATTTCCCTACGAATGTACTGGTATAACCACTGGCATATCCAATCTGCATCCAGCATACCGGCTCCTGTGCTATTCCAAACTGATCTATATGTGTTTGAGCCTCATAAGAGTTCTCCCAAAGAAATTCCCCATAAAAACTACCGGCTCCCAGTTCCATCTCTACATTAAGTGGCGTTACCTTTACTA
>CAZURU010000324.1:0-6112 GCA_964623585.1 uncultured bacterium
TGACGCTCAATGACGAAGAAATCGTCCGCGCCGATCTCGATGAATGGGATACACCCCACAAAAACCCTGATGGCAGCCGCAATAAGTTTGGCATTGCCCTCAAGGATTTTCCGCGGAACGGACACATCGGCATTCAAGACCATGGTGGGAAGATCTGGTGCAAGAACATTAAAGTCAAACCGCTATAGAAAGGTCCATAGTTATTGCGTCCATGCGTGGTTCCCAGGTTCTGCAATTGGACGCAATCAAAAGATCGGAGTACACTAAAATGAATTATGAAAATTCAATGAGGCCAAGTGTAATCATCTTAGGAGTCGCTATATATGTAATTATGGCAGTGTTCACTTCAAATGTGATCGCTGACAACTTCACCGTAAGAGTTATACATTTTGTGCCTAAAGGTGCTGAAATACCTGAAAATACTAATGAAAAGATAGATGAATCTGTGAAAATGGCTCAGGTATTTTTTAGTGATGAAATGGCAAGACATGGACATGATACAAAGACTTTTCGACTAGAACCATCTACAAATGGAAAAGTTATTATACATAGAATCAACGCTAAACTACCAGCAGGATTCTACAAAGATTTTTCCGATTTAGAACCAGAATTGTCACAAAGATTTTTTCTATTTACCACAAATATTGAGCTCATCTTTTTTGAGGGCGATGATGTAGTAGATGGTACAGACAATTTAACAAAAGCGTGTGGTAGCACAACTGACAACCCCTTTGGTATGCACAATAGTGGCATGGCAGTTGTATATAACGGTCATTGCTTAAATCCAACTGTTATAGCTCATGAGTTAGGACACGCCTTTGGTTTGGGGCATAGTAAAGAGAATTCTTCACATTTGATGTCCGGGCTTATCACTGCTGATGCGCCATTAGACAAAGTTATATTGGATGAATGGGAGGCGAGTTGGCTGAATTTAAACCACTACTTTAATGAGGCACGCGATGTTTCTTGGCCGCCAGAGGTAACATCAGAGTTAACAAACTTTGACAAGAATCATATTAAAGCCTCTGTTAGCTCACTTGACGGCAAAGGTTTTGCGCATATACAATGCTTGGATAGCTCTCACAACTTGTTAGAATACAGAGATGGCACTGAAGATCTGGCACTCCTTCAAGAATTTATTTTCCCCAAAACTCTTATGAATTTTGGGCACCTTATATTTAAAGTTATGGATTCTAAAGGCAATTACATTATTCACCACCAGTACTTTGACAAAAACCTTTATGAACCAGAGGATATTAACAGAGATGGTAGAATAGATAATGAAGATCTCTTGTTAGTAGTCAAGTATCTCGGACAAAAAATAAGAGTAAATTTTGGTGAAACCATAGAAGACGTATTCCCAAATCCGGATGTTAATGGCGACGGTATTGTTGACAAAGATGATTTAGATCTTGTGTTAAAGGAGATGGATGATCCGGTTGACACTATATTTACACCTAACATAACAAACATACTGCCTACAAAGTGGGCAGATGTGAAATTGAGATAGAAATGTGTGTGCTCTAAAATAGGGCACACTTACCCATACGCCCACAACAGCTTACAAGAGATCCCCCATGAATATGAAAAATGAGTCCGTGTTTAATTCAGAAAAAGAACTAAAGAATTTTGTCAAAAACAATTCTTCTCTGTTATTTGGTGATAACATTGAGTGGTTAGACCCCAACATGACAGGTGAATATGGAAGAAAAATCAGGCCTGACTTACTTGGTAGATATAAAAGCGGCGATGAATTGTTCCTTATAGTAGAAGTAAAATTAGTTTCAAAAGCTATAGAAAGAAGTGACAGAAACCCTTATGATCCTATGAGACTTTCAATAGGGCAATGTTTACACTACTTTCACGCCTCAAGACAACTGATAGGCTCGTTTGAATTTGACGAACAATCTTTTAAAAACCTGTCAAGATTTATCAATTTATTTATAGTTACTGATGTTTGTGCTGAACCTATAGAAAATATGTGTAGAGTTTTAAGGGCACATGGAATTGAAATTAAATGTATTGATGCAAGTTCATATTTAGATGATTAAAAGAAATTGTAAGTGTGCTAAATGGCACCCTTGCAATTTGATATATTCCTATTTAGGGATTTGAATAGCATCGTAGGTTGGGTTGAATGGAACTTCAAAAGGCATGCATATTGGACGTAGAACCTTCAAACTTTCAGGACACTTCAATGCCTAGAGAACCGAGTGAAACCCAACGCTTTTCTGTCAACATGTCCGGGACATAGCGTTATGACGTTGGGTTTCACTATGTTTATGGTTGCCTAAGCGGATCTGTTAGATTTGATGTATCTTGGCATACCAACATTTACTGTTCAACACCGTTCAACCCAACCTACGGGCTAAATTGACCTCTACGGTTCGGTTCCCTAACCGAACTGATACAGAGTGTCCCATTAATTCTAAACTCTATTATAAAATGGGATGTAGAAAAGCGTTGTGATTTACCACTTTTCTCATAACCTACGCTATCGCGCGAAACACCTTCTGGAACACGTCAAGCGCGCAGCCGAAATTGCAATCTAGCAGGAAGAACGGGCTGCTATTGAATGGTTAGAATCTGTTTCATAAACATCTTACTAAGTCGTCCAAAAACTGCTTTGAACTATATTCTATTTCAGGGCCAACATTTCTACGAGGTCCTCTGGTAACTTAGTATCAATTATCCGCTCAAAGTCTGCAACGCTTTTGTAGAGCTTATGAAACCAAGGACTGACATCCAACCCTATGCGTTTAGCAGCAGCCAGGTCATCCCTGGCGTTGTCCCAATCTTGTAAAACTAACCACGCGAGACCGCGATTGCAATAGACTTCGCCACTATCTGGATCCAGTTTTATTGCTTTGGTATAGTCTGCTATAGCAAGATCAAACTCACCTTTGGAGAAATAAGCACTGCCCCGATTACAATATGCCTCGGTATAAATGGGCTTAAGTTGTATCGCTTTGGTATAATCCACAATAGCAAGATCAAAGTCGCGTTTCTTGCCGTGAGCAACACCCCGATCATAATAAGCATCAGCATAATCAGTTCTCAGTTCGATTACCTTGCTAAAGTCTGCAATGGCTTCCGAAATCATACCCTTTCTACCACGAACGCGCCCACGGTTGATATAAGGACTAACATAATTTGAATCGAGTTTTATAGCCTCACTAAAATCTTCAAGAGCCTTCTCAAGGTTTCCTTTTTCGTGGTAAGCAGCCCCTCGACTATTATATGCTCCCGCAAACTCTGAATCAAGTTGTATAGCAGTGTTGAAGTCTTCAATAGCTTTGTCAAAGTAATGTTTTTTTACGTAAGCATTTCCGCGATTGTTATAGGCATTACTATAATCAGGCTTGAGGGATATAGCAGTGTTAAGGTCCTTAATAGCTTTGTCAACTTCGCTTATATTATTATAAGCATTTCCGCGATTGTTGTAAGCGAAGGAATCATTAGGGTTGAGTTCTAATGCAATGTTAAAGTCTCTGATGGCTAGATCGTATTCACCTTTGTTAGCGTAAACAACACCGCGGTTGTTATAAGCAGCAGAGTAGTGCGGATTCAGTTCAATTACCTCTGAGTATACTTTGATTGCTTCTTCTATTTTTCTAAGTACCATCAAGAAATTCCCATGTTGATACTTAAGTTCTGCTAATACTTCTTCTTCAGATATATCGGACGAAGAAGCTGCTTGAGTCTGCATTTGGAGAATCAGTTTTCGGATACCAGCAATTGTACTTTGCCAACCTTCGTCTTCATCTTCCCATGCATCAATAGGTTTACCTGTACTTGGAAGTACCTGAAAGTCACTAAGGTAATGATCCAACCAATCGCAATGCTCAAGAATAATTGGTACGACTCTTATGTTTGCGTTTAATGCTTCTGCTAATTCCCTGTTGCAATTTTCGGAGGCAAGACTGTTAGCAGAAACGAGATAGAGGAGAATGTCTACCTGGACAAGATTTTTGGAAATAGAGTCACGCCACCTATCCCCCGGAAGGATTTCGTTATCATACCAGATATTTATTAACCCTTCACTCTTCATTACGGCAAGGTAGGTTATTAACTTATCTTTTGCTTTTTCGTCCTGACGCGTATACGTAATAAAAAGTTTTATTGAGTTACTCCTTGATCTTTTTCCCGCACGATAGGCATTTTCTGCAAGATGCGATAGTGCTAACTCAACATTAGATTTGAGATTATCATCATCAATCTTTTTTGCCAGTTTCAATGCTGTTTGGAGATCCGCCTCCGCCTCCCGTACGTGTTTACCTATAATGAATTTCGCAATTCCTCGACTATAGTATGCCTTAGCCAACTCCGGATTAAGTTCAATTGCGGTGTCAAAGTCTTTGATAGCATCAGGGAGCTGCATTAAGGCAGCTTTTGCAACCCCTTGATTATTGTATGCTTCGGCAGAATCAGGGTCAAGAGCAAGGGCAGTATTAAAGTCTTCAAGAGCCTCATTAGGGTGCCCTAAACCATTTTTCGCATTGCCTCGATTGACATAGGCTTTGACATAATGAGGATCCAATTGGATGGCATTACTCAGATCTTCAAGAGCTAAAAAGTGTTGCCCTAACCTGCGCTGTACACTGCCTCGATTATTATATGCTTCAGCAAGAGTTGGATCAATTTTGATAGCACTGCTATAGTCCATAATAGCGGACTCGTATTGTCCGAGTTTTTCCTTGGCTAAACCTCTGTTAACATAAGCGTTCGCGAAATCTGGTTGCAGTCGGATAGCCTCGTTATATGCTGTAATCGCATCTTGATAGATCCTCATCAAGTACTTCTCATTGCCACGATAGAAGTGCGTTTCTGCAGATACCGATTGTTTTTCTTCTGTCAAAGGTTTCACTGCCTCAGATTTAGAGATTAGGGCTTTGAGATGTTTTGAAGGAATAGCACAATTAACATTCTGTCCATCTTCAAGAGTCACGAAAGCCAGACCTATCACTTCACCCTTCTCATTTAGCACGGGCCCGCCGCTGCCTCCTAGCGAAATTGGTGCTGTCATCTGTAGCAATTTTTCAATACCAACTGCGCGGGAACCACTGATAGTCCCATCCGAAAACGCACCTTCTGATTCCTTTGGATTCCCGAAAACGTAAACTGTGTCACCAAGCTGAACAGCATCGCTATCCCCAAGTAGAAGAGGCTGAACGTTAGAATCGGAGACTTTTAAAATAGCAAGATCATTTTCCACATCACTTGCTGTTATACCTTCAATATCGTACGGCTTGCCAAATAACTTTGCTGTGCCGCGAGATGCCCCTGCAATGAGGTGGAAATTTGTAGCGATCTGGTCGTGCTGCACAAAAAAACCACTCCCAAATCCGACAGGTTGACCGTTTATATGTTCCATTTCCAAAAAGACCGTAGAGGCTACAGTCTTTTCAATAAGTTGTAAGACGGTGTCCTTTTGTCGCCGCGTTCTTTCCTTAGTAATTTGGCCGTGCTGTGCAAAGGGACTGCTGCCAATATCTATTGCTGAATATTTTTCAGAGAGAAGTGGTGCTATAGGGTGTTGCATTTGAAATTTACCTTTTCTATGAACAGACTCATGCATAATTCACATATTTACTATAGCAAGCAAATCTTTTTTGCGTCTACTTCAATCATAACAGATTTTCCGAACAGATGTCAACCGATTTCATAATAGTGGACCATCACTTGTAGTCATGCAGATACGATGTATTATATGATACTTGAATTTTATACTATTCGTTAGTAGCCTGCTCAACTGAATGAGATTGATGGGCCTCAACAAACTCCTTGAGAATTTCCACGACCTCCTTAAACTTTTCAAAATCGGCAGGATTCCTGCGCTCTTCACAAATCCAATCACAAAAATCTTTTTTCTTGAATTTAGGTTCGATCTTATCTCTACCATGAACCCCTTTTTTTCGTTCCTCATCATAAAATCGATCCTCGAAAAGGGCTACCGGAAATAAGTTTTCAATGCCGCTCTTGTTATCAGGGTCATCAGGGTTCTGTGGAATGGATTTTACCCAAATTTTTCCATCTGGTTCTTCTGTCTGAGGCGTATCCCAATCGTAAAGAAGTAGTAACATTCGATCAAGCAGTGATGGATCTTTTCTAT
>CAZURU010000325.1:0-6086 GCA_964623585.1 uncultured bacterium
TGGCGCATGTTACGGATTGGGAGCATCGGGAGTATTTTGAGATGTTTTGATTGTTGTTATTGCTAGAAATTCACTTAATGGGTGGTTCGATTTAGTGGGAACCTATCGCGGCAAGAAATTTGGCGCTTCACAATCCGTTTCATAAATCACTACGGCTGACCACTTACTCAGTCTATGCCTTGTACTTTTTTCCCTGCACTGCCTCGGAACGCAGCTTCGAACCGATTTCTGCTTCAACAATTTTCTCATGAAGAGTAGTGATCGTATCAGTTCGGAGAACTGGTAGATCCAAGAAACGGGCAAATTTTTCAACTAAGGACTTAGTTTGAAATTCATTTCTCAAAAATTCCATACCTAATTCCCTAGTTTCTAGAGAATTTAGTTTGTTTGCAGCTGACGTAAATGCGACATCAGGATATACGTCAAGACCTCTTGAAACCATCGTTTTTGATCTTTTTTCTACTTCAAGAATACGAAGTTCTTTATTGCTCTTTAATAAAGAATCAATTTCATCTTGTGACGATTTCTCGATAATATTAGCTAGCTTTCTCAAAAGTGAGGCAATGTGTTTTGCATCCACCACTGCCTTTTTTTCACTCTTTTTTGTCATATACCTATCCCGGAAATAAAAGCATTCGTAACTTTCTCTAGTCCGTCAACTACATTCTTGTAGGTCCCTGTAGTGTATCCCTTAAGCACAGTAGGGATGCCAAATTGCGGAGCATCACCAAAAATTGTGTCATTCCTTTTGATATATGAGTCCATTACATTTACACCAGACAAGCGCCGTGCTTGTGCAATAAATGGTCTCTGTGTTGAGATAGGGTCACCACCATATTCTTGGATCATAGTAAATACGACGTATAGTATTCTTGGGTCAATTGTTTCCGCTTCAACCCCAGTGTCTAATTCTGCGTATTCGTTATATTCAGCAATTAATGTGTTTGTGCTCCGGATCAAATAATCGATCCCTAGCGTAGACAGGTAATCAGGGCGCGCAGGAACGAGAATATAATCACTGGCTACAATTGCAGTTTTAGTTACGATATTAAAGTTCGGGGGACAATCAATAAGTACCACATCGTAATGTTTACGATTGAGACCACTCAATCCTTCATAAAGCATGCTGTGTACAGAGAGAAAATTTCTCTTCGCTTGGGTGAGATTTGCGCCACCTAGTCTCGTAGCTAATTCCAGGTCGACGTTGATTAGCCCCAAATGAGATGGGATTAAGTCAACACAACCACGGTCATTACCTAATGTTGCGGCAATTCTGGATGGCGAAAAGATAATGTCTGATAGCTGTGAAGGAGAACCCTGCTCGAAAGAGTCGAACCAATTTTTAATAGTCTTGCTGTCAGCGTAGTTATCCTGCCAATCATCTGGAGTTATAAATGAAAATGTCAAACTAGCTTGGGCGTCAAGGTCCACCATTAGAACGTTGTAGCCTCGCCATGCCAATTCAGCAGCAAGATTTGCCGTTAATGTAGTTTTTCCAACACCGCCTTTATAATTAATTATTGATGTGATTTTCATGTATTAATGTATCAACATTGTATGTAAGTTAGTTCTCAATTGAATAATAGTATTTAACCTTCTAATTACGCTTATTTTAAGCAACCTGCAGGCGCTATATGATACTTCATTCTTGATATCAAAGAAAACCCTCTAACGTTTCTGGCATACGGGGATACTCCTGATAAAAATAAGGCGATGTAGAAGACTCTCTGCGTAATCGTGATCTCATTTTCCACATCACAAAAATCACTGGACTCCCAGAGATGAAAATATTATTATCCAGCCCATGGACAGAGATACGATTATCCAGGGTCGTATTGTTACTTCAGATGACATTCAATTCATCCGCCAATTAATTTCAGAGCATCCTGATTGGCACCGAACCCGGTTGTCACAAGAAATCTGTCGCTACTGGAACTGGACCAATGCAAAAGGAGTGCTCAAAGACATAGCTGCCAGATCGCTGATGCGCAAGCTTCATGCCCGTCGATTCATTGAACTCCCCGCACAGGTGAGATCCGCAAATAACGGTTGTCGGTATCATCAACCTGTTTCATTTGAGATGGTTCAGAGACCTGTTACAGACAAATTGAGTGAGTTGAAGCCTGTACGCGTCCTACCTGTGACCACGACCCAACAGGAAAATTTATTTCTGGGGCTGATGCAGGCATACCACTACCTAGGCTATACCGGACCTGTAGGGGAAAACCTCCGTTATCTAGCATGGGACCGCTATGACCGACCCCTAGGGTGCTTGCTGTTTGGTGCCGCAGCTTGGCGCTTAGCCTGCCGAGATCGTTATATAGGTTGGAGTGATTCACGCCGTAAACAAGGATTAACCAGCATAGCAAATAACCAACGTTTTCTGATTTTACCGGGGGTACGTGTACAGCACTTAGCCAGCCACCTGCTTGGGCAGGTCTGTCGAAGGCTATCCTCAGACTGGCAACACCATTATGGTCACCCCATTTTCCTATTGGAAACCTTTGTGGATACCGACCGATTTCAAGGCACCTGTTACCGGGCAGCAAATTGGATTTACATCGGCATGACCACTGGGCGAAGTCGTAATGATCGTCCAGGGCGATCGAAGGTACCAATCAAGGCAATCTGGCTATATCCATTAGTACCCAACTTTCGTACCCATCTGAACACAGGTGAATCTAAATCATGAACTCTCAACAACCGACAGAACATTATTCTCCTATCCGCTATGGAAAACTACAGGGGAACCACAGAACGCATGCATCTGAGTTCATCTATGTATCCGATCGGCATGACAGTGAGCAAGTTTCCCCACCTTTTAAAATTAAATTCGCTGACATATTTGCGGGGTTGGGAGGTTTCCATCTCGGACTTGCAAATTCCGGTGGTTTTGAGTGCGTGTTCGCATCCGAAATGGATGAGGAATTGAGAAAGCTCTATTCGAAAAATTTTGATATGGATGTTCACGGTGATATAACCAAGGTAGATGAAACTACGATACCCAAACATGACATCCTGTGTGCAGGCTTTCCTTGTCAGCCATTTTCATTGGCTGGCAGAAAAAAAGGCACAAAATGTCCTGATTCGGGAAAACTGATTGATGAGGTTTTCAGAATTACAAACTATCATCATCCTGATTTTATACTGTTGGAGAATGTGCCGAATATATTGACGGTATCGGATGGCGCATTCTGGAGATATATAAAAAAATCTTTTGAAACATTGGGCTATGAACTTGTTTTCAAGGTCATTTCGCCAGAGGATATTGGTATTCCGCAAAACAGAAAGCGTATCTTTATTCTGGGATGTCGGCAGCATGGCCTATTGAATAGATTTATTTGGCCTGAAGTCAGTACGACAAACAACATATCTATCAATGATATTCTTGAACCGTGCAAAAACAATAGAATACTTGAGCAAAAAAAGACTACACAGTTAATGCATTGGCAACAGCTGTTGTCTTGTTGCAGATTGGGCTATCTGCCTTGTGTCTCAATTGTAGCGCCTGAATTTGGCGCAAACTATCCACTCGATTTCAGGGGAAAGCATCTGCCTGAGATGAGAGAGTATCGTGGCAGTTATGGAGTTAGTCTTACGAAATGCCAAACGCGTGAAGAACTACTTAGACATTTGCCAAGCTATACCAGAAAATCAGAACAGGTTCCCAACTGGCTGTTGCGTTCAGTTAGGTACAGTCGGGAACTTTATGCGAACAATAATGAGTTTTTAGCAGACTGGTCGCAGAGGTTGGAAAAGTCGAACAACAGTTGGCAGATATTGGAATGGCGCGGATATGGGGACATTCACGATTTGTCGAAACATATACTTCAATTCAGGCCATCTGGGATCCGGGTTATGAAAAAGAAACGCTCCCCATCTCTTGTCGCGATGACCCCTACGCAAATTCCTATCATTGGTTCTGAAATGCGCTATATGTCGAAATACGAAGCTGCCAGATTGCAAAACCTGCAAAACCTTCCTTTTTTGCCTGATAATGATAGCAAGGCGTTTAAGGCATTTGGAAATGCAGTTAACGTAAAAATCGTAGAAATGATAGCAGATGAGATTAAAACCATGTTGCTATTACCGACGGGTGGAGTAATTCCAACATGAGCAAGGTCAGTAAAAAATTGAAACCTTTTGTAGTTGATGTATCGCCAGAGATGCAGTTGTATAAAATCTTGCAAAGGCAATCTTATGGGGTGGATACTGCACTTGCCGAGTTTGTCGATAATTCAATTCAATCGTTTATTGATAAAGAAAATGCCATAAAAGCAATCGACGGTAATGAGACAAAATTACAAATCGCAATCACAGTCAACTCGTCTAAAAGACAGATAGTTATCGAAGATAACGCGGGGGGTATAAACAGAAGTGATTTTCAAAGGGCAATACGGATGGGACGCCCTGATGAGGCTAAGCACGACAAGTCAAGTCTATCTGTCTATGGCATTGGAATGAAATCATCGGCCATATGGTTTTCCAATACATGGCAAATTGAAACATCTGCATTGGGGTCAACTGAAAAATTAACAACCACGTTTGATCTTGATCGTTTACTTGCGGCTGGAGCATCTAAGATATCAGTAAACAGAAAAGCTGAAGATACGAGTAAACATTATACAAAAATAACCATCAACAATTCATTGAGAGATTTTGAGGAGGGCTTTTTTAAAGATAAGGCTTTGCCATATATTCAAGAGACATTTTTTAAATTCAAAAACTTCTTGGATCTCTGGATTACATTTGATGGCCTTGTTCTCCAAACTCACCAAGCATTTCTGGAAACACCCATCCCTTTACAATTTCCTCCGGTTGATAAATCTGGTAACGCGGCATCAGAGACAAGTAAAATTTGGAAGAAACAAATTAATACCGATTATGGAGGGAGAACAGTTAAGGGGTTTATAATGATTATGAATAAAGGCCACTACCATCAGCCAGGGATAAGACTACTCCGTAATCGCAGAGTCATAACAGGGACAAAAGGTGGTAGAAAACAAAACAAGCCTGAGATTTTATTAAAGACTTCGAATAAATATTCGGCTCAACGGGTATACGGAGAGTTAACATTAAATGACTTCCCGGTTAATTTTACAAAAACAGATTTTGACGAAAATCTCGACGGATTATATCGCCTAATAAAAAGTGAACTTATCGGCGATCCCTCTACTACAAAAGATGACTTTATTCATCAGTCAGAATTTTACAGAGCGAGAAAATCAACTAGCCGATCAAAGAGTCAGAAGAAAAAAGTCGAGACAGAAAAAAAGAAAACTACCACATCCACGGGATCAAAAGCTTCAACACAAATTACGCGAACCCAAGATATCTCCGCTCTTTTATCACAGCTTGAAAACAAAAAGCTTGTAAGGCTGTATGAATCCATTTGTGGAATATCATTAATCGACCACCCCGTTCTTGCATACGTTGGTGCTTGGACATTGCTGGAGTGCCTTGCTACAAATATGGGAAAGAATTCGGGAATTGCATTCGATGCATTTTACAATGGAAAAATAAATGAATTTACCAATGACAAAAATAAGCGTTCGGAATATAGAATCCCAATAAAAGATATACATTCAAAGGGCAATGCTAATAAGCATGGAGGTACATATGAAGCAATGAACGCGCAACAATTAATCAGTGATTTCAAAGCTATGGAATTGTTCCTAATAGATTGCGTTCAGAGGATAATAAATGAAGAGAACTGATGCCACGTTGTAAACGGACCGGGGCGATTTTCGAGACGATCACATTTACTACTTTCACACACCTTCCAAGGTCCAACTAGGTTCGGACACGTATTCGACGATATCTCCCAATAATAACGGGGCCGCGACTCCTGCAACGTCGCGACAAAGTGAATCCACCATGCACCGCAATACTAGCCCCGTTCGCGGGTTGTATAAGCAAATCCTGTCGATTTCATATGCATTGGATGCATAATTTAGTGCCAAATAGCAAAGAATTTGTTTTATATCTTTACCCTTAATTCTGGACTGGCCACATTTTATTTCGTAAAGTGTCGAGCCTCCTATTACATCCCCTTCACCTGGATCAAGCCAGCCGCAACCAGGAAA
>CAZURU010000326.1:0-6084 GCA_964623585.1 uncultured bacterium
TATGTCTATAGAAAAAGGATTGTCAACGTGCTGCCCTCCAGCGGAGTTTTATGTCTATAGAAATAGACTGCGAGTAGTCTTGCACTCTACCTGAAATTATTTGGAAAAAAGCAATTTTCCTAAAAAAACTTGACAAATCACTGGACTCCGTTTATAATTTACTACATAGATTTCTGTAAGTGTGATTAGATAAAAGTTTGACATTCATAGAAATTTATGGTATACTATCATGCAAGTAGTTTAAGTGGGAAATCTGGAATCACGGATTCTGTTTTGAAATTGGGGTTTTAACAATGAGAAACCGACAAATGGAATTGCTAATCAGAAATAAGTGCACCAGTGACCTATCTTATGAACAAGGTTTTTGTGTACGTAATGCTTCTGAGGGGCATTTTAACTTTAAGTTAATTACCCCCCCTTTCACATTCGTTAATAATTTACTTCAAAAGTTCTCATCGGCAGGATTTAGAAAACTGCTATATTTTTGTGCTCGCGTGCTTTGTTTTGACAAAGTGTTTCTTCGCGGGCTTTTGTTGTTGCATTGGGGAACGAACGCCCAAAACTTGTTGCTGCTTGCACAGTGTGCGACAGCAGGGAGTATAGATAAAACGGTCAAGATCTGTTCTTGACATTTCCGTATATTTTGATAGATTTTTGAGTAACTTTTTAATATTTTTAGACTAAACGTCTCGCCTCCCAGGCTACCCATCTTCAGATAATGATGCTGAAGCGAGTGCTTCTGTATCGGAAACTCAAACACGTAATTGGGATCCTACGAATTGGGATTTTTGCCCAAAGCCCTAGGTACTATTTCCCTTTATCTATCCTTACTACTTCGTAAGGATAGATAAAGGGTTTATCACAGTTCATAGTGGAGGATAAAGTCATGTTAAATAAAAAGAGTATTGGTATCACTTGCTTCGTAATTATTGCTATTGTCAGCAGTGCAATTTATCTGTTTTACACTCCAGAAACTGCAATGCAGAAGGAAATTCAAGCTTATGTAGACAAACTGCAGACTTTTTCTGGCAAGTTAACACCAGCAGAAAAGAAAGATTACTTGGAAACTTTGTCTGCCTTAGAAAAACTCTCTTCCAATTTAAAGGATCCGTCTGACATTGATCGGTTGATTTCTCCCTCAGATTTTGAAGCATTGCAGAAGCATACAGAGAAAATAATTGGTGAAAACCCAGGTATTATACCCGCTCACTCACATGTGGACGGGCCGGGGCACGAAGAAGTATATCAACAAGAACAAATAAAACAAGCGGAACTCACTAAAATCAATGCTGCCATTGAAGACTTGCAAGCATCAAGTGTTGCAGAGAGTACTAAAGAAATACTCCTCCGTGTTTTTGAACATAGACGTGCTGTTCTTCTTGATTCTGGCAATACCGCGCGTAAGATGGAAATACTACTTGAAGAAATAACGAAAAAAGAACCTGATGTCGTTGCCTTAGACTGGGGTACTTCTGGATATAAAAAGATCTATGAACATCACTTGGAAATTGAGAAAGAGCGTAGACATCATCCGGATGGGACAGTTGAGGAAGTTTTCGTGTTTGCACACTACGGTTCCACGGATAGGAAACTAAGTAAAGCTCTTACAAAATATGTAGATGAATTAAAAAGAATACCGCCAGGGAAACCTCATCCACCGCCTCCAGAACATAAAGACCTACGTTATTTTATAGAATATGAGGACGTTTATGTGGATGAAAATGGAAAAAGAGTATCTAATCCATTACCTAAAGAACTTGAACAGGCAGCGGATGTTTTGCCTGAACAGGCAGCGGATGTTTTGCCTGATGTTCTGACAGAGAATCCATCAGAGGAAATCCCCTTTGAACTTTCTCAAAAACATCCAGATACCATGATAACTCCAGAGGAAGTTGAGACTTGGCAAAGTTTTTTAGATACATTAGAAGTAAATGAGATGGCAGAAATCCGGGACATTTTTGAGCAAGCAGCTGGTATTCCAATCGAACGTTTTTTGGAAATGAGTGACGCAAAAATAGCCTCTAAATTTCAAGCACAATTTTCCGTTTCTCCATCGGAAGATGCTACTGTAGTGGAGAAGTTAGAAAAGCTTAAAACACTTTCTGGAACGGATGTATCAACACGTTCAAAGAGAGACTTTGAAAGACGCCTTCTCGAAAAATATTCTGTGTCACGTTTCAAACGGGCAGTATCATTTCTAAATCACCACGGACCCGAGATCGGTCTCCGACGACTCCAAGAAGTGGATCCAGATGTTGCAGCGGATGTCAAACGTTTCCTACAAAAACAACAAGAAGAATAAAGCGATGAAACGTCTTTTAGTGCTTCTTGTAGCAGTTTTACTCCTGATAGTTTTTGCTAATCTAATTCATTTCTTGGATCCCGCTCTCGTGAGCGTATTTACCAAGGCAAAAAGAAAGGCAGAACCGATTTATTCAAAGATTCCTTCGGCTGTAAAACAGGCACGGTCCAAAAAATGTAAGTGCTGCAAGTTGAATCCAGAACTAAGTGAAATTGTGCACAAGCACCTTACAGACAAAAGGAATCCTTCAAGCCGGACACCTTCAACGTCAAAGTAACCGGTACCTTGTTTTTTGCCCAAAAGTGGGAGCATTTTTGGGCAAAACTCTCTTTTCTTGATCCTTTACATAGAAGTTAAACTGCATAGATCCAGAAGGAATTAAGTTGATAAAAGAGCATTTAAAACACATTGGTCCCTTTCTACTTTTTCTAGGCATCTGTTGCTTTGCCTTCTGGATCCGTATTTTAGCAACAGAGATAATCCCTCCTGATCAATTCATGGGAAACGACAGTTATTTCTACTACGACTGAGTAAACCATATATCTGAGCATGGCGTGTTGCCTGACATAGATGCAGACCGTTGGGTTCCCCTGGGCAGGGATCTATCACAGATACTCCCGTTCTATGCCTATGCTGTTGCATATACTTACAAGGCACTGGCACTTATTTTTCCAAACGTCTCGCTCTACCAAGTCACACTCTATGCTCCCGTTGTCTGTTTTACTATTGGGCTTCTCGGACTCTTAATCTTTCTTTACCGGTCATTCGGTATATTTTTATCTTGTGTTGAACTATGGCGATTTCTGACATCCATAACTGAAGAAGGACTTACGTATTACATAGTTTGGGTGTTAACCTTCGTTCTGCCGTTATACTTTACGTCATCTGTCTATCAGCGGGGAGAGTGGTTTGCCACACACGTGGCATCTCTGGTGTTAGTCCCGCCCCTAGCACTTTTGCTGCTGCGTTCCCTCCGGTATTTGCTGATCACTAAAACCCCCTTTGCCGAGAGACTAAAACCACATGCGCGCACCATTGCATACAGCTTAACACTGTTCAGTCTCTTCGGTGCTTTTATCTATGTTTTGAGTCAACTCAGTACTTTCGCTAACACTACTGTGTCTTTCAATCAAACACCACTCATGCAAAGCGTTGCGGAACTCAAAGCACCACCACTCGGATATTGGATAGATCGATACGGAGGTGTTTTTATCATAGCCAGTATCGCCTTTATACTTATCGGTGTTTATCCTTACAAAGAACTAAGACATTTTTTATTTGCTATACCGCTCGCGCTTTTTACCTTGACAACTTTCTCGCGCGAACCGCTTGATATATTCTTAGGTGTAGAACTTTGCAATCGGTTGTTTTTTTTATCTATCGCGGGGACACTCTTGGGGTTTCTGCATATTGCTTGGAGAAGCAATGAAAACAAGCAGAATGATAGTGTTTACGTGGCTTTTTTGGCCTGGTTTTTGATCTGGACAGCTCTTTCGCGTGATTCTATAAGATACCAATTCTTCATTGGCATTTCGTTTGCTTTCCTTACGACTATTTTCATACAAGTTTTGTCAAACGTACTCAGCCAAAAGATTAGAAACTCTCAGTATACAACCACTATATTTAGACAACATGTATCACATGTTTTGTTAAAGAGTTGTCTGGCTTGTGTTATGCTGGTTTTCCTCTTTTTCTATCCTCCTGAGAGCGCGCCTGCAAGAGATTTAATCAGGAACGCGAAACACATACGCCAACCAATACCGGGGATCAGTCCGATTATAAATGCCTACAGATGGATGACAACAAAACTCCCGCAAGAGTCTGTTGTCGCCGCAAGTTGGAGTTATGGTGGACAACTGAACACCCTCGCAAATGTTAAAACAATCACAGATCCAGACCATTATCTGCCACATTGGATACACCTTTATTTTCGTCATGTTTTTTGTGCACAATCAGAACACGAAGCTCTAGAATTCCTAATAGCACACAACGCAACACATCTCATGCTAACGAAACGCGATCTTTTTGAAAATGCCAAGATGAACTCTATTATAGGCAGTACTCCCACCGGTGATCGAGAATTTGAAAGAATCCGACTCAATATTCAAAGGACAAATGATGGTAAACCGTTAAGACTTATTGAACTAAAAACACACCGTTTGCAGAAGAATTGCTGTCTTATACCGGGTTATTTTCCTTATGATTTTGAAGCAGACACACGCTTTGATGTGATCACAATGATGGCGGTCATAGAACACATCCCTATGAAGTTCCATTACGACGTCACCGAAGCTTGTTGGAGATATCTAAAGCCTGGGGGACATATTATCCTTACGGTGCAGCACCAACGTGTTGATAAACTTTTAGACCTGTTAAAGGGAATACGGGTAGTTGAAGGATTTTCTATGCACGAGCATTACGGATTTGATCCAGAAAGTCTCTCCAATATCTTCAACCGATGGACGCTTATAGAAAGAAAACGTTGGGGATTTGGTCTCAATAACCTATTCATCTTTGAAAAACCTATCCATCTTTGAGAAACCCTTTAGATGCTGGCAAATACCGTAACGGACAGTCGCCTCCTCTTAACCTTTGTTGTCATCACACTCTTTGGTAAAAAACTGCACATAGACTTTGTTGCCATCACAACAATCCCATTCATTTTCATACTTGACGCTGTAGACGGTTATATTGCACACAAGTATAAACAGACAAACGAAGTCGGGGCAGTCTTGGACATCGCACTGGATCGGATCATTGAAAATATCTGCTATATATACTTCGCAACACCCCAGATCATACACGTATGGATCCCCAGCGCTATATTCACACGCGGAATTATCACAGATACAATCCGCAGCTTCACACTCATACAGGCCATCACATCTTTTGAGATGATTAAAAACAAATGGACGCACGCAGCAACAAGTTCGAGAATTTCACGATTCTTCTCAGGGACATCAAAAATTGTGTGCTTTCTTCACAATGGCACTCTTACTCACTATCAAAACGCATCAGATACACACAATATCTCGAAATACTTCAAACAATGACCACAGTAGCTATCTGTATCTTCCGAGGTATACCTGTCATCGTTGAAGGCACAAAACACATCAAAATAGCAGGATAACAGTTCTGTTTTTGGCAGCTATCTATGCGCCTGTGAAAAAACAGATTTTCTGTTGACATCCCCTACCCAAACAGATATACTTAAAAACAATACAAGGGGTGAAAAAGGAATTTAAATCGATAACAAGGGACACACGGGAGGCAGAGAGGACTATGGTTATGCACCATTACTAATTGACACAGGGTGTGTAAAGTTTTTGTCACTAAAATATCATGCGGCTCTTGTTTCCAAAGTTGAGACATCTATTTTTTTGGGAGACGAGTCATCTACTGGGTCTGGATACCAATATTTTTGCCAAGTCTTGTTCTTATACATACATCTCAGCTCAAGGATAGACTGGAGACCTTCATCTGTCCATCTCATAGATGCGCGTCTACATCTTTGTGCCACAAGGTGTTTACAGGCACTCTCAATCACACCGCTTCCAATCATATAGCCTTTTTCTCTAAACAGTTTATACTGCATGCGTTTAGCATGTTTTTGAAAATACCTCGCCTCTCTTTCTAATATCTCAGATGTGTCTGGATCCTTCGTAGATAACCCACGAATGCATGCGACAACTTCTGTGATGTTCCCATCTTGAAGAAGGGGTTCTACCTCTTCTATCCACTCTTTTATCTTTTCGGTTTCAGCCTCACCGAAAGCGGCTTTA
>CAZURU010000327.1:0-6034 GCA_964623585.1 uncultured bacterium
TAGAACTCGTTTGGAACGGCAAAACAAACGAAGTTTGCAACATCGTCCTACCATTTCAGACAATTGAAAATGTAGACGAACCCCGCACAGAAAAACCCGCTGAAGATGCTACGCAGCTCGATCTTTTTGATACTCGCGGCCGCCAACGTACAGGATGGACAAACAAGTTGATTTGGGGGGAAAACAAACTCATTTTGTCATCACTCAAGAACGGACCACTGCGCGAGGAAATTGACGAAAGAATGGACAGATTGGATTGACTATTGGTCAGTTGATTTTGACTTTGAGAGCAAACGCGAGATTATCCGTGTGCAAAATCCTCACACGGAGGAATGGGAAGAACAGTGGTCAGGTGACTATATCTTTGAAAATGAGTGGCAAAGTTTCCGCACCAAGAAAGATCGTTCTCTGGAATTAACAAGTATTGCTTATGAATGTGAACCTGGACCGCGTAAAATCGCCGTTAAGGTTGTGGACATATTCGGCAATGATACGATGACAATTGTTGAGGTGAACATTTGAAAATAAAATCAATACATTTACGAAATTTTAAGCGATTTACTGATTTGAGAATTCAAAATATACCTGAAACAGCGAAACTTGTTGTTCTTCTTGGACCGAATGGTTGTGGGAAGTCATCTTTGTTTGATGCATTCCATTATGAATCTTCAGCAATTACAGGGAATAGACCTAATAATCCTGATTACTATGGGAAGGTACCTGGATTAGCACATCATCGTGAAATTACTTTTCACGATGATGTGCTGTCTGAAAAATCTTTTTGCATACGAACTGCTTATCGTAATCAACCGGGTATAATTATTAATATGGAAGATCTTCAACAAATAACTCAGCGAATGCAGCCGGTTACTGTTGAAAGAAGATTCGCCTCTATGATCTCAAACGATATGGCAGCTCTTGGAAATTTTAAAAGACTCGTCTCTAATATCTATCAAAAATTGATGAAACAAATTACTGAAGAAGAAAACGACTCAACAAACTTAGGGCAATTGAAAAAAGAGATTTTAGGGATGTTTACTGAGATTCAAGATGCTATGGGAAGACTTTTCAGTGATGTAGTTCTCAATGATCTGGATATTTTTTCCAAAACTGAGAGCATAGGTCCTACTTTCGACAAGGGAACAAGTAGAAATTTGCTTTATCAAAATCTTTCGGGAGGAGAAAAAGCAGCTTTTGATTTGCTTTTTGATATTTTTCTTAAAAGAGTAGAATATGATGACACGGTTTTTTGTATAGACGAACCAGAAGCACACATGAATCCGAGATTACAAGGACGACTACTTGATGAACTCTTTCGTCTAATCAATGATAAATCGCAATTATGGATCGCTACACACGCTATTGGAATGATGCGAAAAGCATTGCAACTGCACAAGCAAAATGGAGAACAAGTTATATTCTTGGATTTTAGCAACCGGGATTTTGATAGTTCAGTCTTTATAGAACCTGCCGATCCTGATCGTAGATTCTGGGAACAGACGCATGAAGTTGCTTTGGACGATTTAGCTGCCCTCGTCGCACCAGATCAAATTGTTATTTGTGAAGGGAGTCATGGAGATAAAGGTTTTGATGCAGAATGCTATAATCAAATCTTTGCTGAGGAATTCCCCGATACAAAGTTTGTCTCGGCAGGAGGAAAAAGAGACCTACAAAATTACATTTCAGTCGTTGAGGCGGTTGCAAAAGGGGCAAAGGTCTTAGGGCTCAGAGATCATGACGGTAACATCACACCCCGGGAGGTACAAGAGTTACAAAGAAACGGAATAAAGGTTTTAAAACGAGCAAAAATCGAAAACTATCTACTTTCAGATGATGTGTTGCATGAACTGTGTAAGGAGAGAGGGTTGGAACCTTGTAATCAAAAAGTAACTGAATTGATAGAATTGCGAGACAGTTTTTCTGATATAAAGAAGGCACCTTACCAAATCCGTAATAAGGTGGTTGAATGGGAAGCATGTGAAATTGGAGAAACTTATGAAGGAATTCTTAGGGATACGCTTGCCCCGTTAATCAAGCTAGGAATGCCTACTTACGATGAATTGAAAGAAATAATTTTTGGCAATGACACATCAGATATCTAAATTTATAATATTTTTGACATGCAGACACTGTTTTTAATAGAGATTATACTGATCTACTATCGCGTGCGACAAGACGAGCTAAAGATCTAATGTTAGATGTTGAAGGGGAAGTATTAGAGGACTGTGTAGGAAATATCTCTGACGAAAAAACTGACTTGGTTGTTTTAGATAGCAGCTTATTTAGCCCGTTGAAGGAAGTAGAAATGTCAGTGGATAAAATATATGAGAGTATCAACTAAATAATGATACTTGGCATCATTTCACCCTCCTCTAAGATAACAAAAACATCTCCATTGACACGAAATCGGGCGAACAAGGCAACTGTTAGGTCTACCATCTCTAAGGTTTGGAAATGATAATTGATTTGCGTTTAAAACGTCCAAACCAATGGTGCATCTTGCCATTATTACGTTCAATCCCATGCATCTCTGCTTTATCCTGAACTTGTTTTGAGACAGATAATAAGGTTTCGTATTGGGAAATGTTTCATGGTATCCTCTAAGAGAAGTCTGTTGTTTTCAATGAGGATAAGGTCTTAGCTAGATCAGTCAATTAAAAACTCGGCTGATTTTTAATTGACCACTTTTGTCATAAATCCTATTATTGTTGCAGATAAATCTTTTTCTAAGGAAAATTGTATGATGAACCAAAACTATGATGATACGAGAACAAAAGTTCTGACTGAAAACACAGCACAAGGTGTTTTTAACCATCTTGATAAGATGAAGTCTAGTGGTATGCATAAGCGATGGATTTGGGAACTATTACAAAATGCACGCGACGTTTCGCCCGAGACTGCAAACCACCTTATTGCAGAGGTTAAATATAGTGGAGAAGAACTTGTTTTCTTGCACAATGGACGCGGTTTCACAGTGGACGAGATAGCCCATCTTATTTTTTATGGTTCGACGAAAGTTGAAGATGAAAGGACAATTGGACAATACGGTAGCGGTTTTTTGACAACACACTTGTTATCGTGGGAAATTGATGTTTCAGGTCATTTAGAGAACGGTAATTGGTTTAATTTTCGTCTTGCGCGTAAACCTGATTCCGTAAAAGCACTTCAAGAATCAATGCAACAGGCGTGGGAAGCATTTAAGAGTTCTGAAACGGAATCCCGTCCGGAGTCTTTGCCCAATACCTTTACGACTCAATTCGTATATCCCATTAGAGAACAGAAAGCGAAGCAAGCCATTGTAGTCGGAATTGAAACATTGAAGCAATGTGCGCCGTACGTAGTTATTTCCAATCCGCAATTCTCCCGAATAAACATTGATTTTCCAACCGAAAAGATCTGTTTTGAAGTAAAACGCCGTGATCCTGATCCATCCAGTGTTCAGCAAATCACAGTGACAGAGAACACAAATGGAAATTCAAAGGATAAGCGATACCTTCTGGTAAAAGGTGATATGAAAACCTCAGTCACCGTCCCACTGGAATCAAAAAATGGTAGTTGGATATGCCAGTCTGTTGAAAAAATTCCAAGGTTATTTTTAGGATTTCCTTTGGTGGGCACCGAAGCATTTAGTTTTCCTGCTGTCATCAATAGTTTTGAGTTTACGCCAACAGAAAACAGGAACGGTGTATATCTTGGGATGAACGATGATGAAAAAAATAACAAAAATCAAGATGTTATTAAAGTAGCTTGTACATTGCTTACTCGTCTGCTCCAACACGCGGCATCAAAAGCTTGGCATCATACGCATCGGTGGGTAGATATTCCTGATATTCAAGGAAACGATTGGCTGAATGCAGAATGGCTCAAAGAATTCATCTTAGACGAGTTTATGTCAGCAATCTATAGAACTTCTATTGTCCTTAATGAAACTGGCGATGCGATGCTGTGGAAAGAGGCTATATTGCCAATAGCAGAAACTGACGAGGGAGTGACAGCACTTTGGGACTTGTTGAAAGTTTGGAAGGAATATCCTGAGAAGTTGCCGCGGCAAGTGGAAGCAATAGGATGGTGTAAAATTATCAAAAGTTGGGCAAAGATACGTGGGGATGAAACATCAGCGTTTCCAGCAGCGATTGATGGCAAGCAACTAGCGGAACGAATGATAGAGAAAACCAAAAATGCTAATGGATACGGACATCTTGAAAATCTTCAGAAAATGCTCAGCACAGATGTTAGTGGTGTTGACTGGTTAAATCAACTTTATGGATTTCTCATGGATAACGATTTCAAAGAGTTAATTCATACCCTTCATTTTGTCCCTGACCAAGAAGGTTTTTTTCACACATTGCCAGAACTTTATCGAGAACGAGGTATAGAAGATGTTCTGAAAGAAATTGCTGAGTTGCTTGATTGGCGTATCCGACAGGAACTTCGTGATCTTCGGTTTACTGCATTAGATGGAGAAGATGGACCCGGATATATGGAGAGTGGCAAAGTTGTTAGTGACCTCATCGCAAAACTAACAAATCAATCTGATAAGAATACAGATGCTTTCAAAAAAGCCAGCGTTAACCTCTTTGGTTGGATAGTAAGTCAAAAAGAATTCAACCGTTTATCTAATTTTCCTGTGTTTGCAGTCGATGGCAAATCCGTTGTTGAGCTGCCAAGTGCTGATAATCGCATGCCACCGTTGGCACCAATTCGCTCGTGGCATAAAGATTTACAGTTGTTTGAAAATCTTTTTCCGCAGGACCGCATTTTAGATGATATTTTTTTTCAAAAGGTGTCCGATCAGGAAATATGGAATCGTCTAAATGACTTAGGTATTGTTCGAACTGATGTGATAATATCCAATAAGGAGACAAAACTTAATGCTTTCTCCTTAGACTTGAAAGGTGATCATGAGGATCATGAAGCGACTACCTCCTTCAGTGTTACCGATTTTGTAGAACGTGGAGGGGTCATGGCAAGGGTAGCAAATAGCACAGAGCGTGGACGCCTATTCTGGAAATTTATCACTGAATATCTTATCAAGGCGGATAGTCAATTGTCAAAAACTCAGACGATAAAATGTAAATCTTGCGAAAAAACTCACGATTACTATCCGGCTGCATGGTTGGAAGTTGTGCGAGACAACTGGTGGATTAGAAAAGGTGATTCACACTTTCCCCCTGACGCTAAGTCACTCGCGAATTTGCTTCAGGGTAGCGATTGGACGCTTAGCACAACAGATGGTAATCATGCTCTTATCGAATTCTTGAAAGCAATAAGATTGACTCTTCCTGAATTGAAGATGGCGGAACTTCTTCAGTCAACTGGAGGCAACTTGGAACCGTATGTCGAGTTAGCCGAGATTGTGCAAAGTATGGATGCCCCTGAGGAAGAATTAGATCAAGTCGTTGAGAAACTTGCTGAGCGCAAGAAACTACAACAAAGAGTATCTGAAAACCGAAACTTGGGATTAGAGGTAGAAAAGTGGGTACAAAAAAGCTTGAGAGATGAAGGTTTTGTGGTGGAAACAGTTCACACGGGCGCGGATTTTAAAATTATTGAGTCTGATATGATAACATTGGGCATTACTAAGAATGGTCAAGAATGGTGGGTCGAGGTCAAATCAGCACGAACCGAAAGCGTCAAGATGAGCACCAAACAAACCCAAAAAGCCTTGCAGGAAAAGGATAATTTTTTGTTATGCGTCGTTCCAATAGAGGAAAACACTGTTCCTGATTTAGAGACCGTTAGAAAGAATATGCAGTTTATTAAGAATATTAGTAAAAAGTTTGGAGACAGCGTAACCGAGTTTTGTGAACACATTGATGAGCAAGAGGAAATACAAGCTAATCAGGACGAGACTGACACAGGAATCGAATTGGAAAGCGAGGCAGGTAAAGCAGAAACTCGTGTCCTTGAGTTTGTATGGGAAAGTGATGAAGCGTTCCCACTTGAAAACCTGAAAGAAAAACTCAGATAGAGATGAAGTGGGTGTGTAAAGATTTTGTCACTTAAAAAAAGGATCGCTGAACCTTGCTCCAGC
>CAZURU010000328.1:0-2473 GCA_964623585.1 uncultured bacterium
TTCCAATATAAAACCTAAGAATCACCAGAGCTTTAGCTCGGTGAGTATGTCAATTCACTGGTCCTAACATTTTTATGGTTCGGCATTGCTGGTTTACGTAAAACACCCGATAAAAATGAATTAGTCACGATCGTTACATTCACCTGGTTTCTACTATGGGTAGCACTTGCGCGCGGTGGCAAACGTTATGACTTTTTTATCGGGCTGCCACTCGCTTACGGCACAGCATGGTTACTCTGGCTCGCTCCAACATACTTCATACAGAAACTCAAAGACGCAAAAATACTTTATCCTCACATAAAAGAAAGACTTGCCTCCGCAATTGTCGTCATTGTCGTGTTAGTCCCCGTTTTGTTTTGGACACCTCTAGGAGAACATGCGACCCGTTCTGTTTATGCTGCTGCTGAAATGCGTAAACCCGTGCCTGGTAAAGGACCCATAGCGTATGCGTTGACCTGGATAAAAAACAGACTCCCACAAAACACTGTTATTGCTGCTAATTGGCCTTACGGCACGCAACTCAACGTCTTCAGTGGTGTCAAAACCATTACAGATTCGGATCATTTTCTACCACACTGGATACATCTTTATTACCGGCATGTTTTCTGTGCACAAAACGAAAAAGAGGCTCTCGAATTTCTAAAAACACACAATGCCACACACCTCATGCTAACAAGACGAAACTTAACAGGTAGAGCTCACGCCTATTCATTAATTGGCAGTAAGGCCGAAAAAGATAGACACTTTAAGTTTTATCAACTGATCCATAGAGATACCTCCATTGGTACCCCATACCAAATACGTCCCAAAGAGCAAGATACACCTTTGGAATTTGTCGACATAGTCTCAAAAACACCTATCCGAAATCCAGGGGAGCACAACAGTGTGTCTGATACACAACATACCATAAATGTCACCGTTCATTTCAAAACGCATCACAATATCGTCCGAAATATAACCTTAATGACCAATAGACCGACTCAACATGCAATAGATATTGGAAACGGCGGTATTGTTTTCTACTTCGGTTCTAAAGGAAAACTTCACCAAGCTTATTACGTCCCAGCCCTTGGATGGAACAGCCTCGCTGTAAAATTGTTTCTGCGGGGACAACACAGCAACGTTTTTATACCTGTGTTTCCTACACAAGAAGTAAAAATCTGGGAAATTCGTTATCCACCAGACATAAGGAAGAACTCAAAATACCTCAGAACTGAACCGGAAATCTCCCATGAAGAATAAAAACATAGAAATCTCCGTTGTCATGCCGTGCCTTAATGAAGAAGAAACCCTCGGTATTTGTATTGAAAAAGCACAATCTACCCTTAAATCTTTGGACATTTGTGGTGAGATAGTTGTAGCAGATAACGGCTCTACCGATACATCTGTTAAGATTGCGGAAGAACTGGGAGCACGCGTTGTGCATCAATCCACACGCGGTTATGGTGCTGCGTATCTTTCAGGGATTGCCACTGCGAAAGGACAATACATTGTCATGGGAGACTCCGATGATACCTACGACTTCACAGACTTAGAACGGTTCATCACACCTCTACAAGAGGGATATGATTTTGTGATAGGCAACCGCTTCAAAGGGGAGATACTGCCAGGAGCGATGCCGTGGGCGAATCGTTACATTGGAAATCCGATACTCTCTGGCATCTTACGTGTCCTGTTCGGGACACACCTCGCGGATTCACACTGCGGGATGCGTTCATTTACTGCAGCTGCTTATGAACAGATGGACTTGAAAACAATAAGCATGGAATTCGCCTCCGAAATGGTCATCAAAGCAGTAGAGTCTGAGTTGAAAATACTTGAAATTCCGATTACATACCATCCCCGCGGCGGCGAGTCTAAACTCAATGCTATACGGGAAGCACTCCGACATCTACACTTTATGTTCACATATAAACTGACATATTACAGAAAACATGGATGCAACAAGTGATCTGCCAAAAGTACCGAAGAAACGCATAGACAGACTTCTTGAATACGCAACGAATTACCTATTCATAATAGGGATATTTTGTTACGTATCTCTTCTCAGTCTAATGCCCTTTATGCATGTTTATGAACATGAACATCATGATGATCATTGTCCTGAACATCACGACAGTGAACCTACGCATACGGATGCGAGGTGTCCAGCGTGTGTATTTGACAGTACATACGTTGATTGTCACATCCAACCTACTGTAATTTCCTCAAATTCTCTCAGCATTGAAACCCTACCCCTTGTTAAAGTCAGTTTCATTGCCTTCAATCCTACAACAAGTATCCAGAACCGGTCTCCTCCAATATTCTCCGATTGATCTACGGAATATATATTTAGACATAATTGTTCTTTAGTTAGAAATTCTTGGCATGAAGTCCAAACACTATGTGAATTGAATCATATATGTTTTGTTTAGGTGCTGAACTTGTCAGGTTGTGCCCGCCTTTATATCAATAGTTTCTTGTTCTGATACAA
>CAZURU010000328.1:2573-6012 GCA_964623585.1 uncultured bacterium
TTTATATCAATAGTTTCTTGTTCTGATACAAAGCTTAACAAGTAATCTGAATCTGTTGAATTATGATAATTCATACTTTATTCATATATTGGAGAATAAAATGCATACTTATTTTTTAGAACGCGAGATCTCACGTATATTGTTAATAGTTATCGTTGCTGTCCTACCTTTTATGGGAGGCTGCAGCGAAAACGATAATCCTATCACTGATGACCACGGTCACGAAGAAGATATATTCCATGCGGATGCAGATGGATTTGTACTCAAGGTTGATGGTGATGAAGTATTTCGTCAATTCAAAGGTGAACATAAGGGTGAACTCACTGTAACCGTTGGTGAAGAAATTGCAGTCGTGGTCAGTTTCCTTGATGACCACAACCACGAATTTCATCCTCGTGAGGAAGCGGATGAAGAACTCGCCCATGATCATGAAGAAGGTGAAGCAGAAGTATCTTTCACTCTAAGCCTATCTGAATACGATGATTCAATCATTGAAATCCACCTTGGTGAGGAAGACGAACCTGGACATGGCAATGACGACCCTGACGAAGACGAATCTGTGTTGAGTTTTGGAGTGGAAGGTCTGTCAGCGGGGAGTACTGTGATAAAACTCCAACTCCTACATGGTAACCATGCGGACTATACCGCATCACTTCAAATTCCAGTCAAGGTACAATAAGGAGTGTATTCATGCGGATTATAGAAAAAAAATGCCCTTTTAAAAATATAAAGATAGGTACGTGTATAAAACGTACCTATCTATTCACACTTATTGTTACCTTTAGTTGTTTTTGGTGTTATCTCAGAAGTGCACAAAGCAACCCAATAGTGCCCCATCAGGTGCAGGGTGAAGTCTTGGATGTACAAAACCATGCAAGACTTAGTGGTGTAACCGTCCGAATTATCGGAATGGAAAAAACTGTACAGACAGATAAAAACGGTCAATTTAACATTGACACAGTTCCAGCAGGAGAACATACACTTCAGTTTACAAAGGCAAACTATCTGCTGCATGAGCAAGTTGTTAATGTAAATAACACAACGCCACATCTTCAAATTGAAATGAGAACTGAAGCAGAACAACTTGATACGGTTACTGTAATAGGTTCAAGACGATCTCTTGAACACTATAAGAAAACAAGTGATATGTCGTTAGATGAAGTTGAGATGGAAAGACAGATGGGAATGACATTGGCGCAGACGCTATCAGATCAACTTGGTATTTCACAACGTACCCTGGGAAGTGCGGTTGCACGCCCTATAATAAGAGGCTTAGGGGGTGATAGATTGATCATCCTTGAAGATGGAGAACGAAGTGGGGACAAATCTGCTTCCAGTGCAGACCATGCTGTTGCTATCGACCCCACTTCGGCAAAAAGTGTTGAAATCACTCGTGGGGCTGCATCGCTCATCTACGGTTCCAGCACTTTAGGCGGCGTGATTAACGTCAGACGCACAAGTATTCCAGATTATCTTCCCAAACGTCCAATCATGAGATTGACCTTCCAAGGGGCATCTGTAAATACAGGTTTTACAGGGACAACAGGCTTCATGGTACCTGTCGGTAACTTTGTTGGGAATATAGAATGGAATCGTAGATTTGCCTCGGATATTCATACGCCAGATGGTGTTCTTGAAAACACAGCCCTCTCAAATCTTAATTATGCCATGGGTACATCACTTATCAAACCTTGGGGATTTATCGGTATATCAGGAGGTGGTTATCGTTCAGATTACGGGATTCCAGGATCCCCTGGAGGCCATATCCATGGCATCAACATTATTCTGGACAGGCAGCGTTATGATGGTATACTGGAGTACCGTTTCAAAAATAGATGGATTGGCAAAGTAAAAGTGCGGACAGCGTATACCCGATACGAACATCAGGAATTAGAGGCTAATGGTTTGCTTGGTGTGGAATTCGGTGTCCTGACATACAATTTCTCTGTGGTGGCATATCTATCTGACAATGTAATCGCTGGTTTGTGGAGTGAATACAGAGATCATGCAACAGGTGGATTCTATTGGACACCGCATACCCGTGAATTTGCGGTGGCTGGATACTATTTGAAACAACAAGAGATTAATCGCCTAACCTTACAGAGTGGAATCCGATACGACTTCCGACGAGCCGAACCTTTTCATCCTGGAACAGTTATTCAAGCAGGTGCTGTTGAAAGACGGGATTTCGGTGGAATTTCTGGGGCAGTATCTGGAATTTACCGTTGGTTTTCCAACCTAAGGGTTGGCACGACTATCATGAAATCATACCGTGCTCCCGGCATAGAGGAGCTTTTCTCTGATGGTCCACATCTTGCTGTGTATTCTTATGAAATCGGTAACGCAGCATTAGATGCGGAAAACGGATATGGAGGCGAACTCTATGCAGAATATGCAAGCGACAGATTCAATCTAAACGTAGCACTATTTCAGAATCTCATCTACAGTTATCTCAAACCGACAAATACTGGAGAAAAAGAGTGGGGAAGTGGTGCTGCTGGATGGTTGTGGATTTATCAATATGATGGCCATGATGTGGTCATGAATGGTGTTGAAATAAAGATGAAAACGAAGATTGTATCAAACTTCAGCATTAAATTAGCAATGAGTTATGTTAACGGAACTGTTGGAAACGATAGTAGACCTTTGGAACATATTCCACCACTCAATGGAATTCTTGCATTAAATTATTCTCTAACTCCATTTCATCTTCACCTGACATCAAAGTATTCTGCAAGTCAAACGCGTCTTGGAGATTTTGAAGAACCGACAGATGGGTATGTAGTCCACAATATTGGGTTCTACTTTAATTTCAACTTGTGGCAGCTTGATAATCTAATGGTATTTGAAGTAGAGAATATTCTTAACACTACCTACCGAGATCATTTATCTCGTATAAAAGCTGTGATGCCGGAACCAGGAAGAAATATGAAATTCCTGTATAAAATGAACTTTTAGTATGTGTGCAAAAATCTATTTTATACCATTTCTAATTGAAAATGTCTCTTTATTGTAGCACATTCTTCCAGATTGTGCCTTTCTCAGTTTCATTTCTATAAAGTCGGTAATGAGAGAAAATCTAATAGAAATGGTATTACTTATATCTCTCACAACTTTTTCTTTCTCCTACTTATTCCTGTTGTCTATGACAAAACCGGCGATGGTCTCTGTCTGCCTTTTATTTAGGTGATCGGTTTCATCTATATACATAGCACAATAGGCAATGGAGTCCGTACGGATAACGATCGCGTGTTGGGGTGTATTTAGCAATACGGGGAAAGCAGAAATAGACTACCGACTTATATAAACGTGAGTTTGAAAAATAGTTAGGGTTTCCACTTTTCCTCTTAAAGTCCCTGATAAGGGGACTTAGGGATTTAAAAACGGAATTAGTCGTTTTGGACTTGAGATTTTTGCAATTTAGCCGGTTTCCATACTC
>CAZURU010000329.1:0-1525 GCA_964623585.1 uncultured bacterium
TTCTTAAGTCCTAAACTCTCTCGTATCTGTTTAGGAATGGTTATCTGTCCATGTTTGAGAATTTTAGCAGTCCAAACCTTAAGCAGCTTAAAACCCGCTTTTTTGTTGACAATCACATGAATATATAGGATAATAGTGAGACTTTCATTATCACCTGCTAACCTGAGAGTACAAGGGATGGTCACCTTGACCGCTCTACAGAGGGCAAAATGGAGTGATAGAAATGTAAGGAGTAAAATCTCATGAAAAATAAAGTGTACTGGGGACTCGGTGTCTTCATTGTATTATTCATAGGGGCTTTTGTGCTAATGATGGTTAACCATCAAGCAGAAAACCAAAGACTGAAAGATCAATTAGCCGAAACACAAAAACTGAAAGATAAGATAGAACAACAAAAGAAGTTGAAGAATCCTCCGCGAGCTGCAAAAGAGGGTTTTAAGATGGTGCAGCATGGTGATCATTGGCATGAAGTGCCGATCATTGAACAAACCACGCCTATTCAACAGGTCGCACCCCTCCCAAAAACTGAAAAAGTTGAGCCAAAGACTTATGACACGATTTTGACGTATGACGAGGAATTGTTAAGAACGAACCCTGTGGAAGCATTGCGGCGTGAAGCGGAAGCACGTGGACACTGGTCGGCAAAATATATACCCCCATTTCCACCTGATGACCTGGAAGCACAAGCGTATGCTAGAGCCATATATTATTCGACGTATTTGCCGACTGGTGACCCCAGATAGCATGAGGGTATAAAACATGTCATAATATTTACTCATGAAAAGCTACTGCACGAGGAGTGGACTAATCGTAAAGCTGATCTATTGCGAATACCTTGGGTTGACAAGGACCAAATAACTCCCCGCGCACAGTTATTGGATATGGGATTATCAGAAAGAACCGACTATCCCATTAAACATTGAACTTTTATAAACAAAGAGGAGAAAACATAATGTTGAAAAGAATTGGGTTATTATGGGTCGTTATTTTTCTGTTAACTTGTTCATTTGCTATAAACAGCTCTGACGCTTATCCTGATTAGAACGTGTTATTCATATCTTGCAAGCAGAATGAGATAAACAACCAGAAAGTCGTTTTTTACAGCATAAGGAGTCTTTGTTCTATGAAGCCCTGACTGGTAAATACGACTCCCTCATTCTGAAATCTCAAATAACGACTCATCCACATCAATGTTTAACTTCACACTTGTAGTTCTTCTCTCAGAAGCAAGATTCCCATTTACATGCTCATCAACACGATATGGGATTTTCACACCACCGATCTCTTTGTAATCCGAATAATACCGCTCTTTATCTACTATAACCCCCTGCTCTGATTCACGAAACGCATACTTTACTACATAATGTGTTTCATTGCTAATATAGACCCTAAGGGGTTCACCCGATTGCTGTTTCACAAGTAGGATAGAAGTAGGCTCGCCATTGATTTCTTCATTCCCAGCAAATTGAACAGTGACATCAGATTCTGCAAGATGGATGAATAACGGAATAATGTCTCTAAAAAC
>CAZURU010000329.1:1562-6010 GCA_964623585.1 uncultured bacterium
TCATAGAACGCGACATTTCTGGAGGGAGCGGTTGTGATCCCATCGACGACACGACATAAGCTGCTTCTACATCATAAACAAAACTGAAATCACCTTGGGGAGTGGTCATATCTTGTCGCAGTTTACCCGGAAAAACCTGATAGGCAACAACACCTATCTCAACTTTTCCCATCGGAGTATTCAAGGATGACCTTGCATCTGAAACAATAGTCTTCACTGCTTTTAACCTATCTAAACCACCCAAGACATTGATTACATTAGCAACGATCTCCTTTCCCTTGGCAATGTCAGCTGCTGTCCCTTCAGGTAAGGCTTCGGTTGGAGGAGACTCAGGTTGCTCAATTGCTATCTCATTAACTGTACCAAATTCACTAAGAGGACGATCAAAGTTATCTCGGTTTCCCACTGTGACTATAGTCAAACCATCTGGATGTAAATACTTTTCAGCAACCGTTTGAACATCTTCTGCTGTCACTTTGGCTATGTTGTCGGTGTATGTTTTAAGAAAATCTGGGTCAAATTCCCGATATGCAAGCATCATCTGTTGAAAGGCAATCTGAGAACTGCTTTCAAACCCAAATACAAACGAATTGATAAGGGAGTCTTTTGTTAACTGTAGTTCTTCATCGGATACAGGTTTTTCACGAATCTCGCGTATAATGTCAATAATGAGTGACATTGCCTGTGCTGTCTTCTCTGAACTGGAACCGCAATAGGCAAACCATTCCCCTGGATTCGTATAGAGACTTGTTGACATCAGACTGCCAACCATATATGCCAGACCGTGTTTTTCGCGCACCTGCTTCATCAACCTTGATGTAAATCCACCCTCTCCAAGTATGTCATTCATAACACTTAGGGCAAAGAAATCAGGAAAATCAGGAGTTCGTTTTATACCAAGATGACCAATCAGCATTGTTGTCTGTGGCAGGTCTTTTTGAATATGGTTCACTGATGGTTCAAATAAAACTTCAACTGCAGGTATATCAGGATAGTCTGTGTCGTTCATTATCCAGCCAGCAAAAACGTTCTCAAGTTGATTAATCAGTGAATCCGTATCAAAATCACCTGTTATTGACAACATGATGTTGTTGGGATGATAATACTTAGAATGAAAAGCTTTTAAGTCTTCAACAGTGATACTCTCAACTGTTTCAATTTCTGAATACCAACCGAAAGGATGCTTTTTACCGTATAGAATCGCTGAGAAGTTCCGCCAGGCTAATTGGATAGGATTGTCGTTCCGTCTTCGTATTGCTTCTATCGCCTGTTGTTTCCGCAGATCAAGCTTGTCTTCTCTGAATGCTGGATTACGCAACACATCAGCAAAAATCTCTAACCCTTTCTCAATATCCTCAGCCATAGTTGACAAACTGACGGATCCATATTCGGGAGTCATACCGACTTCAACGGATGCAGCCATAGATTCTAATTCTTCGTTGAGAACGTCCGGTTCACGTGATACTGTGCCACCAGACCGCATGACACTTGCACAGATTGATGCTAATCCAATTTTATCAATCGGATCATAAATCGTTCCAGTTTTAACGATACCGCTTATGTCAAATACCGGCAATTCGTGATCCTCAAGCAGATACAGTGTCATACCATTCGACAACTTCCTAACTTCTGGAATAGGTGGAGTAAACTGAATCGGTTCATAAGTCAGCTCCTCATGCGGTTTTGCAAAGATCGGCTGACTACTCAATCCAATCACCAATACAATCATAGTAACAGTAAGTAAACCGAGAAATAGTCTCTTAGTCATTAGATTAGCCATTATTCATTTTCCTCCATGATTGTATCTGCAACCATAACCTTCTCCTCTTTAACAAGTGTAGCGACCGTCCGGTTGCTTTTGTTAAAGTACGTGTTTGCTACCCGCATAATGTCGTCAGGGGTAATTTCATACATCTTTTTCCGCCAATCGAGAATATAACGCCAGTCCCCAGCAATGCTCTCATAAAAGGCGAGTTGTCTTGCCATACCCGCATTTGAGCTAAGTGCTCTAATGAATCCAGCATCTATCTGTTTCAGAATGCGTTTAAACTCCTTTTCTTCAACAGGTTCATTCTTCAGCATTTCCAACTGTCCGTAAATAGCTTCCTCTACATCAGTAGTCGTATGGGGTGAGCTTGGTGAAGCATTGATGACGAAGAGATTGTCATATCTTGCCCCTGGATAACCGTTTATGGAGTTTGCTGAGACCGCAATGCTCTCTTCCACTATGTTCTTGTAAAAACGTGAAGTTCTACCGTCAGATAGAATAGCACTGATCATATCCAAAACATAATCATCAAAATGCGGTACAGTAGGTTTATGGAAACCGATCATCAATCTCGGTTCCGCTTCAAATTCAACTTCAATTCTACGTTCACCTTCCTGTTTAGGCTCCTTTACTGTCACTTCGTCAGGTAGGGGTTGGGAAGGTATATCACCGAAATACTTCTCAATCAGTTTGATGGTTTTTTCTACGTTTATGTCACCAACAATTACCATGACTGAGTTATTCGGTGCATAGTAAGTCTTGAAGAACGCTTCAGCTTTCTTGCGATTTAGCAAAGCAATATCAGAAGGCCAACCGATGATAGGCGTTCCATAAGGATGTGCTGTAAATGCGGCAGCCATAAACTGTTCATAAAGTTTACCACCCGGTTGCGAATCTACGCTCATCCTGCGTTCCTCTTTAACTGCTTCGCGTTCAACATAAAACTGCCTGAGTACGGCGTTCTTGAGTCTATCGGATTCAAGCATTGCCCACAATTCCAGTTTATTAGAAGGAAGTTCTACAGTGTAAATAGTGAAGTCGACTGACGTGCCAGCATTAAAACCGGTACTACCGTGTTTTGTGTAGATTTCGGTATATTCACCAGGAACAGCATACTGTTCAGCCTTTTCTTGTAACCCTTTCAATGATTCTTCTAATTCAGTAATTGTCGCTACGTCTGCCCTACTTCCCTTCGCGCGTTCTAAGTCCAATTGATCGCCGATCGTATAAATTTAATCCAAAACAAATATATCATTTTCATAGTCAGTAGTTCCAATTGTCTTTGTGCCCTTAAACAGCATGTGTTCCAACATGTGTGCAATCCCATGCGAGTCGTCTGATTCGTCAACGGAACCTGCTTTGAAAAGGATATATGGGGCAACGGTAGGAGATGTGTGCCGCTCAATCATCAAGAGTTTTAAACCGTTTGGATAGATGTGTTCAACGACACGTTCTTCAAGGTTTTGTGCCGACACTATTCCGGGTAACAACACCAGGAACAGTGTCAACATGTATCTAATTTGTTTCATATAAAATTGCAGCATTAACCGTACTACGCATAGCGCAGTCAATACTGTTCCTTTCAAGTAAATCTGTATCAGGGATAACGTAACGGGTTCTATTCTTTTTTCAGATCCTCAAGCAAACCAACCAATGCAAACCTTATGTGTGATGAGAGTGCTGAATTCTCTGCTCGGAGATCAGCCCCTTCTTCATCTGGGTACATGACATGCGCTGCAACAGCACGTTTAACATGTCTTTCAGCTCTGTCATCATAAGGTATATACTTCTCTTTCGGCGCAGTGCAAGCTGGACACTCATCGGGAGGTTCTGATGCTTCTTTCCAAAGGTAACCACAAGCTATACAAACAAACATAATCTACTCCTCTCTTTTTATTTTTCTAATTTGATTCATAATTAACATACTTGTCTATGCTATTATTCTAACAGAAAATGGGTTTTTTTACAACATTGATATGCCTACGAGGTGTGTAAGACTTTTGTCACTAAACATGTTGTCTGAATCATGAATTTTCTCGGATGACGCAAATGTGCTCAAGGTTTAGATCCTTATAATTCGCACGGGCAGCACTACACCAATTCAAGCTGGCAGATCTAAAAGTCTTGATAGGTTGACTGGAAATTGGTAATCATATTGTTGAACTATCAATGTAACCATATCTTCAATCCATTTTTCAGCATAAAATATGTTGGTCTACTGCCCATGAAAATTCCTGAATACATCACGAGTTTTCAAGACTATAGATTCAATAGTTCCGATATCAAAAGTCATTATATCTGTCTGCTCTGAGTCAGTCCTAACATTTTTTGACATCATGCCATAGATGAACTTATGAGATCTGAGCCAGTTATCTGTATCCATATCAGGAATTTCATTTTCTACCACTCTCATCCTAACAGTATATTTGTCAAGATCGGTAGGTAGGTCAGTCATGAGTGTAGAATAATAGTTTATAGATTCTATGTCTACTAATGACCAATCTATATCAAAACCTTTTGATTCTTCTTTCAAAACTTCTTCAAATTTCTCCTCAAAATTAACTTTCATGATTACCTCCGCCGTATATTGATAGTTTGAAAACGCAACACGACACAAATTGCACAAACTTTAGGATTAACTATCACAAACCGTTTAACATTATTCCGTTTTTTATAGTCT
>CAZURU010000330.1:0-5985 GCA_964623585.1 uncultured bacterium
CTCGGCCACAACCGCGTAAATCCATCCGCATATTTGATCCCGGTAATCCAGACAATCTCAAAAACCCCGGCCACAAACACATACACCCACGCCATACACGCCTCCTGTTCGTAAAAGGAACTCCCGAAGGCCTCCCTTGTAACACGCCCCGGCTTCAGATGACCACTCCCGCCATCCCCGCCTTTCCTCCTGCTGTCATCCCCGACCAGATCGGGGATCCAGCGTCTTTGTCTTGTCTTTCGTATTTCTCCCTCTCCCCAATGTGAGAGAGGGGTTGCTCGTGCAAACATCGCATTGCCATGCTTGCTATATTTTTGCTATGCCCTGCTATGTTTCTGCTATGCCTTGCTATGTTTTGCTATATTTTGCTATGTCATGCTATGCTTGCTATAATCTTGCTATGTTTTGCTGCGATTCTGCTATGAATTGCTATACTTTTACTATGCCTTGCTATGTTTCATGCTATGTTCTGCTATGATTTTGCTATGTTCCGCATAGCGGGCGGACAACGGAGAGGAACAGGGCACGGTCGTGCCAAGCAGCTCGAGCGCGCGGCTTCGTTTTCCTTCATCCTCCGCCGCGTTGCTGACGGCATAAATCAGGAATTGGTATCAAGGAAACGCATGACGCTCGTGCAATGCGTCACGCGGAAGATTATCGGCCGCCCGCAAGCCCCCACCGCGAGTGCGAATGGCCTCCAGCGTCTCGTCTTGAAGCCGGTGTAGGCGGTCGAATTCCCTCTTGGGAACTTGGCCTCGAACCAAGGCAACAAGGTAAGCCCGAACAAGCGCCGAAACCGATGTCCCAGCCTCAGCCGCCTTGACACGGGACAGCCGATAGGTTTCGTCGTCGATGGATACGGTAATGTTCTTCATAGACACAGTCTCACAGTTTCCGTGTTTCACAATATACAAAATTGGAGGCGAATACGGAACAACCAAAATGTGGAGGGTAGTGTGCCCGTGTAAACCATGTGCCCGGTTTATACCCACGACCCCGATCAGAAGCAGGAAAATGGAGCACGCACCGCATCCAGATGGTTGACACCCGGAAGCTTGGGCATGGTTAGACGGCCAGTTCGATTTCCCGAACTTCGGCGTTCTCCAAGAGGTCTTCGACGACGCTGAAATATTCACGGATGGCGGTTTCGATATTCGCGAGGGCCTCGGCTTCAGTTTGGCCCTGGGACCAACACCCGGGCAAGCCAGGCACCGACACACTGTAGCCTTCGTCAGAAGGGTGAAGGGCGATCTTGTACCTCATAAGGAGCGCCTTTGGGGGGGAAGGCAACAGGATACGGTATCCTGTTGGAAAGAGGCCTACCCGACAATCAAGCCCTCGGCCCGTGCCTTATCCAGAATATCCATAAGAACCACACTCTGTTTTTCTGTCGGAATCTTATCCGGTATCTGTTGTGCTACTTTCAGAATCCCCGCCTCCTTCGACGATATAGCCATTTTTTCTGAAAGCCCTTGAGAAATTTTTCCCCATTGACGAGCCCCAATTTCTACTACTCTCCTTTGCGCATCAATTCCATTGTCAATCTTCTGCGTTTTTTTTGCGTCCTTCATTCTCACTTCTTGTTCAGCGCGAGAGATAAGACTGTCCCAAAATCCGGACGGAAAAGAATCTTCCAGTTCACCGATTTTTGATTGCAAGCCTGTCCAACAGGCGTCCTTTTTACACCATTCCGTGACATTCGAAATGCCGGGTGGGGTTTGCACGATGCTGTCATTTGCGAACTTTGCGGCTACTTCGAGTGTCTCAACAAGCGTCGAGTTCAAAGACTGCGTTTTCCATATATTCATAAAATCAACAGACTTCATACGTCGACGACAAGTTTCACAGATAATCGCAATAGCATAGGCCACAATATTTGCTCTGTACCCGCCGTTGTACCAAGGCTGAGCAGACACCAGTTTTTCAGTTTTTCTAAAAATGAGAGCGCGGGCGATAATCCGCCTGAAATAAAACTCGTTGAATGAGTCCGATGATTTTTCCCATTCTTTCCCGATGCGCTCAGCAAATCGGACAAAGTTCTTTTGTGCCCCAAAATTGACAAACTTTGGATGATCTTCCCAGACATTCTCGAACTTCGCCAGATCAGTTTTGGTGAACGTTTGCAATCTTGGATATTCAGTTCTGAAACGACGCAGATCAGCTAACGTCATTTTCGATTGCGCGTCCGCGTACTGTCCCCGCGCCCTTTCGTAAAACCATTTTGTTTCCCGTTGCTCGCCACGTTGAGCTGGAGCCCATATTCTTCGTGAAAATTCCTCCATGCGTATATGAAACGGGTGATTCGAGTAGAAATCGGCTGCGCTCACTTTATTCTGTGTGTTGGCGTACTCGGAAATACGAGGGACAGTCTCTTCGATTTTCTCACTATCGATAACGGAGAGCTTCATCTGGACGAAGATTTCTTCAAGAGAAGTCTTGTCCTTGCGGCGGGTATGGAACAATGAGGCAGTCGTCTGGCCGCCATTGACAATTTGCAGATCCTTGATTCGCGTTATCTGCAGGCCGGTCTCATTCTCTACAGTTTCCACATCCTGTGCAGTTGCTGTAATTCCGTTGTTGTAGGCAAAGAACATGCCGGGTTCGCTGATAATGGTAGTCCTGATCCCCTTGTTTACTTTACCTCTGGCCTGAAGGAAGGAACGGACATTCTGTTCCAACAGCCGCGCACCGTACTTCTCATACAAAGTTGAAAGAATCTCACCCGGCATGACGATGAGGTATGACTGATAGGAATTCCTGCTCAAATGCGCACGCAAGCAGGGAATTTCTCTGCCAAACATTTCGCGAAAATCGATGTCCAGTGCCTCCTTTTGCCCACGGGATGCCTGCTGACGTTGCAGTCGCGAAATATCCCAGATGTGGTAAGTGGCAGACGTATCTGCAATTTCATTATCGCTAAGGACCTGAAGCCGTTCACTCAGGACGCGCTCCGACAGAAGAAAGAAATTGACTCGCAATATCTGGTCTTTACGGTCAGAAATGTCGCGAGAAAGTCCATACTCGGGCGACGTTTCCTCAAGCTCACGATATAGTTCCCTTTCTCTGCTGGCTTCAAAGAAGTTTATTACTCGCTTAAATGCTGCGTCTGCATCTGTTTTTGTGAGCGAGTCAAGTTCAGCCCTGTTGTCGAAGTCTGCGACAAACAGAGAGAGTGCGTTTTCGTCGTTGAACCAGTAACCATCAACGCGCATTCCGCGTGGCGCACGATAATGGCAAAACTCAAAACCTTCAACAAACCCTGTCTCTGTGAGCTCATCCGTAATCAAGCGCATGAACTCTGCAAGCTGAAACTGACTCCCTGCTTCTGTGCCAGCCAGAAGTTCCTGCCGGAAATCATGGAAAAAATCCTGTACCGCCTGTTCCATCAGTTTTCCGTCACCCTTACCAGGTCGCATTTAAATGCCGAATTTTTTCCAACTCTATTTCGTATGTTGCTCTTACAATACCCTCAGGCACCCGGGAACGGATAAGGCGTGGAAAGTCCTTGTCAACGAAATAGGCATGTCGCGCGGCCACCACGAATTTGGTGTTGTCGTAATCGTCGATTTCTATATAACCATACGCTGCAAGGAGCCTATGGAAGTTTTCAACAGCACCCACATCGTTCAATTCCCCCTCGATAAGACGAACCAACGCGTTCAACGATATGGCTTGGTCAGATTCCGACATTTCATTAAGGCGAAAAATCACAAGAAAAAGTTTGTCGCAAAGAGTTTCCAGTTGATCCTCAGACGAAATTCGGACAGTGCTCCGTTCTCTTCCCAATAATGATTTGATCTCCACTGCAGTATTGCCAAATATAAAATCCTGGTGGCCGCCTTCGGGCCCGGCCCAAGCCTCGACAGCGGCTTTTTCATTCAAGCCGCCTTGGTACAGCAAGCGGAGAAACTGCAACTCACCGAAGAGTCCTCTAATCTCCTCAGGAGAAAGAATTCGACTTTTCCTGCCTGACATAAAGATCTTCCAGCGTTGGATGTGCGTCAGGACGACCGCAAGTGCCGTACCAGAGTCTGTTAGGGGATGAAGGCTGGCAATCAAAGTTTCACAGAGGCTCAGAAAAATATCTTTATCGATATGTTTTTCCAGCTTCAGAACAAGCCCCTGTCTGGCGTTCACATCAAATGCTCTCAGATCGAGACTGATCCCGTGGACTGCAGTGTTACCTTTCCAGAACTGTTCACTATGGTCGCCCTGCAATTCTATGATAAACAGACAATGTCCCGCTGTATCCTTGCCCCAGTAAAGAGGAATGGAACCCGTGCCTGCGAGCAGACGAACATTGTAATCTGCAACAGGAAGCCGGATTTCGTCCCACGGCATGACCTTATTCGTCATAGTCCTCTTCCTGATCAGGGCTGTCGGTGGAGATATCGTACATCTGCGTTTGTTCCATCCACACTTTATTGGCAACAACCTCTATTTCCGTTTCTTCATTATCCTTGGGAAAGCTGATGCCAAAGGCTGGCAAACGCTGCTCTGTATCTTTGGGTTCAATAACGTGAATCATCAGCAAGGGTTTGTTGCGCACCACACGAAAATGGGTGTCCGAAGGGTTTTTTGTAGTGCCAGCCAGCAACTCTGCTTCTCGCACCTGTTCCGGGGTTAGGTCTAGCTTCTCATCTCCACGAGAAGCTACGCGGTTTTTACTCATTCGCCAAGCATCTCCCTTTAGTTGGGCGCTTCTCCGTTTCTGTGCACCGAGGCGATATTGCTTAGGATCTTTACGGCAATCTTGCTCTTCCAATGAGATAAGTAAAACATCGCCATTCGGATATCTGTCGGAAAGTGCTCGAAGATAAAGAACAGCGGCGTCTTTTCGTTCAGAAAAAGATGGATGAGTTTCAAATTTAATCAGGAATTCTTCTATAAGATGAACAGGAACGTCTCGTATAGTCCAGCCCTTATCTGTCCGTTTTACTGTGCCTCCGCCAAAGCCGGATTCCCAGTAGCCCGCGATCAGTCTCTCATTTTTCTGATTGGTATCTCTGTCGACCGGTAAAATATAACTTTCGATAAGTTTTTCGCTTAAATTCCATCTAAATGTTACCTGTTCACCACTTCGCATTTTGTTTGCAGCGGTAATCAACAAGCTGGTGGGATGCGCCTTGACATAGAGTCCAAATTCTCTGGGACTGCGGTTCGCATGATGCATTCTCCGAATTTGCTGCCGCAGTTCTTCTGACGCTTCCGCAATATGTGCGTACCAACTTATTGAATCCTCTGACAGATATATCCTGCACAGGTCCTCATAACCGAACCGGTAGCCAAACCAGCGACCCATCTGCATCAATGTGTCATACATCCGTGTGTTCCGGTACATGTAGCTGATACATAGCCCTTCAATAGTAAGACCACGGGAAAGACTGAGCCCCCCCACTGCGATTGCGGTAAGGCTGCGGCCCTCTTTTTCGTATCTCTTGTAATCCAACACTTCATCAGAGCTGGCGTTCACGGTGTAGACTAAAAGACGATCCAAGACGCCAAACAACTTTGTCTTCACATCCCCCCATGTAACGTTGCAATGTTTATAGCCTTCGATGAAAACATTCTTCAGGGCAAACATATATTCGTTTTGATCGGCAACAGCGTCTGCCATCCCGTAATTTGCCTGTACTGCCTCGCGCATTTTTCTTAGGTGAACGCTGAGCAAGTTTCTAACTGATCGCTGAACCGATACAAAGCGCGATACATTTACCAGCATTGAGGAGTGTTTGTTCTCGTGCCCGCGAACGTCACGGATAGCTCTTGCAACTATGAATTGACTAACAGCCCGATAAAGGCTTGGTGGCAGGTCGGGAACATCAAAATGATTCTTGTGACTCATCGGCAGATAGTGCTCGCAATCCGTTATTGGTTCTAGAATGTTTTCACTCGTGTCGTCCTCAAGGAAGACTTTTTCGGGGCCAAAATATGTGCTAGGAGGATCAAGAGAGTAGATGAAGTCGCGAGGGAATAATCCCTCAC
>CAZURU010000331.1:0-5955 GCA_964623585.1 uncultured bacterium
GCCTCTACACGACCTACGCAAATGGTATATTATAAAGTAGAAATGGTATTATTTGATATTGTAGCAGAATCCATCAGAAAAAGCAACTCCAATAATTTTGGACTTGACAAACAATTTCAGAAGCCATATAATCGCATGAATTTCTTTGAGTAGTAGATAGGTACAAGCGAACAATGAATCAAATCGATTTCCTACAGATTGGACAGCAAAAAGGATACATCCAACTCCTTAATGACAAAAAAAGAATTTACTACGTCGTCCCCGATAAAAAATATAGATTTACTGACCCAGAAGAAAAGGTGCGGGCAAGGTTCTATGTCGAATTAATCGAGCGGTTTCAATATGCCCAATCCCGTATTGATTTAGAGGTAACCGTTCCACGTCGAACGCCTTCCGATTCCGCTGACATCGTTGTTTTTCAAGACGATGATCAGAAAGATCCATTTATTGTGATTGAGTGCAAAAAAGATGGTATTTCTGAGGCAGAATTTGAGCAAGCAATTGAACAGGTTTTTGGTAACTGCCACTCTTTACGTGGACATTACGCCGCCGTCGTTGCGGGGAATACGCGCAGATCCTTTGATGTCAAAAACTATAAACCCGGTGAACGTTCACAAAACATTATCGCCGATCCACCAGTCGGATACGGCAAAGTTCAAGAATGGCGATATTTAAAGGGAGTCCCACACTCTGAACTGTCTGTCATTGAAAGAGGAGAGCTCATCCGTGTCCTTGAGAAATGCCACGATACACTTTGGCAAGGTGGGAAATTTGCCCCTACACAAGCGTTTGATGAACTCGCCAAAATTCTTTTCATAAAAATCAGAGATGAAAAGAAGTCAAGACGAAAAGGTAAACCCTACGATTTTCAAATTAAAACGCATGAAAAACCGGAATCCGTTGCGAACCGAATTAAGAGTCTCTATCAGGAGGCAAAAAAATTAGACCCAGAGGTATTTACAGAAAATATTGAAATCGACAATAATCTCCTGTTTTCTGTTGTTAATCATTTGCAAGGGATTAGTCTCAACCAAACCGATTTAGATGTGAAAGGTGTTGCATTTGAGCGATTTTTAGGAAACTTTTTTAAAGGTGAAATCGGGCAGTTTTTCACACCACGCAATGTAGTCGAGTTTATGGTGGACATGGTTGAACCCGATCATGAAGAACGCATCCTCGATCCTGCCTGCGGTTCAGGCGGTTTTTTGTTGCATGCAATGGATTACATCCGAAAACAGGCATCCGAGTACTACGATGAGGAAAAAGAAAGCCGCGAACATTTTCTCCATTGGCATGACTTTGCTGAAAAACGTCTCTTCGGCATTGAAGTCAACGACTCAATCGCGCGTGTTGCCAAAATGAACATGATTATCCATGATGATGGGCACAGTAACGTTATCAGTAATGACGCGCTTGTCGGTTTTGATATTCTATACAATCAGCATAGCGAATTTGAAAGGGATCAGTTTGATATAATCCTTACCAATCCACCTTTCGGAGCAGTTATCAAACAGTCAGAACTTCCGTATCTTAGAGATTATGAACTCGGTAAAAATGGCACATCCCAAAAAACAGAAATCCTGTTTCTTGAACGATGTTTTGATTTTCTTAAGTGGGACACTGGCAAGCTCGCGATTATTCTACCCGATGGAATCTTGACCAATTCCTCACTGCAATATGTTCGAGATTACATTGAACGCCACTTTAAAATTCTTGCTGTTGTTTCGCTCCCACAGATTGCTTTCTCACATTACGGTGCTGGTGTAAAAACGTCTATCCTATTCCTCCAAAAGTTTTCTGAACAGGAATATGATTGTTATCAAGCTGCCATTGACCAAATTGAGGGAAAAAATAAATCAATCTATACACCTCAGATTGAAGAACTGGATAATGAACGACAATCTATTATCAAAAAAGGTTCTCCAGCACAGACTGGCGTAACAGAAAACTATAGACAACAATTCATCTCAATTTTAGACAATATTGATACCTTAAATCAGAAACTTGGCAAAGCACCAACCAGAAAAGTTCAAGACCTGAGTACCTTTTTCTTCCCAGAAATTGAATCTACACCTACCACAGAATTTGAATTGTTTGACACGGCAACTGCACGCGCAGAACTTAAGACACAGACGAGCGCGTTGAACGCTCTTGAAAAGGAATACAAAGAGGCATTTAAAGCAGCAGTCGATTCGGAGTGGGTAAGTCGAATCAAAGCAGAATACAAGGAAAAGATTGATGCTGTAAAAGAGGAATGGACAGGCAAAAACACAGAGGATATCCGCGAATGGGTTAGAGAAAATGCCAACCATCCAATCTTTATGGCAATTGCTGAGCATATCGGTTACGATGCAACGGGACGCAAAGACCCGATTAACGACCTCAAAGCTATCTGTGAGGGATACCGAAAATTTATTGAGAACCCGGATTTTTTCGGGTAAGCCCTGATAGAGAAAATCAGATTTTTCTCACCTATCGGGGCGATATTTCTGGAAGAATTGATCCAAATTACGTTAGTAACGTTTCCTTTATCAATTATGTAGACTCTCATTATCCATTAGTTCCTCTGCGGAGTTTACTCACTGAACCGCCGATGTACGGAGCAAACGAAATAGCAATAGATGGAGATTCTCAAAAAGATGTGAGATATATTCGAATCACTGACATAGATGATCATGGAAACCTTCATAATGATGATTGGAAAACAGCAAAAAAGATTGATGAAAAATATATGCTTGAGGAAAACGATCTATTGTTTGCTAGAAGTGGTGCTACAGCTGGTAAAACATTTATCCACAAAAGAGAACATGGAAGGGCAATATTTGCAGGGTATCTGATTCGTTTTCGCTTTGATGAAACTCGGGTAAACCCCTTCTTTGTATTCTATTATACTCTTTTAAGTCGATACAAGTCTTGGGTAAAAATAATACAAAGACCTTCAGGACAACCTAATATCAATTCAAGGGAATTTAAGGCGTTTGAAATTCCTCTTCCACCCCCCAGCATCCAGAACCATGTTGCCAATATCATGAGATTCGCCTATGCCCAGAAAAAGCAAAAGGAACAAGAGGCAGACGCACTTTTGAGTTCAATTGGTGCCTATGTGATGGCAGAATTGGGGGTTGAAATGCCAGAGGTTGAGGAAAAGAAATGCTTTGTTGTTAATGCAAGTGAAACGGTGGGTTTGCGGACTGATCCGTTCTATCATCAAAATCATTATAAAGCAATTCAAAACATCCTAAGCCAATCAAGCAATGTAAAACCACTTGTTGATTTATTGGAGTTAATAAACAGCGGCAGTCGCCCGAAAGGTGGTGTTGCAAATATACAATCTGGCATATTGAGTTTTGGTGGAGAACATATAAATGATCAATGTGAAGTAGAGGTTAGAACACCAAGATACATCCCGCACAAATTCCATAGTTTACACAAGGGAACTGAGACACATCTCAACGATTTACTTTTGGTAAAAGATGGCGCGACTACAGGAAAAATTGGAATTGTGAGTGACACAGCACATGTAGGACAGAATATAAATGAGCATCTATTCCTACTGAGAACAAAGGAAGGTGTGAACCCCATTTACCTGCTTTACTACCTAAATTCAAATTTTGGTAAGTTACAAATACAAAGAGAGATCACAGGAGCAACTGTTACTGGCATAACAAGGGACGTTGTGAAACGACTAAAGATAATTTTACCCGATATAGCAAAACAAGCAAAAATTGCTAACCACATTACCGAAATCCGAAGTAATGCAAAGCAGTTGCAACAGGAAGCGGATGCTGTTGTAGAACAGGCGAAAGAGAGAGTTGAGCAGATTTTGTTAGCGGAGGCATAGGATATTTTGAGATTCAAGCAGTATTACTGAGGTTTAATCTTTTTCACAACAATTGCAAACCACAACTCAAAATCTACATATAATTTTTTCAATCTTCTATAAGATTCTATCCCTAAACAAACTCATCTGTCCTCTCGTAATTCGTTCAATCACCTCTTCCTGCGTTATCTCCTGACAATTTTCGTGAATATGAACGACAGATAAATCCTGCTTGGCGTTTGCTTACGCATTGATATAGACTTATGTATGTCTTTTATGTGATGGACAAATCTCATGTTTAGGGTCCCACCAAAGCAGAAAAAACTGATTTTCAGATCTACGAATTGCCCACAGTCTCTGCTTTCCATTGATATGAAATGAAGCCAGACTGTCCTCATCATCATGACCTAACTCTGCAAGTCGCTTTTGTGCCGATGTTACTATGCGACTAACAGGTATCATATGGTGAGTTTTCCCCTCTATTGCAGCCCAAGTTGTAGATTCAAAGTTACGCATCTTTTTCCAAATTTGTTTAAAGAAAAATGAACAGTTTATTTCCCTCCAACCCCATTTACCATCGTCATCTATCCGTGAAACATCCCAAACGATATTATTATCCTTGGTTGTCTGAGGAGTAATAGATATGGGTGTCTTTTGTGTCTTTGGATTAGACTTACGACTTGATTTCTTGCGCTTTTTACTCATCTACAAGTTCATCCTCAACAGGTAAAGAACTGTAATAAAATGCCATAGCGTCTAATGGTATAACCCTATTGCCCCGTTCCAGTGGATGCAAACCTTCCCTGGCTTGGATCCAAGGGTCTTCCAGATGTGTGAGTTCAATAAGCCATTGGGCGGATTTATCTCCATAATAATCAAGCACAGCATCAACAGTTTCTCTCTGTTCCTGATCTAATAAACGCGGGTTGCCAATTTCCACGGTATCTATTTCATATCTGCCGCGATGGTAATAAAACAGATCTCTAACAACCGGACCATTTGCCCAAGCCTCAATATCTTCCTTAAAGAGAGGCTTTTCATCCCACACCAATGACCACGCTTGACTGTAGTATACCAATTTTTGGAGTTTCATCGTACTCAAGGTGCCCTTTTTCCTCAAAATGTAAGCGGCAACATCAAAAACACGGATTTCCGATGTCGTCTCTACCTCCAACTCTTGAAACGGTTTCCAAATTTCATCCTCTAATTCTTGGAATACTGTGTCCAGATCCTGCTTTGGCACACGGGTTTTAATCGGCATTTTATTATAGGAGTCATCATCTGAATATGTATCTTCAGGATCTATAATTGTATCATTCCATTTGCTCATTCATTACTCCTTTTAACTCCAAATTATAGACTGAAACGATGAATTCTACTGCTTTTTCTTTCATTGTTAGGACAGAGGTCTCAGATATTTTTGTCTTGAATTGAGCTAAATCGCGAATATCGGTATGGAAATTTAATTTAAAAGTAGTTCTCTTATCTTTCAGTTCAATGGTGAAGTTTAGAATCATGCTATCCAATTCTAAACTTCGAGTATATTGTTGATCAATTAATGAAGCACCAAACTTTTCTATTTTACTTAGATCTTTTGGACGTACGATGTTTTTCATTTCTTCGCTAACTCTGTTTTCAGTGAACACAAAGTTCATGCCGAATCCTGAGACAGGTGTATGTGGTAAATAATCCGCAAGAAGCAATGCAATTTCTTCTGTTCTTTTAAAGTATTTGTCTTTGTTTTCTATAGGACTAAGACTTAGCTTATTGCCCTGCAATTGAATTCTAACTTCTTTAGACGATACGCGTTGCGAAACAAATTGTGGACTAAAACCATAGGGTAGTTCAGTTAGGATGTCAGCCTTTAGTTCTTCTTTTTTTCCATCAAAAAGATATCTCCTAATCCAATCCGGATTAAAAATATGTGCGTTCCAACCACCGAGAATAACTAAAGCACTTGAGGAATGGTCTAATTTCATAAGCAATGCCTTTCTATGTTGCGCGTAATTAGTTTACAAAAGTTCGGATAATCTTTGTCTGAAGTCAGACGTTCAGAACTATCAAAACACTCAATTTTGTGTGGATTTTTTCTTGAATTAACTTTTAGCGTTTTATCTAATTGCTGTTTTGTGAAT
>CAZURU010000332.1:0-5943 GCA_964623585.1 uncultured bacterium
TTGCACATAGGTAGTCTTTTCTGTTGAAGATGACACCGAGTCTGCTTGTTGTTCGTAATATTCCTTGCGAGTCTTTAAATGTTAGATTCGGTTTTTTCGTATCGCCTGGAGTTCGTGGCACGTAGATTCCACGATGGAACTTATATCTTGTGGGTTTTGCTTTATTCTCACTTCCCCAAAACACCTCACCACCTTCAGGTGGTTTTTTGAGATCAAAGAAGATTTTATAGAGTTCGTGTTCATGAGGGAGTTTTTCTAATGCGAATTCGGGAAATATCATTCTGAGTTCATGTTCAACTGTGTTTGAGAATGTTGCTTTCAGTCCGCAATCATCAAATAATAGTGTGCCCCCTCTATCTAATACATACTTCCGTAGTGCAATGCGTTCAGCTTGTGTGAATTCTGCTTTCATCGTGGTGTTCTGCATTAAATTACGGCCTGTCGCCATTGACCTATCGTGTCCTGTCATGATTATTAATGGTGCGTTCATAATCTTTGGGTCCGTCAATGGTAGTGCACCCCCTGCGAAACTCATATCCGCCCGAATAGGTGTCCATTCCTTTAACCATTCAATTAGAGATGGAATTGCGGTGGGGTCTTGCCACCAATCACTTAATGCATGTTTGAGCCGTATGATTCGGATATGTCCTTTTAGATCGTTTCCGCTGCCTTTGATAATACCTCCCAATTTGTCCCCAATCTCATCTCGTAGTGTAGGTAGTTTTCCGAATCCTTCTTTTAAACCTTCAAATCCTTGTCCTGCCCCAGTGCCCTTTGTAAAATTACCTAATCCTGTACTTCCTCTCCCTCTGTCTGCGAGTCCTATTGTCCCACTACTTCGTTTGCCTTCTATTGAGGAAACACCATCAGTTGCAGTTTTAATATCAGAGAGTGCTGGTCCATCAAGCTCTGAACGATTCAAGATAGATTCAGGCGAAGGTGCAAGTCTTGTGACGTTTTCTAACATAGTCGGAGCATTCAAAGGCACTTCTTTTTGAATAGGTGCAAGCGGATTGACTGGTGTAGGGATACGTTCCGCACTTGCAACGCCTCTCAGACCGGTATTTGTGACTTGATGAATCATCTTGGGGATCGGTTTAGGGCGCGGTTTTGGAACATCCTGTCTAGTATCTCGTTTAGTCACTTCCGGCGTAACTATGTCTACGTACAAAGTATCATCAATTTCTTGTATCAACGGTTTTATTAACCATAGACCTAATATGAAACCTGCAATCACGTGAATGATAAAAGATAACATTAAGGCGAACCTGCGTCTTCTCTTTGATAGATCTCTGTTCACCAATCTTGTGATCATGTCAGTTTCCTTCCATGTGTGGTATTTGCTGGTGTTTTCTCACGGTATTTTCGTGTTTTAAGTTCGCGATTCGTAGATCGTTCCTAAAGTCCTATTGCTTTTATTAGTTATATGTCCGATAGTGCGTCTGTATAACATTCGAAAGTTGCATCATCAAATAAAACAAACTGAACTAAAGTCGGCATGCGATCATCGTTATCTGCTAATTCACAAATTGTCTGGATTGCGATCTTTGCTGCTTTTTCTGTCGGATATCCGTAGACACCTGTACTAATAGATGGGAACGCGATAGAATACAAACCATTCTTTACTGCTAATGCAATGCTCTCATTATAACAGCTTTTGAGGAGATCGGGTTCACCTGCATCTCCACCCTCCCAAACTGGACCGACGGTGTGAATAATATAGTGTGCTGGTAAGTTCAGTCGTGATAACCGATTTTCCCGTTGGGCATCCACCTTGTCGTGCTCGTATGGCGTCACATTCCTCTATGACTGGATCGCCACCTACCCGCCGAATTGCGCCATCTACGCCACCGCCACCGATGAGTTTTTCGTTTGCAGCATTCACGATCACGTCCACCTCTTCTTCGGTAATGTCCCCTTGGATAAGTTCTATTGTTGTATATCTTAACTTTTTCTGCATACGATTCTCCTTGGGAAGAGTTTTTTAAGTTTCAATGTCTTCGTTCAATAAGACCTGAACGTTGTAATGTCTCTAATATCATTGACTCAATAGATATATCTGTGCATATTTGGTTATAACCGATGCCTTTTTCTGTGCAAAAACGACTTAAGTCTTGACAGAATTCCGCATGGCGTTTGTGATAGTGTGCGACTGTTTCTTCGTTAATTGTTATCTCTTTTGTCTCACCTGTCTCTGAATCTTCTAATCGCCATTCACCCATGGGAGGTGGTTCTATTTCTTCAGCGCATTGAATGTGGATCAACTTCAGAGCGTACCCTCTCCCAACCAGTGCGTTTATACCATCGGTGTACCCTTCAGTGTCTAAGTAATCACTTAGGATTATGACAACACTTGCTTGTGTCTGTGATAATGCAAGTTGTATTAGGCAGGTGGTCAATTGTGTTATACCACCTGCATTAATTGTTGTGAGCGCATTCAGAAGTCGCGGATATTGCGATTTTCCATAGATGTTGTTTAACTTGCAATTGAGGCGATCTGATAATGTGTAGAGCGTTACACTATCTGAATATGTTAAAGCGATGTACCCTAATGCTTCAGCGATTTTTTTCGCAAAAACCAACTTCGTGGGATTTCCAAATGCCATCGATTGGCTTGTATCTATCAATAGGGTAACCGGTAGTTCTTCGTCTGCTTCGAACAGTTTGATAGACAACTTTTCTGAACGAGCATAGGCGTTCCAATCAAGATAACGCAAGTCATCACCGCTTTGGTAGGGACGATAATCTGTAAATTCAAGCCCTGTGCCGCGATTTAGGCTGCGCCGTTCCCCTCGGAATTTTCCACGGAATGGTCTTCTGCACTGGATTCGGAAATGTTCAAGATGTTTGCGAATTTCTGGTGAGAGCATAGTATAGCATCGCCATTATTTTGTCTCAGTCTTGTTTGTAAGCATTATAACATAATCTATTAACGATAGCAAGTAGTAGGATACCATGGGTGTGTAAACCTTTGTCACTAAACCTTCAATACCTTCACCCAAGAATAGACATTCTGTTAGATTGTGCTTCTTTTGTAGCACATTCTGTTAGATTGTGCCTCTTTGTAGCTGATCAAAGTCATATAATGAACCAGAAACCCCTTCCGCGCCCATCTATGTAACTGGCGTGTCCTCCGCGTCCTCCGCGATTCTGACAAATAGAGTGACAAGAACTTTACACACCCGATACCGTTCAAGTGGTGTTAGCATGTTCTCTGCTGGCGTGTAGCCTCTTGGCACAGAACTACTTCAAAATTAGCATTTTGCGTGTAGCGGCAAAATCTGCAGCGACTAAAGTGTAATAATAGATTCCGCTTGTTACGGTTTCTCCGATCTCATTTTTGCCATCCCAATACGCAGCACGACCCTTGCTCTGATAGATACCGATGGGTTGATGTCCCAATGTCAAGGTGCGTACGACTTTTCCATCTGCAGCGTAAATGGTTAGTCTGACCTCCGCAGGGGTCGATAAGTTATACGGGATCCACGTCTCTGGATTGAATGGATTTGGATAATTAGCGAACAGTGTTGTCTCGTTGGGAGTCAAGTTTTGCAAAATTTGTTCCAACACATGAATCCCACGTTGATATGAAAGCATGTCCACTTGCAAGTCCTCGCTGATTATTGACAGACTTTGTGTAGCAAGCGTTAACAATTCCTGTACCTGTGCAGCGGTGATTTGATCTTTCAAATGCGATTGCCCAGAAGGAGCCGCCTCTACATTCTCTAACGCATTCGCGATCAAATAGAGGTCCAAAAGGTTCACAATACCATCATCATTTAAATCAGCAGGACTCTCACCAGTAACGCCAAAATGTGATGCTACGAGCACAATATCCAGGATATTTAAAGTGCCATCGTTGTTCACGTCTACGAGTACTGTGAGAACTTGTTCAATGCTCATCGGTAGTGGGAATGCCCATAGGATGACAGTGCCATCAAAACTTCCACTTGCAATCGTGGTACCATTCGGACTGACTGCGACACTCGTGATAGAATAGGTATGACCTTCAAGTGTTCTGAGCTGTTCACCTGTTTCGGTGTCCCATAATCGGATGGTTCTGTCGTAACTTCCACTGACAAGCACTTTGCCATCTGGACTAAAAACTATACTTGTCGCATTTGCAGGAAGGTCTGTCGGTACATCCCCAGTCAATTCTTCTGGAGCATCTAATGGAATTTCTATATCGATAGGTCTACGAAATGTTTGGAGAAGTTCTGCTGTAGCGACATCCCATAAAGATACTGTGTCTCCACCTCCACTTGCCAGTTTGGTTCCATCTGGACTGAAAGCAACTGCCCAAACATCGTCTTCATGTTCGCTGATAGTATGTATAACATCACTTGTTTGGATATTCCACAAGATGATTCTATCGTCACGGCTGCCACTTGCAAGCATCGTACCATCTGGACTGAATGCCAGGGTTTCAACACCTGCTTCATGTTCCCATAGACCTCCGAGATATCGGCCTGTGTCAACATGCCATAGGCGGATACTATCGTCTTCACTACCACTGGCAAGAATACTCCCATCTGGACTGAAAGCAAGGCTAATCAGATATGAATAATGCCCTCTGAGTGTTTTTATATGTTCACCCGTAATAGCATCCCATAGTCGGACGGTATTATCTTGGCTGCCACTAGCAAGTGTTCTGCTATCGGGACTGAACACAACGACATCAACATCATCTTGGTGTCCGATAAGGACATGCTGAAGTTGCCCCGTATCAGCGTCCCAGAGTCGGATGGTTTTATCCCAACTTCGCGTAGCGAGGATTCTGCCATCAGCACTATAGGTAACACTTGCAACGGCATCCGTATGTCCTGTGATAGTTTTTAAGTGTTTACCTGTGAGAGCGTCCCATGAACGGATGGAAGCATCCCATGCACTACTGGTAAGTATCGAACCATCAGGTGTGAACGCAAGTCCAAAGACATCAGCAGAATGTTCATCGAGTGTGTATAATAGATTACCTGTACTTGCATTCCACACACGGACGGTGTCGTCCTCGCTTGCGCTTGCCAGTATGCTACCGTCTGGACTGAATTTCAGGTCATATATATAAGACGTATGGCCGAGTAAAGTCTGCTTGATTGTCCATGTAGCGGTATCCCACAGATGTATAATGGCGTTCAGGTCTCCGCTTGCAAGTGTTTTACCATCTGGACTTACCACAACACTTTCAACATTATCTCTATGTTCTTGAAGTGTTTTAAGTAGTTCGCCAGTGTCAGTTTCCCAAATTCTGATAGTATCGTCTCTACCGGCACTGATGACGGTGCTGCCATCACCACTGAATACTACACTGTTGAGACCGTCTGTATGCCCACTGAGTGTGTGAAGAAGGGCTCCTGTTTGAGGATTCCACAAACGGACGGTTCTATCTCTACTCCCGCTTGCAAGGATGGACCCATCAGGACTAAAAGCGAGACTACGGACACTCCGCGAATGTTCGTCAAGAGTCTGAAGAATTTCTCCTGTTTCAGAATCCCACAAACGAATAGTTCCGTTTGCACTTCCACTAACAAGCATTTTTCCATCGGGTGAATAAGTAAGTGCTGAAACCCCCCATCCGAATCCATTCAACAACGTAATTTCTTCATCGGTTGCAGTGTCATAAATCCAAACCCCAAGTGTACCCCCAGCAGCCAACCGTGTTCCATCTGGTGAGTATTGAATTTCATATAGCCAGCCTTTTCCCAGACGTTTCGTAGCACCTTCAGGAAGATGCCATTGGGGTGAATCTTGGGCGAAAATGTTAGATTGATAAAGGATTGAACCGATAAATAGTGTAAATAATATGAATATATGTGTTTTTTTCACAATAAAAAATTCCTTTCCTGATAATACCATTTCTAAATGAAAATGCCTCTTTACTGTAGCACATACTGTTAGATTGTGCCGTTCACCGCTTCATTTCTAAACAGTCGGTAATGAGAGAAT
>CAZURU010000333.1:0-5942 GCA_964623585.1 uncultured bacterium
CCCAGCTTCCAGTGGGGCTCGCAACTTTTCATAAAGCATGAACAGGTGTTCTACATGCTCACGTTCGGAAGCGCAGCCTGATTTTCGGTAAAGTCTGTCCACAGCGCGGTCAAGAGCTTGGTGTGCTAGGCGCAGATTCGGTGGCATAAGATTGGGTGCGTAAAGTTCGGCTGGTGTAGTATCAGTATGAGCACTCTCCGTAACCGGCACTATCTCCAAGCAGGTTGTAGTACCAGTTAAGGTTTTTTGAACTGACTACAACGACCCGGGACCAAAAGTCCAAATTCTGGTCCCGGATTAATGACAACTCATCTTCTGAAAGAATCTGTAGCGGAGCAAGGCAAACGTTGTCTATCAGAATCAGCCACCAACTGGAATACTTGTTTTTTTTGTTCTGATCTCGAATTTTCTTTGATTTGACGCGAAGGCTATGCTCAACCCCTTCTTTCAGTTCATATGCTACTTGACCGCCTTTGCCGTCCGAAACATTTGCCAGAAAGAAGCCTTCCGGACTGTAGGAAAATTCCGTGAGAGCAAGACAGATGCCACATTCCAGACAAAGATGCGGAAAGGAAATCTCATCCACTGCATGTTTATCGTGATCAAAATGCCTTGCGAACATGCTTGAAAGCACACTGTAATTGTATGGAGCCATGAGTGGTTTTAATGCCTTTGAAATTTGTGAGTGAACCATCTGCTTTTTTGGCCACGGCTTAGTCAGATCGTACTCACAGTCGATGTTCCAACTTTTCCCTGCATTCCCAGGAGGAGCAAGTTTTGCAAGCGTTTCATTTATATAGTCTCTCAGCGGTTTCCGTGCACCGTACTCACTCTTAGTGGGACCGCCATTGCCGGGTGTTATTATCCTGTTCAGTCGCATCACTTCGACCGCACAATGGCCTCCAACTACGAAATCCGGAGGATCATCGGGTTGTTGCCATTGAATATCGTCATAGCCTTGGCGCTTGAGCCACTCTTCTGCCCATACTTCGGATTCATCCGGTTGTTCTTGCTTTGTCATGTCAACATCCATACGTACCTGCTTCTCAGTCGATTACCACGCTATACCTCGCTCCAATACCGGCGCTAGTCTCGACGCTTTGGTCGTGAAACACGGGGTTAGGTCGCACAATGCACAATTCTTAGCAGACATAGGCATTGTGCGGCCTAATCCCGTATCACGGACCCATTTCTTGTCTTCTATAAAGTACATTCAGACGTTCAAACCGTCTATCGGTTACTAATTTCTGATCTGCTTGTTTTATATCATTCAAACATTTCTGCAGATCATCAGTAAGCCACTGTGCATTCTCGCCAACAATTTTATCCAGAAAATTCAACGCATCTGTCGGATGCTTTTTGCAGAGTTCTGCTTCATACAGAAGATTAATCGGATAACTTGGATCCTCAATAGGTATTAACCAGTAGAACAATGTATTCAATGCTTCTGGAAATACATCTCCTGCGTTAATACACAGGAGTGCAAGATTTTCTGAAATCTTGGATGTTATGAGTTCATTGGATTGGGGCCAAATTTGTTTTAGAAATGGGGTTATGCGATTTAGCCAATATTCACTCCTCTGCTCTCCTGCTCCTTCGAGTGTACTAGTCAATGTCTGTGCTACTCTCTCTAACCCGGAGTTAGGCAAATGCTTCATTGCTCCCGCCAATTCCTCGGTTGTGAACGTATCGCCGGGGTCAAGTGCTACAAAAGTCAGAAAACTAATATACTGTTCGGCATGTATATCGTCGAGGGCTGTATAGCGTTGCGCTGTTTCTAACATGGGGATTTTAATATCAGATAGAAGTGGACGGTATAAACGTGGCGACCAAAGAAAACCAGCCCAAGCCAAACGGGCTTCAGTTTCTGAATGTTGCCAGTCAAAATTAGATAGTAGATGCTTGGTAGCCCAATCCTGGTCTACACGGTAAATTGAAATGACATGTGCGGCTAAAATCAGCCGCCCATAACGAAACTTGCTTATCCGAGTTTCACATAACTCTGTAAAAATTTGCTTGAGCGCTTCAGGCAAGCCTTCATCATTTATTGGTGATCCCCTGTACCACCAGCGCAGTAAAGCCTCGGTTACAAGACCTACAGGATGATCGATGGCCACTACTATGGAATCATCATTATTCTCTTCGTCCTGGTAATCAAATTTAAGAACGCGACGGCAAAGGTTTAAGAAAATTGTTTCGTGGCTTTCAAAAGTTTCAGCGATTGCTTGAAGCCAGCACGCGAGTTGGTGAGCAAGTGTTTGCAAGTCTTCATCATAAACATCATTCAGAATTGGCCCCATATAACGCCATGATCGTTTTGTTAGTTCTTTGTCAGACCATGCCTGAAGGGCTAGACGCCAATGAGTAACTCGCCATACACCCTCTTTGGTTAATGCATACAAAGCGCAAGCCGTGCTAGGAAAGTTATTACGACAATGCTCAACCCAACTATATTTTTCATTGCTATCAAAACTATCGTACTTCCTTAGCCATTCGACCAGTTCACGACCTCGTCGTGGCATCGACAACGCTTTGGAAGCTTCCGTTTCATCAATCCATTTTCCTTCTCCTACCCAGAACGGAAATTCGTCACTTTCGTCTTCAGCTAAAAGCCAATTCGGAAATTGCCGTTCAAGTCCTTCTAGCCTGGTCTTCGCATTTTTGCCCATTTCATGGCCGCTTGCCTGTAGTTTCGCAAGACGCAGCCATACATCACGAGCAACGATTTGCAGCCATTCATTCTCATCCTGAACAACCTCGTACATTTCCCTAGGCGGACCTTCAAGAATAGCCTGTTCCAGTTTGACCACATCAGATGAAACCAATTTTGAAGCCAAAGCTATCAAAAGGCGCAGTGACTCTCGCTTAGTTTCTGATGACCATAACCACCACCGGTTTTCAGCTAGCAACCAGTCTAATGCCTGGTGTGCTGAAATCACGTCAGTCTGTGTACCTGCAAACAACGTCAACCGCTTGAAAATCGGGTAAGGTATCTGCCACCAGGAATTAGCTATACTGGCTGCCCGCGCTGGATCGGTTTGCGCAGTTGCCAACCAGGCATCTCGAGTTAACCTGATCAGAGCAGTCCAATCACGGAAATTACTGTTCTGGGGGTGCTCACCGATAGATGGCTGATGGAGGTAGGATAAATCGCGTTTCTCATTTACTCCTTCCAACTCTCGCATCAAATCAACGGCATCAGACAGAAGTAATGTAAAGTCCTCTAACAGGTGCGGGAGATATTCCTGCCATTTTTCTATCTTATTTATTTCCCTTTGAAAAGCTACATGAACATGGTCACTAGACAGGACAAGTTCCCAGTCAACAATATCCCTGATACATAGCGGCACAGACCTGTCATGCCCCCTTCCTCTCGAAGAATAAGGTGGACGTAATTTCACCCGCGGAGCAAGAATTTCCCGCAATTGAATTCGTAGAGATGGCGTTACGCCTTCGCGCTTGATTTGTTGTAACCAATTTCGAAAAGCATAAGAACGGTCATGTGATTTTAATCGGCCTGACAGGAGAAGCAGCCATAAAATGCGCATTGGTTTTTCAGGAATAGCCCTAGGTGCGTTAGCACTGATACGTTCAAGCTCTTCCTGCTTTCCATCGTTCTTTAATTTGCCAAGTTCTTCCATTCGGTTTCTGATCAGTCTTGCAAATTTCTCATGGGCATGACCACCACGCCCGGCAAGCCAAATAATCAGTTTTGGATCATCAAGATGCCTGGTGAGCCAACGCGCTAATTGAGACATGGATTCGTCCCAATTCCCCTCTTGCATACCTGTATCTACAATGCGCATCCACGGTGATAACAAGTAAGGAGACGGTCGTTGTAGTATGCTGAAGCTCAGTTGCGTATCTATTCCGTTCGGCGTGATGCCAAATCGAGGCAAATCTTGACCTTCAAACTGGTTTTCCATAAGCGGTCCCAACCATTCTAACGGTGGTACGGGATTCAGGTCAGCGAAGCGCCTTGCTGCCAATCCATCCGTCAGCGCCCACAATACGCGCCCTACGGCAAAATCGGTTCGAGAAGAAGTCAGCGGAGGAATGGGTGCATGTTGAGCAATTATCATTTCCTTCCCTCGAACACCGTCGCGATAGGTGTCAGCCCAATTCTTTAGGGTGTCGTGCAGCGCAGAATGGTCTTGTGAATTCTCAGGCACCTCATATAAAAGCGGGGTAATACCTTTCGCTTTCCATTCGACTTCTTTTTCACGTATATTATTTTCATCACCTGAAAAATCAGCAAATGCGTACGCTTCTGACTTCTTCTCACCCAGCAGTTCATCAGCAGCAAGCGCATCCATCATGTAACGGAATACCGGGTCATTAACACTGTATCCGACAAAACAAATTATGTAGTTCTGGAATAAAGTGCTGACAAAACGGGCTGCCCAACGCTCGGTCAAGTATGCTAGACCAAAATCGCCACTACTGAGCACCAGTCGGTTCAGCGCCGCGTTGTCCGGTTCACCAGGTAGCATTCCATGTAAATAAACAATTCCATTCCAACGACTTGGTTTAGGAATGGGAAGAAGGGGAGCAGAAAAACTGTCAATTCCAAGCTTATCCTTTTGTATTACGCGTTGAAAAATCAGGTCGAAATTGGTTGTCAATATTCTGGACATCCCTTTTCTATCCCTTGCAAGCTGTAGTAATGCCCGATGGGTAGTCAAAGCATCCTTTCTACGCCACTTTGGCTTAAGAAGAGTTGGTAACGGATTCCTGACTGCTATCCGTCCACCTGGGAGTCTCCTCTCTAGTTGATGCAGCGCCGCATCATATTGTTCTTTATCGTAAGCTTCAGTTTCTGGAGGCTTTTTAACTATGCCCAACTTTTCATAAATATTGTCAACTAATCCTTTAAAATTCGGCAAGCCGGCAGGAATAGATATTCCTGATCCACAAAAAAATACAACGTGCCCATCTTCATGCTCTTGTAACAGATGATCGGGTATATCAGGCCCATTGGTAACAAAGGAAGTCATCAGTCAGAATTGCCTAGTTTTATAAAGTATGACGACACAAAATTGTCTAGGGTAATCTACCCAATCAATTCTATTTCACTCGTTTACTGATTTATTACGCCAATCTTCAAAATTGAAAACACGGAGTCAGGGCTTCCATCCTGTGGTTCAAATTGACCAAGGTACATTTTCGTATGGGTTTTCGTCCATAACCTTCAGACGATTCCAAAATCGACTGTGATAATCAAATGTTTTAAGCATTACCAGTTCTATGTACCAACACCCGAGTTTTTGAGCATCCATCTGCGCCTCTGCAGAAATATGCCCATACTTCTTTTGGGAATGAACCAGATCGTTGCGAATTTCTGCAAGTACCCCTGGACCATCACCGATGTGGCCATTTCCTGTTGCATTTTTTATGCTGTTTGATAATTGCTTCAAACCATTGCACGAGTCGGGTATTTTCTCATCAATATCGCAGCCCGTTAGCATTCGTCTTAACCATTCACCTGTATTTCCAACTCGCTTTCCTACTAATTTATATGCCAGTGCTTCCAGCGCGGCTTGTGCCAAAATCACGCCAATATGAAAGGGACTATTATTGCAATTGGCGTACCAATCGATAACAGTAGTTATGGTATCCCTCCAATCTGGATTATTATATAAACTCCAGAACCCAGGGAATAGGTGGGAAAGACTGTCCCCTCCATCAATTGTCGGCAGCCATGTGATTCCTCTTTGAACCCAAGATTCAGTATGACTGGTTCCCCATTCTAAGACCCTTTCTCTATTGTTTTGACCGATTGCTTTCACGAGAGTCAAACCGCATGCCGAACCGCAAGCGAACGTGAGAAAAGCCCGCAACCCCCGTAAAATATGCACTGCATCCTTGACAGTAAGTGTTTTACCGTCAGAGAACTCAATAAGCCCAGTATGGGTTACTGCATAACCATCGTCTCGGTTTAG
>CAZURU010000334.1:0-2275 GCA_964623585.1 uncultured bacterium
TCCGTATAATATAAGACATCATACAGCAATCAGAAACTTGGTAAATACATGGCTTCTCGTAGAAAATCTCGAATTATCGCAATGCAAATATTGTATCAAATGCACCTTAATGAGGAACCTATAAGAGGCGTCACAAACACGTTTTGGATAAGTCAAGACATCTCGCTTGACCTACGACCTTTTGCTCTTGAGCTTGTTGAAGGCACAACCGAGAATCTGGAAGCAATTGATGCGGAACTTCAAACGACATCCAAGAATTGGAAACTCCATAGAATGCCTATCGTAGACCTCTCTATTCTACGGATGGCAACCTATGAAATACTCTTTGTCAATGATATTGATGCAGCAACTTCTATTAACGAAGCAGTTGAGATTGCAAAGTCTTATAGCACTCCGAAGTCCCCAAAATTCATCAACGGTATCCTTGATAACATTCGAAAAAAACATGAAAACATCCCCGTAGAATGACAACACTTATACAATACACAAAGGTTATATAACACACAGTCTACACAACCTTACTGAGCATCAAATCAATCTATTACAGCATGAAGTTGACTATTAAAACACTATTCCTTTCACTCATACTTCTCATTCCATTCCATATAGACGCAGCACAAGAGTTTAAATTCGTGGGTGAATTTGGTGGAAAAGGTGAAGGAGAAGCACAATTTTCAAAAACCTTATCTATGGCATTCGGAGAAGATGGAGATATCTATATCACGGATACCGATAATTTCAGAATTCACAAATACACAGAAACAGGAAACGTTGTTTTTCAAATACAAGTTGACGAGTCTGGTCACTTCAGATTTATCAATCCTACGACGATCACAATAGGTACTGACAACGCCATCTATGTAATGGATTGGTTATTGCAGCACATCCCCGCAACTCAGGATCCGAAGATATTCAACTACGCGCCGTGTGTTCACAAATTTGATCCACAAGGCACATTCGTTGCATCCTATCCGATACAGGATTTGAGCAAGAGCGTAAATAACCTTCAAGCTGCTGCACCTGGATTGGATAGTGAAGGTAATTATGCACTCATCGTTCCACATGGGGATACAAAACGGGAATTCCTATTAGCAGTTGATGTTCACAATAACCTTTATGTCTGTGATGATGGTATCATATACAAATTGGATGCTAACGGTAAATCTACGACGCATTTTGCTATTTCTCAACCCGGTGCTGGACAAGTTATACATCCTGCTGATATGACTGTGGATAATAACGGTAGTCTATATATTGTTGATGAGAAAGCACATCGTATCGTTCAGTACGGTTCTGATGGGAAGTATATCCGTGCATTCGGTGCGTATGGCGATAGTGATGGACAGTTCATAAGTCCTCACAAGATTGTCGATCTGAAAGATGGTTCCCTACTCGTCGCTGATAAAGCGAAGTATATTAAGGATTTTCTGTCTACATTACCAAAGAGACTTGATGATCCAACACCACGTTATGATGGATTCTCACGGTCTTTTCGCTATAGATTGCGGAGAATTCAAAAATTCACTTCTGATGGGAGATTTATCCGACAGATTCTCATACCCTTCCAAAGAGAATCTGAGCTGGATGTAGACCTGAAGTTGAAAGGTATAGACCCAAAAGGTAACCTATATTATCTCAATAGATCATACCTAACGTTTAGAAAGTATGCGCCAACAGAATCCATATTCTCTTCCATGTTTCAGACAGAATTGAAGTTCCGTTTGACTCGTGATATACATGATATTGAAATAGATAATCAAGATGATCTCGATGCTGATTTATACACAAAAGCAGATTTTGACGAACAGATCATCCAGGACGCTGTCAATGCAAATGTAACCTTCTCTTATGATTTCAACGAAGATTATCGGTTGGCACTGTCAAATAGGCTCAGTCTTATTCGTATGACTGACACGAGTTATTATCGCGCACAGGATTTTGAAGATTTTCGTGGCACTTTCAATCAGGATGATAGATCAACGGAAACTTCGTGGGACAACCGCATTCAGTTAGACTTTACATGGATACGAAACCATAGTGTGTATAGTTATCGTGAAGCGCGTGCTTATGTTTATTACACTACAACAAACTTGGATTTCATCAACGACGCACTTGACCGGAGTAATTCTCGGTATTTTGATTTCACCGCAAAACTCTCTGATTGGGGTGGCGGAATCTATTACGACATAAACCGTAAATTACGTTTAAACTTGGAAATTACACACTTCTTCGGCAAAAACTACTATACCTATATTGATGAAACAGATGATCTATA
>CAZURU010000334.1:2285-5939 GCA_964623585.1 uncultured bacterium
TGGTTCCCAACAAGCAGACACTTTACGAGCAGTTCTGTTCATCAACGGATTCTTTTAGTGTATACGTTTCATAAATCAACTATGAAACACCTATTTTTTTTCTTAATGAACTAACACGAAAGGAAAATGAGTATGCTAAAAAATATCTCTATCCAACTAATTATCTTTTGTCTTATTTCTGTAGCAACTTATGCACAGGAAACTGAGGATACAGAAGAAGAGATATTTCAACTGCCAACACAGACTGTCACAGCACAAAAAAGAGAGGAGGCACTTCAGAAAGTGCCAATTGCTGTAGCTTCTATTGATAGTACAAAAACTGAGGAACTTCAGATAGATAACATCAACGAGATCGGTAGAATCTCTCCAAATTTCAAATCCTACGACGATGGTGGCGGACTCTATCCGATGATAGCCAGTAGAGGTATATTCACTATTGATGAAATACCCGTTGTGGGCATTTACGTTGACAGTGTACCGCTTTTTAATACGATCTCATTCCCGACATTGCTAACAGACATTGAGAGAATTGAAGTACTAAGGGGACCACAAGGCACCTTATATGGACGCAATACACTCGGAGGTGTTATCAATGTGATTACGAAGCAGCCCTCCAGTCAAACCAAAGGATATGCTTCATTTGGATATGGCAATCTTAATCAAATTGAAGCGAGGGTTGGTATGGAAACGCCACTTATTGTAGATCAGTTGTTCATACGTCTAAGTGGCGGGGCAAATTTGAGAGATGGATATGTTGAGAATACTATTTTGCAGACCGATGATCTATTAGAATACGCAGAATATCTCGGTAATTTACGTTTGTCATACCTGCCAAGTGACAACCTCTCCTTATCCTTGAACAGCTCTCTGGCACAACGAGAAATCAACGACTATGCTCTTGTCGGTGGCAGAGAAACAACAACTGAAGTACTTACGGGTTTGCGGGACGACTCACCATACCAAGTTACCTACAATGTACAGGGTGCGATTAATACATTAGTGTCAAACAGTGCACTTAAAATCGACTACGAAACCGATACGTTCTCAATCAATTCTATCTCATCTTTGCAGTATACAGATAACACAACCGATCCGAGGGATTTCGATTTTTCGCCTGCTGACATTGCCACCCGTGAAGACTACGGCAGAGAATTGGTGACACTGTCAGAGGAAATACGCCTGAGTTCCGAATGGAATCAGTTGAGATGGTTAGCAGGTGTTTTTGTCTACAGTTACAATTTGCAAAGTGGATTCAATTATATCAATGGTAAAGACAACGCCTTCTTGGTACCTGATCCGGAGTCTGCTGCGCAATATCCTTACACTCAAAACGATGAGACTACACTCGGACAAACAGGTTTCTCTATCTTCGGGAATGCTGATTATATGATTATTGATGGACTTCGCGTAATTGGTGGGATCCGATTTGAAGTTGAGGAAAGCCATGCCAACGTAGTTCAGTCTTATGTGAAAGATGGTAAAGACTTTCTATACCCAAATTTAGGTGTTTTTCCACGTGAATTCGAGGAGACAGTATCCTTCAATGCTTTATCACCAAAGGCTGGTCTCTCATATCAAATTACAGATGATATTATGCTTTTTGGGAACGTCGCTCGTGGGTATCGTCCGGGTGGGATCAATCCTTTCACAAGCGATGCAGATGCAGCAAAATACGATCCAGAGTATAGTTTAAACTTTGAAGCTGGCGTAAAATCAATGTTGAGGCAAGACCGAGCGAAGGTTAACCTCAGCGGATTCTATATCAGTTACGAAGATCAACAACTTTATACCGTGATTGACCCCGCAACCTTCAGTGTCGGTCGTGAAAACTTGGGAAATAGCATCAGTTATGGTGCCGAATTAGAAACAGAATGGGCACTGATAGATGGACTCTCAGCGATTATAAATCTCGGTTATTTAGACACAGAGATTACAGATTTCAAAGTCATCTCACGATCCGGTGATGAAATCAACAACAGTGAGAATAAACAAGCATATTCACCACGTTTTAACGGGAACGTCGGGCTTACCTACGCAATGTCCTTAACAGATGTTATTGCTTTGAAAACAGCGGTGGACTATCATTTACAGACAGAGATGTTTTTTGATCCAGAAAATGTGATAAGTCAGGAAGCTTATGGATTGTTGAACGCCCAGGTCGTCATATCCACTGGCATTGTCAATCTCACCATCTGGGGTCAGAATCTAACAGATGAAGTTTACTTCAGTTACGGTTATGGACTGAGTGGCATCGCATATTTTGCAAGTTATGGGTTACCAAGAACTTATGGATCGAAACTCACTGTAGCATTTTGAGATGTGTGGTGTTGATTTGTATGCAAACTATACAGACATTGCGTTTATCAAGAAAAAGGTTTGCAAATTTAATGAGAATAACGTATCATTATACGTAACACAGAAACAATTATAGGTTTCTGTAGTATTGTGAAAGTTATACCATATCTAATTGTAAATGTCGCTTAATCGCTGAAAGATGTCTCCGCGTCATAAAAAGATCTAAAGGGGTTACAGTCTTGAAAAAACAATGTCTTTCTAAACACTGGCTTTCTATTTTCATTATTACAATTTTAGTATGTGTAGTTTGTTCTGTTGCCTTTGCGGGTGAAGGTCATGAACATTCTGGTGAAAAACTCAAGAAATTTATGACACAACCGATAACGTTTTCGTTGGTCATTATCGCTTTGATTGTGTCATTTGTTCTTGGTGGATTACATGCCTTGACTCCAGGACATGGAAAAGCAGTCGTCGCTGCATATCTTGTCGGGTCAAGAGGAAGGATTATTGACGCAGTATTTCTTGGACTTGTCGTCACTTTCACACATACTTTCAGCGTCATCACAATCGGTGTCATATTGTTGGTAACAAAACATCGCTTTGCACAATCAGATATTGTGCTATGGTTGAGTATTGTATCAGGTGTGTTGATTGTTGGCATCGGTGCATGGCTATTTGTAAAGAACATGAGAGATTATTATAAAAGCAAATCGGATACTCACGATGATAGTCAAAACCCTGCACATTCACACAATCACAGTCAGATACATGGGCATACACATAGTCATTCACACGGTCATGGACATGCCCACACCCATGCTCCCACCGAACGCACAGGTTTTTGGGGCCTATTAACGTTGGGTATCTCGGGTGGTATCGTGCCATGTGTGGACGCTCTTATTGGACTTCTCTTCGCAATTAGCATAGACAAGCTGACATGGGGAGTGATTATCTTGTGTGCATTTTCACTCGGTCTTGCAGCTGTGCTTGTTGCAATTGGCATCCTCATGGTGATGGCAAAACCGTTACTTGATCGGTTTACAGGACAAGGGGTCTGGCTTAAACGGTTACCAATTATTAGCGCATCTGTTGTGATCATACTTGGTGCAGTGCTGGTATTCAAGGCACTGCTCAGTGCCGGTATCCATATCTAAATGAGAAAAACGTTATGTATACCTTCTTCAGTCCCGTAGGGACGCTATGTTTATAGAAAAGCGTTACACAAATCCGTTTTAGTACCGTATGAAGTTAAAATAATTAAACGGGTAATTTCTTGTTTGCATAATGCATGCAGACCGCCCTGCTGGCGAGGTTTCCTAACCTCGCCAAATTACCCAAATGTTTTCTTTAACTTCATTA
>CAZURU010000335.1:0-3505 GCA_964623585.1 uncultured bacterium
GTCTTTATTTTTCTAAACCCATCCATCCTCAATCATCAATGTCAATGGTGATTCCATTTCTTCCATAGGTAGACGCACCCTTTGCCGTTTTCGTGATGATTCATAAATGGCCATCAGCAGTTCAAGGGTAGCATATCCACAATGACCGCTTGAACGGTGTTCTCTGTCCTCTTCAATGGCATCTATGAGGTCACGCACGGGTGTGATTCCTGATGGTAATTCGGGGGATTCCCATGCCCCGGCTGTCTTTTGATTTCGGTAACGGATTCCTGGTCCGCCTGGGGCTGCGAGTTCTATTTCGCCTTCTGTGCCATAACAGTAGATGTGATGATAACCGGGAGCAGTATCATTCCCAGATTCTATGATGCCGCGGACATTATCTTCAAACTTGAAGTATCCGATAGCGAAGTCTTCTGAGTGCAGATCGTATTTTGTCGGTGTGCCGATACGTTCGATCTGTCCTATCACCCAACTGACAGGACGGTCACCATAAATATATAGCATAAGGTCAACGGTATGGGTTGCGTTATCTTTTAGGTCGCCGCCACCACAGATGCCGTGGATGCGAAATATGTCACCGATTGCTCCATCAGCGATCATCTGTTTTGCCTGCTGATAGGGTGTGCTAAACCGCACTTGATGGTCAATTGCCAATTTTACACCGTTTTGCTCACACGCTTCAAGCATCGCCTTTCCTTGTCCGAGGTTTTCTGCCATCGGTTTTTCTGAAAGAATACCTTTTACACCGTGTTTCGCAGCTTCTACAACAATCGGGGCATGATGTTTCGGACGTGTACAGACTGAAACGAGATCAATATCTTCTGTCTCAAGCATCTCAATGTAATCTGTGTGTCTTTTTTCTACCTCGTATCGTTCGCCAAACGAATTTAGTCTTTCCTTGTCAAGGTCGGCGATCGCTGTGATAGTAGTTCTCGGTTCGTTGACATACCAACCGGCGTGCATGTGTGAAATTCCACCGCATCCGATGACGGCAACGTTATAGTTTTTGTCCATTATCTATTCCTTTGTTTTGTGTTGCGTGATAAGTTCAAGCAAATTATTCCATACTAACCATCCGTGTTCGTTGGGGTGTGCGTTCATGGAAATAACTTAAGCGGCACTGACTTTCGCCTCAAATTTTCGGATTACCGGTTTGAAACTTGGCTGAGGAGGTTCAAAGTAAAGTTCCAGTGCTTCTGCCAGGTTGTCTAATGCCTCTTTTTCACTTTCGCCTTGACTTGCAATATCAACCTCTATAGGACTTACGCAAATTTGGGTTTTTCTGTTTAGAATTTCGCTTTTTCAAGGATTTTATCCTCGATTATTTGGATTTCCTGCTATTTTTAAGGATTTACCCCCCTTTATCCCCCGCAAGCGGGGGGAATGCGTAAGTTCTGATCTAAACATTGTGCAATAAACCATTTGTCCACTCGCCAGATACTTGCTGTAAAAGTTTGATTTTTCATTTTCTCTTTCAATAAAGATTTCAACGCTTCATTGACCGCTTTTTCGTTTGGAAAAGCTTCAACTACGTCAGGGTCAAGTTTGATTACATTTGTACCGGCAGCGTAGCGTTCTGCATATTTCCCACGAATGCCATTTTTCAGCGATGTCTCGTCATACTCAGGACGTAATTCGTCATTAAGTTCGGTTCTTTTATCCATTTGCGTATATTCTTCTTATTGAGATTAAATCATTGCGTTTGTCGTTTTGCTTTTTCTGATATTTTGCTTATATGATTATTGTATCAGAATCTGTCAGAAAAAAGCAACTCCTAATTAAACTATAGTACCCTTTACACAGACTAATGGGTGTGTAAGAATTTTGTCACTGTATTTGTCTGAATCGCGGATTACGCGGATTGCGCGGATTACGCGGAAATAGGTTTTTGCTGAAATTCGCGCATTATGTGAAAGGAACACTGAATTGTTCAATAGCACTTTCCAGCGTCTTCGGTTTGATTATTTATGCAATTGAAACTATTCTGAGAAACAGAGTTGAGGATGCATGTGTAGTAGAAAGAAGCACAATCTAACAGAATGTGCTACAAAGCAATGCACAATCTGGAATTACAATATCAACTTTTGGAAAATCGAGGTTATTTTTAAGACTTTTGGTTGTTACACATCCATTGTTACAACAGCAAAACAGGCATAGAAACAATTTACATACATGTGAAATAGGATTAGAAAAAGTTTTGAGCGTCATATTTTCTTCTTATAGTGCCAATAATGTTTCTTATTCTGAATGTATACTTCAACATTTGACTCCTTACTATAAAGTGTTCTTACTTACTCATTTAGAAGACGCAGTGCGTTCTCGGCGGCAGTTTTAACAACTACATCCCCTGTTTTTATCGCGAGCTGTATAGCAGTGCGGAAGTCTTGCTTAGCAGCAGCGTATTGTCCTAACTTACCCTTTGCATTTCCCCGATTGTAGTATGCTTTGGCATCGTCAGGATTGAGCCGGATAGCAGTGTCAAAATCAGAAATCGCAGCAGCGTGCTGTCCTAACTTACCCTTTGCATTTCCTCTACTGATGTATGCTGGGGCAAGATCAGGATTGATCTGGATAGCGAGGTCATAATCCGCAATCGCAGCAGCGTGCTGTCCTCCTAACCGATCCTTCAGATATCCCCTATTGTGGTATGCAAAGGCATCATCAGGATTGATCTGGATAGCAGTGTCAAAATCTGCAATCGCAGCAGCGTGTTGTCCTAACAGAACCTTCGCACTTCCCCTATTGTTGTATGCATCGGCATCATCAGGATTGATCTGGATAGCGAGGTCATAATCCGCAATCGCAGCAGCGTATTGTCCAAACTCAGCCTTGGCATTTCCCCGATTGACGTATCCTGTAGCATTATCTGGATTGATCTGGATAGTAGTGTCAAAATCAGAAATCGCAGTAGTGTATAGTCCTAACCGATACTTCGCATTTTCCCTATTGTGGTATGCAAGGGCATCATCAGGATTGATCTGGATAGCAGTGTCAAAATCAGAAATCGCAGCAGCGTGTTGTCCTAACCGATCCTTCGTAATTCCCCTATTGTTGTATGCTTTGGCATTATCAGGATTGATCTGGATAGCGGTGTCAAAATCTACAATCGCAGCAGCGTGTTGCCCTAACCGATCCTTCACACTTCCCCTATTGTTGTATGCATCGGCATATTCAGGATTGAGCCGGATAGCGATGTCATAATCCGCAATCGCAGCAGTGTAATGTCCTAACTGATACTTTGCATTTCCCCTATTGTTGTATGAATCGACAGCATCAGGATTGAGCCGGATAGCGAGGTTATAATCCGCAATCGCAGCAGCGTATTGTTCTAACTTAGCCTTCGCACTACCCCTATTGTTGTATGCATCGGCATATTCAGGATTGAGCCGGATAGCGATGTCATAATCCGCAATCGCAGCAGCGTATTGTTCTAACTTAGCCTTCGCACTACCCCTATTGTTGTATGCATCGGCATATTCAGGATTGAGCCGGATAGCGATGTCAT
>CAZURU010000335.1:3605-5938 GCA_964623585.1 uncultured bacterium
TCGGCATATTCAGGATTGAGCCGGATAGCGATGTCATAATCCGCAATCGCAGCAGTGTATTGTTCTAACTTAGCCTTCGCAATTCCCCGATTGTGGTATGCTTTGGCATGATCAGGATTGAGCTGGATAGCAGTGTCAAAATCAGAGATCGCATCAGCGTGTTGTTCTAACTGAACCCTCGCAATTCCCCGATTGTGGTATGCTTTTGCATCATCAGGATTGATCCGGATTGCTTCGTCATAATCAGAGATCGCAGCATCGTATTGTCCTAAGTTACCCTTAGCATTTCCCCGATTGTAGTATGCTTTGGCAAAATCAGGATTGAAACGGATAGCTTTGTCATAATCCGCAATTGCAGCAGTGTTTAGTCCTAACTGAACATTCTCATTTCCCCGATTGTAGTATGCATCGGCAGCATCAGTTTCAAGCCGGATAGCGATGTCATAATCCGAAAAATCATACTTCATTAGTACTTCCTTTTGATTTCGGCTTTATACTTCTTTTGGTTTGAGCATGTTATATGTATCGTTTTTGCGATATTTTATACATATCTACAATGATATGTATATTTCCTTTACGTGTCTATTCTGCGATTCGTGGATAACCCCGTTTCTTAAAGTCGCAATTGCGTGACGAGCTTGTTGGGTAAAACTGCCGCGTGGTGGGACAGCATTCAATATAACTTTAGCGGGCTTTTTCGCAAGCATCGCAATGTCCAAAGTTTCAAGGATGGCATTTAGGTCAAACAGTGTGGGGCGACACGGCACTAACACAAAATCTGTGGCACGTGCTGCTGCGACTGCAAGATGAATGGCAAGGGTTATCTTGACTGCGCCGACTTTGTCACTCAATATAGCAATGGTTTTCATGGGTATACACCTATAAGGATATACCACTATATTATCATAAAACTGTAATTCTATCAAATTATTGGGACTATAGGACTATAGAGGTATATGCGGATAGTCTTATTAGATGGGTTACAATTCCGAACTGGTGTGAGGTATAGTAGTAGTGCCACTCCGCGTGCCGTAACTATTTTAAAGTAAAATTACCTTCTTCGTCAAAATCTGGAATCCATTCAGCGTCTAAACCAAAAATTTCGTATAACTCTTTCACCAAATCGTAAGCCACGTAATCTGGGACAAAATCTGATTCAACAGTTCTCTTTGAAATAATAGGTTGTGAACTTTGATATACTGCTGTCCCACCTGGAGTTTTTCCGAAAAAAGTATTGGTTGGATGCCCTCCTATCAACACATAATTTTCAAGATTATGGTACTCTTGTTGGACAATAATCTGTGAATTAATCCAAGATATATCGTAAAGTCCTTTGAGCAATTTCAGAAAACTTACAGGAAATTCACACACAACATGCGGATATAACCATGGGTCCGAGAGCCCAGACTGATCATGCATCCATTGAAAATGACTGGTGGAAAGGGGACATTGAACTTCAAGAAATCCGTTCTCTAATAAGATAATGTTTCCACTTCCCATATTGGAACCTTCAATTCCTTCATTGGAATGTGCCATATCCCTTTGCAACAAGCCTGCGACACCGAAACCTGTGCGACATCACGATAACGTCTCACAAAGTTGGTTGAGTTCTTCCATATAAAACTATGAGGTCGCCTTACGCTGGGTGGGATATGGATAATTACTAATTCTATGTCTTTGTTTTTCCATTTTAGAGGGTATGGTTCTACCTCAAGATTAGGAATCCGCGGATCAATATGTTTCAAGCAAATATCATTGATACTTTGAGCAAGCTTTGCAGCTTCATCTATAGGAAAAAAATCTTGTGCAAGCTTATTAGTTTCCGATATACCAATGATGATATATCCTCCCTCTGCGTTAGCCATTGCCGTAACATCCTTACAAATCTCACGTTTACGCTTTTCCTTATCTTTATCTTTAGGATCTTGGTGATAGTCTTGCTGTTTTAAATCAAGCCATAAGTTTTCTTCTTGATTACGAATGAGATTTTTCAACTCTTGGGGTTTAATTTCTGAAATTTTTCGACCATCAAACATCATTTTACTTGTGTTTCTCCTCTTAAGTTAACCGACTTATCTTAACTTTGCTAATTTTTTGGTCTGAATTACCGTTGGCACTTCAAGTTTAATTTTAGAATTATACTTAACTGAATTATTCAAGAAATTAATAATTAGCAAAGCAATTACCTCTAATAAATATACTGCCCTTGATTAAATATGATCTGACAGGTGTGTCTATAAAACACACTGTCAGTATTTACACAACACAACTACTTCATCGGGTGTGTAAAATTATTGTCACCTTTTTTGTCAGAATCGCGGATTATCGCGGAT